>NZ_JCANTV010000004.1:0-2500 GCF_059568665.1 Pseudodesulfovibrio halophilus DSM 5663 | reverse complement strand
ATCTATCCATGAGCAGGTTGAAGCTCAGGTAAAACTGAGTGGAGGACCGAACCAGTATCAGTTGAAAATGATTTGGATGACTTGTGGATAGGGGTGAAAGGCCAATCAAACCCGGTGATAGCTGGTTCTCCCCGAAATATATTGAGGTATAGCCTCGGGAACGAGTCTTGCGGAGGTAGAGCACTGATAAGGCTAGGGGCCCCACCAGGTTACCAACCCTTGTCAAACTCCGAATGCCGTAAGATGCTTCCCGGGAGTCAGGCTATGGGTGCGAAGGTCCATGGCCAAGAGGGAAACAGCCCAGATCGACAGCTAAGGTCTCCAAATCCATACTAAGTGGGAAAGGTGGTGGAGTTGCTGATACATCCAGGAGGTTGGCTTAGAAGCAGCCATCCTTTAAAGAAAGCGTAATAGCTCACTGGCCTAGCGATTCTGCGCCGAAAATGTAACGGGGCTAAGTATGGTACCGAAGCTTCGGGCTCGTCTTTTAGACGAGCGGTAGGGGAGCGTTCTCAGATGGGATGAAGGTAAACCGTGAGGTTTGCTGGACTAATGAGAAGTGATTATGCTGGCATGAGTAACGATAAAACGGGTGAGAAACCCGTTCGCCGTAAGCCTAAGGTTTCCTGGGTAAAGCTAATCTGCCCAGGGTAAGTCGGCCCCTAAGGTGAGGCTGAAAAGCGTAACCGATGGGAAACAGGTTAATATTCCTGTACCTGTACATGTGTGCGACGGAGGGACGCAGGAGGATAGCTGATCCGGGTGTTGGATATCCCGGTGCAAGCGTGTAGGCTTGAAGGGTAGGCAAATCCGCTCTTCTTTAAGGCCGAGACGTGATGCCGTGTCATTTACAGACTGAAGTCAGTGATTCCATGCTGCCTAGAAAAGCTTCTAAGTTTAGCATGTGCAGACCGTACCGCAAACCAACACAGGTAGGCGGGTCGAGCAGACCAAGGCGCTTGAGAGAACTCTGGTTAAGGAACTCGGCAAAATGATCCCGTAAGTTCGCAATAAGGGATGCTCCCGCGTGTGATATGACTTGCTTGTTGAGCACGTGAGAGCCGCAGCGAATCGGGGGGGGCGACTGTTTACTAAAAACATAGGTCTCTGCGAAGTCGTAAGACGAAGTATAGGGACTGACGCCTGCCCGGTGCCGGAAGGTTAAGAGGTGGAGTTAGCTTCGGCGAAGCTCTAAATCGAAGCCCCGGTAAACGGCGGCCGTAACTATAACGGTCCTAAGGTAGCGAAATTCCTTGTCGGGTAAGTTCCGACCTGCACGAATGGCGTAACGATCCCCCCACTGTCTCAACCAGAGACTCAGTGAAATTGAATTCCGGGTGAAAATGCCCGGTACCCGCAGAAGGACGGAAAGACCCTGTGCACCTTTACTATAGCTTGACATTGGTATTTGGTTTATCATGTGTAGGATAGGTGGGAGACTTTGAAGCGGGCACGCCAGTGTTCGTGGAGTCACCCTTGAAATACCACCCTTGGTAATCTAGGTATCTAATCCAACGCCGTCATCCGGCTTGGAGACAGTGTCTGGTGGGTAGTTTGACTGGGGCGGTCGCCTCCCAAAGAGTAACGGAGGCTTGCAAAGGTTCCCTCAGGCTGATTGGAAACCAGCCGTCGAGTGCAAAGGCATAAGGGAGCTTGACTGTGAGACAGACATGTCGAGCAGGAACGAAAGTTGGTCTTAGTGATCCGGTGGTTCCGCATGGAAGGGCCATCGCTCATAGGATAAAAGGTACGCCGGGGATAACAGGCTGATCGCGTCCAAGAGTTCACATCGACGACGCGGTTTGGCACCTCGATGTCGGCTCATCACATCCTGGGGCTGGAGCAGGTCCCAAGGGTACGGCTGTTCGCCGTTTAAAGTGGTACGCGAGCTGGGTTTAAAACGTCGTGAGACAGTTTGGTCCCTATCCTCTGTGGGCGTAGGAGAATTGAAGAGGGTCTGCCCCTAGTACGAGAGGACCGGGGTGGACGAACCTCTGGTGTTCCTGTTGTCACGCCAGTGGCACTGCAGGGTAGCTATGTTCGGCACGGATAACCGCTGAAGGCATCTAAGCGGGAAGCCATCCTCAAGATTAGTTCTCCCTGGACTTCGGTCCCTGAAGATCCCTTGTAGACTACGAGGTTGATAGGCCGGATGTGTAAGCGCAGCGATGTGTTCAGCAGACCGGTACTAATAGATCGTGCGGCTTATCTAACTTACTTAATATCCTCTCTCCCCCTATTGAACTATATATTTTCCTGGTGGCCAGGGAGGAGGGGTTATACCCGATCCCATTCCGAACTCGGAAGTCAAGCCCTCCATCGCCGATGATACTGCGGTCTTAGTCGTGGGAAAGTAGGTCGCTGCCAGGATATTCTTCCTGAAAGGCCCGGTCAAAATGACCGGGCCTTTTTGCGTGGAATACACGCTGAACAAATGCAAAACTCCAGCTAGCAAATAACACGGCAAAAAACGGGACTCGGGCGGTTGCGCCAAGGTGTC
>NZ_JCANTV010000003.1:0-94982 GCF_059568665.1 Pseudodesulfovibrio halophilus DSM 5663 | reverse complement strand
CACGGCGTTGAGCTGGACTTTATCCAGCCGGGCAAGCCGACACAGAACTCATATATCGAGCGCTTCAACAGGACATATCGGGAGGAAGTATTGGATCTGTATATCTTCGACAGCTTGAGCGAAGTCCGCCAAAGCACCGAGGAGTTTGTCAGGGAGTACAATGAGGAGCGGCCTCATGAATCTCTCGGCAACATGACGCCAATCGAATTTGCAGCCCAGAGGGCAGGGGGGACCCCCTGCCCTCTGGGCAACCTCAAAAAACCGGTCGGAAATCTCTACACTTAACTGGCCCTAAGATGGGGGGACTTTACACGTCCATCCCGCAACTCGCGTAATGGGATGACGAAACCGTCTTCGAGGCTTTGCGCGAGCTACGGTGGTCGGGGATCCGTATTGTCCTCCTTGCCGCCATCGCCACCCTGACGGACGCGACAAAGGTTATCTCCGCCTCACAACCAATGCGGTATATCATTGGCAATATTACTTTTTTAAGAACACGTAAAAAATCAAAAACGTTTTGCATGTTAGAATCGTAAACCACTCGTTACGCATTCTTTATAACAACATTGTTCACGCCTCCCAAACAAATCACGTCGTGTGTGAAATATTTTCAAAAAACATACCCAGCAGACTTGAATTTCGTATCTGGGACGAGATAAGGACGTCCAGATTCAGAAATCTGTAGGAGGCGTTCACCTGATTTTTCGTTGCTCAGCAACGCACCTTCCTTGATCGAAGACCATAATTTGGTCAGAGCGTTACGGGCCGTTCCGGCCCACACAATTTCCGATCCACTTCACACGACTGCCCCTTCCGTGGGCCGATTTCCCATCCGTCAGTACCTTGTACTGACGGATGGCTGAACCATCCGAGACACCGCACCATTCCTGCATTCCGGCTGAGGCGTCCTTACTGAACGTGCGTTCCCAACGCCGAGTAAGGACTTGTCGGGAAAGCTTTTCCTTTCTTCGCGACCCAAGATGCTTCTGCGTTTCAGGCAGTGAGCATGGTCGATTTCGATATAGATGTGATTAGGGTTCCACTCTTTGCACGTCAGCAGCCATTGCGGCGCGTCCTTTAGGGCGCAGTGACGTCGGAATCAACACATTCACCGTCCCGAAGCATCTGAATCCCTTATTCATTTGCAATCACATACATCGATTTCTTCAGGACCATCTCCGATTCTTCGGTCCGCCCGATTTGGGCGAAGGAAAATCTTTCCTTCAACATTCTAATTTATTTGGGGATTAACATACCAAAAGACGGATTAATCACGGGCATCCATCGGGCCTCACTGCACGGCAGTGCAAAGACGGTGGCAAATAACGTAGACGCTGCAGAGCGTTTCGTTCAGACAGCAAGAGAGCTGGGCATCAAAACCCAGAAATGGTCAAACCTCACGAACCGACACGTTCACGAAGTTGTCCGGGAATGGCAGCAGGAAGGCCTGAAGGATTCCACCATCAAGGGCTATATGTCAGGCGTTCGCGCGCTGGCAAGGGCTTGGGGAAACCGGAAGGTCGCCGAGACGGACAATAAGCGTTTTGACATCGGGAACAGGATTTACGTCGACAACGTTGACAAGTCGATTCTGCCAGAGCCGTATGAAAAGGCAGTCACCGCTTTACGGAGCGGCAATGACATTGAGCAACGTGTAGGGATTGTTCTTGAGCTGGCCCGCCATCTAGGGCTTCGTTTTGAAGAAGCCTACAAGTTCGATTGTCAACATTCGCTTGTCGGTGGGAACACCCCGGAAACCTTCACAGCCCTGTACATCACAGACGGCACGAAAGGCGGTCGGGACAGGAATCTCCACACCATCACCCCCCAAATGCGTGAAATCGTGGCACGTCATCACGATTTCACTGCAGGCCGAGGCAACTTGATGATGCCGGGATGGAAAGAAAAATCCGTCCGACAGGAGTTTTACAAGATTGCCCGAAAAAATGGCATCTCCAGAAAGGAAAGCAACGGGTCATTTCACGCAGCGAGACACGCACGCGCTCACGAGATATTCCGCGAAACATGTGGCTTTGAACCACCATGTCGGCACGCAAGCAAAGAAGACTTCCTTGCTGCTGCCAGAGCAAGCCGGGGCGACGACTACGCACGGCTTGTGAACGAAGCGGAAGTGCAAGTACGCACGCAGTTCGGTCACGGAGCTGGACGAAGAGATATAAGCGCACAATATCTTGGCAGCTGGAAATAACCTCCTTTTCATGGCAATTGAAGAAGCCCCGCCAAGGGGCTTTATTTTTTGCATTTTTAAAGATTCTTGTAACAGGAAGGGACGTCTTGTCGTCCCTTCTTTTTTAATTTTTCCCTAACAAGTTAGGGAGAAAATTAAAAAATTCATTCCTCCCGCGCGCGGTCCTTGGCCGCGCCCGCCAGCATGGCCTTTTGCCGTTCATCAATTTGGTTTCACTTCGCAGAGCTTGCTTCGCTGCGCACTGCTGCGTTCAACAAAATTTCTTCACGTCTGCAACGCCATGGGGTGGCTCCTTTTTATGCTTTGCAACAACGCATGAAGAATCCCGGAAAAAGAAAAGGACAGATCGGCAGAAAGAAAAATGATCTTTTTCAAAAAAAACCTACCCGTGACTATTGCCCATTTTTTTATCCCATGATTTGTAATGGAGGATTGGTCTTGGGCAATCGTGCCTTGGCCGCAAAATGAAGTGCAGACTGGACGTTTATACGTTGGAGGCTTCGACGTGCACCAGAGGAACACTTCATGGGAGAAATCAGACTTCTGACGATTCAGGAAACCGCAGATATTCTGCGGATGCACCGGTCCTCCATTTCACGCATGATTAGAGATGGTGAATTGCCGTGCGTTAAGATACGATCCAGAAAGCTGGTCCGGGAAGAGGACCTGCGTGGGTTCATTGACAATCACATCGCGAAAGCGGGCGAAAGGTCACGGGAGGACTAGTTATGGCAACAGTCACCCTGGAAAAACGCCCGAGAAAGAAAGGATGCAGCTACGTCGTCAAGTACGTCGACCCAGAGACAAAGCGAAAGCGTTACCACGGCACGTTCAGAACATGGCGTGAGGCGGACCGGGAGATTACCCGTCTGAAAGTTGTTCTTGAAGGCGGGGAAATGCCGGAATCACCGCAGGCGCGTAATCGTATGCGCGGCAAGACCTTCGGGGAAATTGCTGCGCTGTGCGAAGAAGAGTGGAAACGACGCGTCAAGGAAGGCAGCCTTGGGAAGAACACGCTTACTGGTTATCTTGGCAACCTGAAGCGCTTGGTCGCGGTTTGGGGAGGCAAGCCCTTGGGCATCCTAAGCGAAAAAGTCATTTTGGACTTCCGCGCTGATGAGGCCCACAAGAATTCCCCGGCTTCGGCGAACCGGTACCTGTTCATAGTCAAACAGGTTTTCAAGCAGGCCGTGAAGGAAGGCGTGCTGAAAGCAGACCCTGCAAGGGAGATTGGCTACCTGAACGAAGAGCAGCACGAACGAAAGAAGTTCCTGAAACCGGAACAGGTCGACGTGCTCCTCGCAAAGGCAGGGGAAAGCCGAGCAAAGCATTATCTTCCTTTGGCCATTCTGCTGGCCGTGGAACATGGTTGCAGTCGTCAGGAGATCCTTGACCTGAAATGGGCTGATATCGATTTCAACGGTAAAGGCCTGATTCGCTTCTTCCGCACGAAGAACCGCAGGGAGCGCTTGCACCACATCATGCCCAGAACCCGAGATGCTCTGATCGCCCGACGCGTCCATTTGGAAGAGCGTCGAACAAAGCGGGGCATTACCGTGAAGGGTGACCATGTTGTCGGACACTTGGATGGAACCCGGATGGGTGAGTTCAAGAGCGCATGGAAGAATGTCTGCAAGGCCTGCGGACTTGACGATCTGCACTTCCACGACAACCGACACACCTACTGTTCAAGCATCGTTCTTGCCGGAGGCAAGCTTGCAATGGCCGGAGCCCTTATCGGGCACAAGGATTTGCGCATGACCAAGCGGTACACGAACCTTGAAGAGCTGCAGGACAATCCCGCCCAAGAAAGGTTGGCCCAGTATTACGCAAAAGCCGGAAATTCGGATTAGGCCACATTTGGACCACAAACCGGATTTCCGACCGTCTGGCAACAAAAAATGGCTCCGGTAATCTACCGAAGCCATTAAGGAAAATTGGTGGAGCTGGACAGAATCGAACTGACGACCTCTTGAATGCCATTCAAGCGCTCTCCCAACTGAGCTACAGCCCCACTGCGTTGGGAGAAATGGATTTATCCAAATCAAGATAGGCTGTCAACCGCAAATTATGGGTTTCCGCAGCATAAAGGCTATGCAAAATGGCCGTTGCTTTTCACTGCGACCTCGTCCATAGTCCCCGCGCAAAAGCCACGGGAGGTGCCTCATGATAGAGTTGTTCATCAGCCTGACCATCAAACTTTTCTTTCTGCTGACGCCGTTCTTCGTGCTCAGCGTCTTCCTGTCCATGACCGAGGACATGGACGTGCCCGCGCAGCGAAAGCTCGCGCTCAGGGTCGTTCTCTCCGTCATGGTCATCAGCCTCGTGCTCTATTTCGGCGGAAACACCATCTTCGCCACACTCGGTATCACCCTTGACGGCTTCAGGATCGGCACGGGAAGTCTGCTCTTTCTTTCTGCGGTCTCGCTCGTGTCCGGCAAACGGTCGCAGCCCGAACCGGAAGACGACGGCGACGTCGCCGTGGTACCGCTGGCCATGCCAATCACCGTGGGTCCCGCGACAATCGGGACGCTGCTCATCCTCGGTGCGGAGCTGGAAAACCCCGCAGAAAAACTTGTCGGCGCGGTGGCACTGGTGGCAGCCTGCTGCTGCGTGGGGGCGCTGCTTTTCTCGGCCGCGGCCATCAAGAAGATCATCGGCCGCACCGGGCTCGCCATGCTCACCAAAATCACCGGACTGGTGCTCTCCGCACTCGCCGCGCAGATCGTCTTCACCGGTGTCCGCAACTTCCTGACCTGATCAGGACGGAAGCGATCCCGCGAACATCGGCAGCTTGCCGTCGCCCCGGTGCAGGCCACAGCGTTCATAGAATCCGACGGCTTCGGCATAGGAAATGAGGGCGATGCGCGGAAAATCCGCGTATTCATTCAACAGGCGAGTCACCAGCTCGCGCCCGATGCCGCGCCCCTGCCAATCGCGGTGGACCAGCACATACGGCACGTAAGCCGCCATACAGCCGTCGGAGATGCTGTTCGCCAGTCCGACGGGCTTCCCTTCGCACCAGGCACTCACCACACGGTGCGAATTGCACATGGCGCGCACAAGCTCTTCGGGCCGCTCTGCCGAAGCCCAGCCCACCGAAGCGAACAGCTCCGCCAGATCATCGGCCGTAAATTCGTTTTGCGTTGAATACCGTATCCACATCGTCGTTACCTCCTGTAAATCATTTCGTATTCTCGGACGGCGGGGACGGCAAATACCGGTTTGGCAACGCTGCGATACCTTACGGGACATGACGACCACGCAACCGCAATTGCAACAAGGGCGGGAATGACGTAAGTAAATCGGCAGGTTCAGAAATGGTCGCAACGGAGACACGCATGAACGCCGTACTCAAACGAATACTCGTCAAGCTGGGATGGACCGCCGTGGTCTTCCTCGGCATCACGGTGATCAGTTTCTGGGTGATCCATCTGGCTCCGGGCTCCCCCACCGACCTTCAGACGACGCTCAACCCGCAGGCCGACACCGAAGCGCGGCAGCGGCTCGAGGAGCTCTACGGCCTCGACAAGCCCATACACATACAATACGCGGCCTGGCTCGGCAGACTCGTCCGGCTGGACTTCGGCAAGTCGCTCTCGGGCGACCATCGCCCCGTCTGGGACAAGATCAAGGAGCGGCTGCCGCTGACGTTCGGCATGAACGTGGCGAGCCTCGTGCTGACGCTGATTATCGCGGTGCCCATCGGGGTCGCGGCGGCGTGGCGGCGCGGCGGCTGGTTCGACAGGATATCGACGGTGCTCGTGTTCGTGGGCTTTGCCATGCCCGGATTCTGGCTCGCGCTACTGCTGATGCTCTGGCTGGGCATATACTGGCCGGTGCTGCCCATCTCGGGCCTTACCAGCATGGGATTCGACCAGATGGCGTGGCATGAACAGCTCGCGGACCTAGCGCGTCATCTTGCCATGCCCATATTCATCTATACCTTCGGCAGCTGGGCCGGGCTTTCCCGCTACATGCGCTCCGGGATGCTCGAAGTGCTGCGGCAGGACTACATCATGACGGCCCGGGCCAAGGGACTCTCAAGCCGAGCGGTGCTGTACCGCCACGCCCTGAGAAACGCCCTGCTGCCCGTCATAACCATCCTCGGCCTTTCGGTGCCCACGCTCATCGGCGGATCGGTCATCATCGAATCCATTTTCGCTCTGCCGGGTCTGGGGCAGCTTTTCTACGAAGGCGTGATGGCGCGGGACTATCCGCTCATCATGGGCAGCCTCGTCCTCGGCGCGGTCCTGACGCTCGCGGGCAACCTGCTTGCCGACATCGGCTACGGGCTGGCGGACCCCCGCATCCGGGTTTCCGGGAGGGACGCATGATCAAAGGACCGCTGCGCCGACCTTCGTTTCTTTCGAGAAACGCCCTGTTCATCATCGGCGTCACACTGGTGGCGGTCATGTCCCTCGGCGCGGTCCTTGCCCCATGGATATCCCCGTACGATCCCAACGCCATCAACGTGAACGCCATGCTGCTGCCCCCCAGCGCGGCGCACCCCCTCGGCACCGACGCGCTCGGACGTGACGTGCTTTCGCGCATCCTGTTCGGCGGGCGCGTGTCCCTGTGGGTGGGCTTCGTGGCCGTGGGCATTTCGACCGCCATCGGCGTGGCGCTGGGACTTATCTCAGGCTATTTCGGCAAACTCGTGGATGAAATCATCATGCGCGGCGTTGATGTTATGCTCTGCTTCCCCTCGTTTTTCCTCATCCTCGCGGTCATCGCCTTTCTGGAACCGAGCCTGTTCAACATCATGGCGGTCATCGGCGTGACCTCGTGGATGGGCGTGGCCCGTCTGGTGCGGGCCGAAACGCTGGGCCTCAAGCAGCGCGACTTCATCCGGGCCGCACGCGCCGCAGGAGCCGGTCCCGGGCGCATCATCCTCCGCCACATCCTTCCCAACGCGCTTTCGCCGGTCCTCGTCTCTGCCACGCTGGGAGTCGCCGGGGCAATCCTCGTGGAATCGTCCCTGTCCTTTCTCGGCCTGGGCGTGCAGGCGCCCGAGCCGAGCTGGGGCAACATGCTCACCGAGGGCAAGGAAGTGTTGGGCGTGGCGTGGTGGTTGTCCGTGTTTCCCGGTCTGGCCATCCTTTTCACGGTGCTGGGATACAACCTGCTCGGCGAGTCCCTGCGCGACATCCTCGACCCGAGGTTGCGCCAATGATGGAAGAATACATCATCCGCCCCGCCTCATCCGGCGACGTCCCGGACATCGAACGAATCCTCAAGGAGTCGTTCGAAGCCAGCTACGCCATGTTCATGCCGCCGGAGTTCATCGAGAACTGGGAGCGCAAAGATCTTGCGGGCAGCCTCGCCCGTCGTGCGTGGCCTGAGTTTTCCGTGGCCGAGGTCGGCGGCAGACCGTGCGGCGTGGTACAGGTTCAGGACGCGCATCTGGCGGAACTCTGGGTTGCTCCGGAGTGCATGCGACAGGGCATCGGCTCCCGGCTGCTGCAGCACGCCGAATGGCTCGTGGCAACGCGCGGATACAGGATGGCCACGCTGTTCGTCTACGACATCAACGTCACGGCCCGTGAGTTCTACCGGAAGCACGGCTGGACCGTCTCCAACGCTTTCCTGTCCAAGGAGGTCCCCGGCAGCACCGTGCTGGAGAAAACCAAGCAGGTCGGCAGGAATGCATAAGTCACTCGTTTGCCTCATCCTTTTCTGTGTCCTGATTCCGACATCGGCTAGCTCGAACACGATCATCTTCGACCCGCAGGTGCTGCACGAAAACAGGGCCCGCATCCGAAAGGGCGACATGCGGCTCATGGACGCCTACGACAAGCTCGTCCGCGAAGCGCGGGAGCTGCTGCAAGAGGACTGCCCCAGCGTGACGGACAAGGGGCACGCTCCCGCGGGCATATCCCTTCACGACTATGTGAGCCTCTCCCCCTACTGGTGGCCGAATCCCGACTCGCCTGACGGGCTGCCCTACGTCCGGCGCGACGGAGAGAGGAATCCCGAAGCCGACGAAACTCGCTTCGATTCCGAACGGATGCAGCGAATGGCCTTCATGGCGGAGACGCTTGCGCTGGCCTACTGGTTCACGCAGGACGAACGGTTTGCCGAGAAATGTGCGCAGGTCCTCAAGGTATGGTTTCTCAACTCCGAAACCGCCATGAACCCGAATCTTCACAACGCACAGTTCCGGCCGGGGCACAAAGGCTCCGGCGGGGGCATCATCGTCGGCAACGTCCTCGTTCGCGTGGTCGACGCCGCCCTGCTGCTCCGTGGCTCGCCGCACTGGCCCGGGTCCTGCGACATCAACCTGCGGGACTGGTTCAGCCGCCTCGGGCAGTGGCTGCTATACAGTCCCGAAGGACGCCGCGAGATGGCGCGCGGCAACAACCGCTCCTCCTGGCACACGGCACAGGTCGCGGTATACTCCCTGTACGCCGGACTGCCGGGGATCGCAGAAGACATGGCCCGCAGGGGACGTGAACTCATCGAGAACCAGTGCGCCCCGGACGGCTCGCAGCCTTACGAACTCAATCGCTCAAGGCCGCTCAAGTATTCCTTTTTCAACCTCAAGGCGCTGTTCACCCTCGCCTCCGCTGTGGAGAGCACCTGCTGTTCGCTCTGGAATCATCAATCGCGACAGGGCAAATCGTTGCGCAAGATGCTGGACAAGGTGGCCCCCTGCCTTGTCGAGCCGGACCGCTGCCCCGACATACCTTCCCGGGATTTTTCCCCGTGGCCCTATGCAGGGGTTTTACGAAAGGCTTCCGTCGTGTATAAGAATCCGGGTTACGAAGAAATCCTTCACCGGCTCCCCGGCGAGAGACTCGCTCGGGACCGCTCAAACCTCGCTTACTGACGAGACCACATGCTCGAACTGCTGCGCATCCGAAACCTCGCGCTCATCGAAGACGCGGAACTGGAATTCGGCCCCGGTATGAACACCCTCACAGGTGAGACCGGAGCGGGAAAATCCTTCATTCTGCGCGCCGTGGATTTCATCACGGGCGAAAAGATGGACCGCAAGCTCGTGCGCCCCGGTGCCGACAAGGCCGAGGTGGAAGCCCTGTTCATCCTTCCGCAGGGAGAGACGGTCATCCGCCGCGAACTCAGCGCGGAGACCGGCCGCAGCCGCATCTTCATCAACGACCGCCTCAGCTCGCAGGAGGCGGTGCGCGAGCTCAAGCCGCAGCTGGTCATCCATACCAGCCAGCACGGACAGCAGAAACTGCTTTCCCCCGCGTTTCAATCCGAGCTGCTCGACTCCTTCCTGCCCGACCCGGGCATCCTCGATGAGCGCAACAGCCTCTGGGCCGAGCTAAAATCCGTTCTGGCGGAGATGGAGGAGCTTGATCGCAAATGCGAAGAGATCGCGGGCCAGCGCGACTTTCTGGAATTCCAGAAGCGCGAGATCGCCGAGGTGAACCCGCAACCCGGCGAAGAGGAAGCGCTGGAGGAACGCAAGACGGTCCTCAAGGAGCGTGAGCAGGCGGGCGAATGTTTCCGCAACGCACTCGACGCCATTCACGGCGACAGCAATCTGCTGGACGGCCTGACCCTGCTCTCGCGGGAGATGGGCATCATATCCCGTCTGTTCCCGGACATGGAGCAGGACCACGACGTGGTCGAGGAGTTCCGGCTCAGGCTGCACGAGATCGACTCGCGCCTGCGCCGCGGCCCGGAACACGTGCACGACGATGACGACGACATGACGCTCGACGACATCGAAAAGCGCCTCTTCAAACTTTCCCAGCTGCGGCGCAAGATGGGCCGCAACATCGCCGATCTGGTGAACCTTGCCGCCGAAGTGGAAGAGAAACTCTCCTTCCACGACGCCTGTTCGCTGGACCGCAAGACTCTGGAGCGCCGCGAGGCAGAGATCGTTGAGCAGCTCTCCGACACCCTCGACAGGCTCGGCAAGGCCCGCCGCAAGGCCGCCAGAGAGCTCGCGCTGCGCATCGAGGGCGAACTGTCGGACCTCGGCTTTTCCGAGCACGTCAAGATCGACTTCGAATTCAGTGACGTGCCGCTTCACGACGGCGTCACCGACCTGAAGGCCCGCCTCATGTGGACGCCCAACCCGGGCCAGCCGCCGCAGCCGCTGGACAAGATCGCTTCGGGCGGTGAGCTCTCACGCCTGCTGCTGGCTCTCACGAGTCTCAGGCGAAACGCCGGGGGCGACCACCTGCCCACCCTGATCTTCGACGAAGTGGACGCCGGTATCGGCGGCCTGACGCTCGGCAGCGTGGGACGCAAGCTGGCAGAACTGGCTGACCGGCAGCAGATGATCCTCATCACCCACTGGCCCCAGCTCGCCGGCCGTGCCGAACGCCACTTCTCCATTCTCAAGGAAGTGGTGGACGGCGAGACCTTCACCCGCTGCGACGAGCTCAAGGGCGAGGACATTCGCCGCGAGCTGATCCGCATGGCCGGCGGCGGCGCGCAGGGCGAAGCCATGGCCGACAAGCTCCTTCACGACAACGACTGACCATGAATCTCCTCCGTCTATTGACATCCTTTCCCTTTCTAGACCAAGTTGCTGATGCAACCAGAATCAAGGATATACAGTCATGAATCTCATACACACCAGCACCTACCGCCTTCGCTCCTATGAAGTGGACTCCGAAAACAGAGCGTTTCTGACCGCGCTGTGCAACATGCTTCAGGACGCCGCCTCCATGCACGCGGCCGAACTGGGCTTCGGCTATGGCGACCTGCACCGCCTCGGCCGGGCGTGGGTCCTCTCCCGCGCCTTCATCCACATGGACTCGCTGCCGGGCTTCGGCACCGAGGTGGAGGTGGAGACGTGGCCCTCCGGCAACCAGAAGACCGTTGCCACCCGCGACTTTCTGCTCAAGAACGGCGATACCATCGGTCGCGGCACCAGCGCATGGGCCGTCATCGACATCAAGGACCGCAAGGCTGTCTCCCCCGAGTCGCTCATCGCGGACCGCGACATCCCGCAGATCCCACGCGCCCTTGAATTCGAATCAAGGGCGGTCAAGCGGATTCGCGAAGGGGAACACGCTACAACGGTGTGCGCCAGATACGGCGACCACGACACCAACGGCCACGTGAACAGCATGCGTTCGGTGGAATACTGCCTTGAGGCGGTTCCGGAATCGTGGCGGCGAGACCGGGTCTGTGTGGGCGGCGACGTGCAGTTCCGCGCGGAATGCTTTGCCGGAGACGAACTGCGCTCCATCGCCTCCCCACAGGAGGACGGCACCATGCTGCACACCCTCATCAGGCAGTCGGACCAGCGTGAGACCGCGCGCATGAAGACATGGTGGGAATCGCGATGAGCCTGCTGCTGCTCGACTCCTGCCTTGGAGTGGACTGGCACGACGCAGCCGAACTCATGCGCAGGGCTCCCCTTGCTGACCGCAAGCCGGACATGATCCGGCGCTGCTTCGAGAACAGCGACCTCGTCTGCTTTGCCGTGCAGGATGGAAAGCTTGTCGGCATGGCCCGGATGCTCTCGGACCACATCTGCCAGGCCGTACTCTATGACCTGTGCGTACATCCCGATCTTCAGGGCCACGGCATCGGAGGCAGCATCCTCAAGCGGCTGCTCTCGCGGTGCGACGCGCCCAACGTGGTGCTCTGGGCGGTGCCGGGCAAGGAGCCTTTCTATCTTCGCTACGGCTTCCGCCCCATGAAAACCGCCATGGCCAACTTTGCCGATCCAGAATCACAGCATGAAAAAGGCTATATTTCCTGACCAGAAGGACGCCCTTTCCGTGGGCATGACTCTTGCTTTCTTTACCGGCAGGCAAACTTTGCCGGGAGAAAGCGATGACCACGATCAGCAGTTCATACGGGGCGGGTTCCGCGGATGCTCTGGAGCTTCTGCGGAACAAACGGCAGGAGCGGGAAGCGTTTTCCCTGACCGAAACCTTCCTCTCCACCGAAGGCGTGGAGGTGGAAGACAAGGCAACCGACGCGGAGCAGCAGTCCTCGGGCTTCCACGTTCGCTCCCTCACGCCCGAAGAGGAGCGAAGGCTCGAGCAGCTGCGGGACATGCTCGACGGCATCCTGCTCGAGATGGGCGACGAGCCCACCGGAGCGCAGAAGCGGCGCATCCGCGAGATCGAGAAGGAGATGTCGGAGATAACCGGCGTCGAGATTCACACCAAGCTCTCATCCGGCCTGAACGCCCTCGACCGCGACACCAGCGACGAGGATGAGGAATCCGGCGATCAGGCCGCCGGACTGCCGGATCGCACCGGCTTCATGCTGGACCAGTCCATTGCGCGGAGAAGCCGCCCGGACGCCGGGGGCACCTCGTCCGGCAACGGCATCATGAACTTCATGCAGGAGATGGCCTCCACGGCCTACAACCGTCAGGCAGCGGCCACGGGCAGCGCGGAGGTCCCCGGAGCCTATGCCCTTCTCGGCAGCGGCACGACGTTCGACAGCAAAGTCTGACCCGCTCCCGCAAGCTCCGCTCAGGCCCGCTCCAGCACCGGCCCGCCCTGAGCGACATACCCTTCATCAGCGACCCGAACCGCGCTTCGCACAGCCGCTTTCACTGATTCAGCCCGGTCCTTGTCCGTGGAATGAATAAGGCACAGCGGCTCTCCCGCCTCCAGCCGATCACCGATGCGAACCATGGACGTCAGGCCCACGGCAGGGTTCACGCTGTCCTCCGGACGCCTGCGGCCGCCTCCGAGTTCCACCACCGCCACACCCAGCGCGCGGGCATCCATTTCCGTAACCACTCCCGCACGTTGGGCTGTCACCGGCACCCGCACCGGAGCCTGCGGCAAGATCTTTTCGAAATTCTCCACCAAATCGGAAGCCCCGCCCAAGCGGGCCACCATGCGGCCGAAGCGCTCCGCCGCCCGTCCGGTGTCCAGCGCCTGACGCAGCATGGACTCGGCGGTCTCGTCGGAGTCGGCCAGTCCGCCAAGCCGAAGCATCCGCACACCGAGCGCAAGCACTACCGCCTCCAGCCTCGGGTCGCGATCTCCGGTCAGGAAGCGGATCGTCTCGGCCACCTCCACGGCATTGCCCGCGCACGGGGCAAGCGGCTGGCTCATGTCAGTGACCAGCGCCTCACACGGCAGGCCCGCGCCCCGGGCGACCTCACGGATCCTTCGTGCGAGCTCGCGCGATTTCTCCCGCGTCGGCATGAACGCTCCCGAGCCGGTCTTGACATCCATCACCAGACCGTCAAGCCCGGCTGCGAGTTTTTTGGAAAGAATGGAAGCAGTTATGAGTGGAACGGACTCCACTGTGGCCGTCACGTCCCGTATGGCGTAGAACACACGGTCCGCGGGGGCGAGGTCGCGGGTCTGGCCGATGATGGCACAGCCTGCCTCGGCAACCGTCCCGCGAAACAGCGACTCGTCCGGAGTCGCGTCGTAGCCGGGGATGGATTCGAGCTTGTCCAGCGTGCCTCCGGTATGCCCGAGGCCGCGTCCCGATATCATGGGGACATACCCGCCGCAGGCCGCCACCAGCGGGCCGAGCGCGAGGCTCACGAGATCGCCCACGCCGCCCGTGGAGTGCTTGTCCAGCACGGGGCCGTTCATGTCCCACGCGAGCGTCCTGCCGGATTCCGTCATGGCTCGCGTAAGCGCGACGGATTCATCCATGCTCATGCCGCTGAAAAAGACCGCCATGCCAAACGCGGCCACCTGCCCTTCGCTCACCGAGCCGTCCACCATGCCGCGCACGAAGTCCGCGATATCGGCCTCGGACACGGACTGCCCGTCACGCTTTCGGCGGATGATCTCCTGAGGCAGCATCAGTTGCTTTCCCTCATGGCAAAAGCGTCTGGCAGCAGCTGCTCCACGGTCCACTCCATCTGCTCCGGCCCCTTGCAGACGGCCCTGACCGGGGCCTGCGCAGCCATGAATTCGGCAAGCACCTGACGGCACGCGCCGCACGGGCTGACCGCGTTTTCCGTCGGGGTGTACAACACCAGTGCCTGAATGCTTCCGGGACGCACACCCGAAGCGACCGCCGCAAAGACCGCGTTGCGCTCGGCACAGCTCGTCAGACCGTAGGAAGCATTCTCCACGTTGCAGCCGCGGTGAACGGCTCCGTTCTCGTCAAGCAGCGCGGCTCCCACGGGAAATCCGCTTGCCGGGACATAGGCGTTGCGGACCGCGTGCCGCGCCGCATGCTCCAGTTCCTGCCACGGGATGGTCATGGTTCCTCCTTGATTTGATCCTTCAGCCTCATGATTCGCTCAAAGGACTGCCGTATACGAGCTTCCGATATTTCCCCGGAATGTACCAGACCCAGAATCGTGTCGTAAGCCTTTCTCATGATCTGCGGATCGTACCGCAGGTTGTTGCCGTAGAGCATGATGTCCGCCCCGGCGCGGATGGCGAGCTTGAGAGCGGTGCGCATGCCGTAGCTGTCGCGGATGGCGCGCATGTCCATGTCATCGGTTATCACCACGCCGTCCCAGCCGAGCCGCTGACGCAGGGTGGAGCCGATGACTCTGCCGGACAGCGTTGCCGGGTGCTTCGGGTCGAGGGAAGCGTTGAAGACGTGGGCGGTCATGATCATGCCGCCGTATCCCTCATCGATAAGCGTTTTGTACGGAGCCAGCTCGTGTTTGGACCATGTTTCGGTCACGTCCGTCAGGCCCTTGTGGCTGTCGGCCATGGCGCTGCCGTGACCGGGAAAATGCTTGAGGCAGGGGATGACACCGTGTTCGCGGAGCCCCCCTGCAAAGGCCGCGGCGTGAGCGGCGACATCGCGTGGGTCGGCAGAAAAACTCCGCCCCAATGCGCCGATGGCAGGGCTGGCCGGGGTCACGTTCACATCGACTACCGGGGCGAAATCCATGTTGATGCCGTTCTGCGAAAGCACCCGACCAACGATGCGTCCGGCGGCGCCGCTGGCCACGGGGCCGTCCGCTCCGAGCCTCTCCGCGGACGGAGTCTCCGGAAATCCCCAGCGACTCTTCAACCGCTGAACCTTGCCGCCTTCCTGATCCACCGCAATAAAGAGCGGGATGTCGGCCCGTGACTGTAGCGACTCCGTGAGCCTCTGCAACTGCGCCGGGCTTTTGATGTTGCGGTCGAAGACCTCGCGCTCCACGTCGTAGTCGAACAGCACCACGCCGCCGAGGTGTCGGTCCTCGATATCCCGAATGACCGGACTTTCTTCGTCAACGGCCATGCCTCGGAATCCGGTCATGAGCATCTGCCCGACCATTACTTCCACGGAAGCGCCCAAGGCCGGGACAGGGACAAGCAAAAGAAGGATGAAGATGAATGATCGCATGGTCAGGTGATAGAATTAAACCGCATCCGGCGCAAGGCTCACGGCCTTTTCTTGCGGGTGTTTTGCGCGTAGTGTCGGGCGCATGGAAGAAGAATACGGCTCCAGGTCCGCAAAACCCGGTCCGCACGGTGAGTGGCAGGAAGTTCCCCCGCATCTGCCGCAGGGGCGCCGAAACCTGTCCCGCGCCGAGGCGCGTCGGTTCGAGCTCGTGCTGCTCTCGCGAGAGGTACCCCACCGCATCAAGCGGCTGCGCCCGGACGAAGGCGGCGGCTGGACCATCATGGTCCGCCCCGGCCTGCTGGAAACGGCTGCAGACGAAATCGAAAGCTACATCGAGGAAAACCGGCCGAGGCTGTTCCGCTCGCTGGTAGATCCGGACCTGCCGCCCAAGACCGGCCTTCAGGCCACGGCGGCGGTCATGTTCTGCCTGCTGATGTTCCATGCGCTCACCCTGCGCGCATTTCCGGATTTCGACCTCTACGCGGGGGACTGGGCTCGGGTGGGCAGCGCGGACGCGGCCCGGATTCTGGGCGGCCAGTGGTGGCGGGCGGTCACCGCGCTGACCCTGCACGGAGACTGGGCGCACGTCACCGCCAACGTGCTCATCGGCGGCACCCTTTGCTGGCTCTGCTGCCGCCGCATCGGCACCGGCGCGGCATGGCTGGGCGTGGTGCTGGGTGGAACGGCGGGCAACCTCGTCAACGCTTACGTGCTCGGCGCTCCACACGATGCCGTGGGGTTTTCCACGGCGGTCTTCGCCGCAGCGGGGATTCTCTCCGGCGCGCGCCCCTTTGCCGAACGCGCCGACCCGGATCGCCCCTTCCCAGAGCGGTTCGGACGGCTGCTGCGAGAAGCCTTCGTGCCTCTCGCCGCCGGGCTGGGACTGCTGGCCATGCTCGGCTCGGGCAATGCGGACGGGCGCACCGATCTGGGTGCGCACCTGTTCGGCTTCGCCTGCGGCCTGCCGCTGGGCATCCTTGCCGGATGGCTCCGCAGGCGCGGCATTCGCTTCGAGGGCCGCGACCTGTTGCCCGGCACGGCTGCATTGGCGCTCCCGGTGCTCTGCTGGTATCTGGCATTTGCCGCCGGCTGATGACGGGCGTTGCATAATCGGGAAAAAATGCTATCTTTCCCGAACCGTACCTTACCGAAACCCGGAAAGCAGCCATGCCCGACATTGAACTGAAAGACGTGAACGTGGTCCTCGGCGGCTCCATCATTCTGGAAGATGTGAGCCTCGAGGTGGAGCACGGCGATTATCTGGCGGTCCTCGGGCCCAACGGAGGGGGAAAGTCCACCCTGCTCAAGGTCATGCTCGGCCTCATCGAGCCGGACTCCGGCGCGGTGCGCATTCTTGACATGCCCCCCGGCGAGGCGGGCGGTCGCATCGGGTATCTTCCGCAATACACGCACGTATCCCCGTCCTTCCCCATCACGGCCCTTGATGCCGTGCGCATGGGACTGGTCTCCCCCGGACGCGGCATGTTCGGCCTGAACAGAAACGGCGACGAGGTCAAGCAGGCCATGCACGCGCTTGAACGAGTGGGCATGGAGCATCACGCCGGCAAGCGAGTCAGCGACCTCTCGGGCGGGCAGAAGCAACGCACCTTCATCGCGCGGGCTCTCGTCTCCGAACCGGAAATACTCTTGTTGGACGAACCCACCTCCAGCGTGGACTCCCGAAACCGGGTGCACCTTTTCGACCTGCTCACCGAGTTGAACAAGGAAATGACCGTGGTGATGGTCAGCCACGACATCTCGGCCGTGGCGACCAGCGTCAAATCCATCGCCTGCGTGAACAGAACCCTGCATTTCCACCCTGCCCCGACAATCACCAGCGACATGGTGAGCCTGTCCTACGGTGGCGAAGACAGCTGCTGTCCCGTGGAACTGGTGACGCACGGCGACATCCCGCACCGCGTCCTTCTCAAACACGACCAGGATTGAACATGGAACTCCTCGACGCCCTGCAATTCGAATTTTTCCGCAACGCCCTGACGGCGGGCCTGCTCGCAAGCGTGTTGTGCGGCGTAATCGGCTCGTTGGTGGTGGTGAACAGGCTGGTGTTTCTGGCGGGCGGCGTGGCCCACGCAGCATACGGAGGCGTGGGGCTTGCGGTGCTCCTCGGCCTGCCGATCCTTCCCGTCACATCCTGCTTCGCGGTCCTCGCGGCCATGATCATGGCCATGGTAACGCTCAAGGTAAAGGAGCGCTCGGACACGGTCATCGGCGTCATCTGGGCGGCAGGGATGGCGTTCGGAGTGATCCTGCTGGACATTGCGCCGGGCTACAACGTGGACCTCATGAGCTACCTTTTCGGCAGCATCATGGCGGTTGCGCATGCGGATCTCTGGCTCATGGGGCTGCTCGCTGCCGTGGTCCCGGTGGTGGTGTTCACGTGGTTCCGGGGCTTCGCCACCATGAGCTTCGACGAGGACTTCGCCCGGGCCAGAGGGTTGCCCGTGGACTTCCTGTACTACCTGCTCATCGGCATGGTGGCGCTGTGCGTGGTGACGCTGATTCGCGTGGTGGGGCTGATTCTGGTCATCGCCATGCTGACCATTCCGCCTTTCATAGCGGAGCGCCGGGCGCGCTCCCTCGGCAGGATGATGATCACGGCCACCCTTCTGGGAGGCATGTTCTGCCTGATCGGACTGGCGCTGGCCTACTGGTTCGACCTGACCTCGGGCGCGGCGATCATCGCCGTGGCGGCCACGGCCTTCTTCCTGTCGCTGGCGCTGCCGGAGAGACGGAGCGTCACTCCTTCAGCCAACCCCTGAGCATGGTCTGCATTTCGGACTCGACCATCCCCTCCACCCGGACCAGATCGGGTTTGGCCCGCGCGAACCACACCGTGACCACGCTGCCTGGCCTGAGCTGCTGCCAGTAGGCTTCTTTCAGGATCACCTTGGCCGTGCGGGTGTAGCCGTCGTTGTCCACGTACTTGAAGGTGATCGTGTGCCACGGAGACTCGAAGGAAGTGCTGGTGTTGCTCTTTTCCTTGAGCAGCACCTCTCCGGTCGTCTTGGTCTCTCCGAGCAGCCTGATCCGCTCTTCACGGATCATCTGGTACGGGACTTTGTAGAGCAGCCACAGGAACAGAAGCGTCAGCCCGACCGCCAGAAAGAGCTGGATGCCCTTCTTGAGCCGGATGCTGAACGAAAGCGAGGGGTCGAGCATTTGCTTGAACATGGCAGTTACCTACCCGAGGTCATGGCGAACTTGCAAGCAGGATGTGCATCAAACGGCTTGCCTTCCGAACGCTTGTGCGTAAGATGGGCGCCCCGGAGAAGCCCAATGCCCAAGACCTTGCAGCTCATAGAACTAACCATTGGACGCATGTCCGCCATAGTCAGGCGCGACGAAGCTCACGAAGCCCTGCGCAGCCTTGGGGAAGACCCCAGAGACGTCAGGCTGGGTTGGTGGGTGTTGGCGTGCGGCGACGCCTTCGATCCCGACGACTTCGAGCAACGCGAGGCCGCGCGCGAGCGACTCCTCGACGAGCTGCAGGCAAAGGGCGTGGTTCTGCCCGAATACATCTGGGTCTGGGATGATCATCCCCGGGCGCAGCTGGTCATCACCTCGCTGCCCAGCGAGGAGCGCGCCGAACGCGTCGCCGAGCACCTTCGCAAAAAGGGGCTGGACATCCGGGTGCGGCGCGAAGACTTCTAATCCCTTTCTACCCGGTCAATCCAAGAGACTGAACCTCTTCCTCCAGACGCTCCATGCGCACGGGCTTGGTGATAAAGGACACTGCCTTTCCGTGGATGAAGGCCCGCGATGCCGTGGCGTCGTCATCCAGTGCGGTGGTGATGATGACGTGCACCTGATCTTCCTCTGACACCTCGGCCCTGCCCTCGATTTCCCGCAGGGTTTCCAGCGTCTGCTGACCGTTCATGCCCGGCAGCATGATGTCCAGCACAACGAGGTCGAACGGCTTTCCGTCCTTGTGGGCCTGCTCGAAAAGCGTGACCGCCTCTTCGCCGGTTTCCACGCAGACGCATTCGCCCCACTGCTGCATGACCATGCGCAGGAACTCGCGGGTGACCATGGTGTCCTCGACAACCAGTGTCTTGAGTGTATTGCTCATATGGAGATCAGCCTCCCTGAAGGAACGGTTGCAGTTCGGCCACGGACTCGAAAAGAAAATGGTCCACGAGGTGGCAGATGACGTGCCCCGCGGCGATGTGAATTTCCTGAACGACCGGCGTGTCGCCGCACGGGACCTGAATGAGATAGTCGCTCGCCGCCATCATGTCCCCGCCGTTCTGGCCGGTCATGCCGATGGTGGTGACATCGCGGCTTCTGGCCTCCCTGAGCGCGCGCAGCACGTTGGCGCTTGTGCCCGAGGTTGACATGCCCACCAGAACGTCGCCCGGACGGGCAAGGGCCTGCACCTGCTTCTCGAAGACCTGATCAAAGGAATAGTCGTTGCCGACGGCGGTGAGAATGGAGGTGTCTGTGGTCAGGGCCAGCCCGGGAAGCGGCGGCCGCTCCATCTTGAAACGGTTGACGAACTCTGCGGCGAGATGCTGACTGTCGGCGGCGCTACCGCCGTTGCCGCAGAACATGACCTTGCCGCCGCGGGCAAGGCTGACTGCTATTGCGCGGGCCACGTCCACCATCTGCTCGGCCTTGGTCTGGAAGAACTGCTCCCGGACCTCAAGCCCCAAACTGGCGTGATCCATGACCTTTTTAAGCGCTGATTCGGACATATCTATACCTCGTAAGGGTCGCTTCGGTTTTCTGGAGTTCCAAGAGATAATGCAAAAAACACTGCCACGCAATACCGGCCGGGCAACCTTCCTGAAAAGGACTTCCGAACCGCGACATTTTCCGGTATGTGACCCGGACGCAATTTTTCAGGAGTCAATCATGAGCGAAAACAATACGGCAACCGTAAGACTGACCATATCCTGCGCCGATCGCCCGGGCATCGTGGCCGCCGTGAGCGGCTTCCTCCAGCAGCGCGGTTTCAACATCGTGCACTCGGACCAGCACTCCACCGACCCGGAAGGCGGCGCGTTCTTCATGCGCAACGAGTTCTGCCTGCCCTCGCAGGACGAGAGCCTCTTCGAGCGGGTCAAGGAAGAGTTCCAGACCGAAGTGGCCGACCCGTTCGGCATGTCGTGGAACATGCATCCGGCATGGAAGCGTCGCAAGACGGCCATCCTCGTCTCCAAACTCGACCACGCCCTCATGGAGCTGCTCTGGCGCTTCCGCCGCGGGGAGCTGGAGACCGACATAACCATGGTGGTGAGCAATCACGAAGACCTGCGACAGTCCGTGGAGAGTTTCGGGGTTCCCTTCCATCACGTGCCGGTGGGCAAGCGCCTGCGCGCCAAGGTGGCGGCCGAGGACGTCATCCTCGACCACATGAAGGGACAGGCCGATCTGGTGGTGCTTGCGCGCTACATGCAGATCCTCACGCCCGAGTTCGTCAGCCACTATCCGGGGCGGATCATCAACATCCACCACTCTTTCCTGCCCGCCTTCGTGGGCGCCGACCCGTACCGCCGAGCCTTCGAGCGCGGCGTCAAGCTCGTGGGCGCAACCGCCCATTATGTCACGGAAGAACTGGACCAGGGGCCGATCATCGAGCAGGACGTGATCCGCGTGAACCACAACCACACCGTGGAAGACCTGAAACGGCACGGCGCGGACATCGAACGCCACGTCCTCGCAAGGGCCGTGCGCTGGCACCTTGAAGACCGCGTCATCGTACACGGCAACAAAACCATCGTATTCAAGCGGTAAAAGAAAAACGTCGAGCGATTATTCGGACGGCGCCGGGGTTGCCTCGGCGCCGTTTTCTTCGCTGCCGCCGACGCCGTAGAGGGCGAGAATCTCGCCGAGGCGGTTCTTGAGATTGGTGCTGGTGCGCGCCACCTGAGGCAGGTTGACCAGCACCATGATGTCTATCCGCAGGCCGCCGCCGGTCCAGAGTTCGCGGATCTTCTCCAGCAGTTCGCCGGAAATCTGGAGCTGCTGCACCGCCTCCATCAGTTGCTTGGCGGTGCGCGGCTTGAACAGTAGCATCCCTTCCCGGGTCGCATCCCTGCCGAAGAGCTTGGAGCGGCGCAGTTTGCCGAGGCCGAGTTCGCCCAGTTCGTCAACGTCCTTCCTGGCAACACGCTTGGCCCGTGCGCTGCGGACCGTCACCTTGCCGCCCTCGCCCTCAGCGCGCTCGCGCAGAATGTACATGAAATGATGTTCGAGCACGAAGAACAGGACATGCTCCAGAGCGGACGAATTGAAGTTTCTGGCGAGCGGCTCGATGCGCTTGGTCTCGCCCGGAATGAACTTCTCGAGCGCCTGAAAAAGGTTCTGCGCGGTAATGCCGATGGCCAGCGCCGCCCCCACGCCAAGGGATACGATCTGGTCATACAGAAACCGGAAATCCTCGTCGCGCTGCTTGCGCTCCTCCCGCGTCCCCTTGTCATTGCCTGACTTCGACTCCATGACGCGCTTGACATAGGCGTCCGCGAAGTCCTGCGCCACGGGGTCCATGCACACGATCCGCGCCGTATTGACATAGTCCTTCTCACGGGTCTCACTCTCGGGCATGAACTCCTGAAGCCCCTTGGTGAGCGAGTTCTGCACCAGCTTCGCCTTGCGGCGCTCCTTGAACCCGGCATCGGTCAGCTCGTACATCTTCTGGATGCGCGTCTTCTCGATCTTCTTGTTGGTCGGGTTGAGCTTGGCGAGGACTTCGTCGAGCATGAAACGCAGCACGAGGAACTTGCTCTCCTTGGAGAGGTCGTAGCGTTTGTTCTCGACCATCTCCTTGAAGGCCTCATGCACGCGACTGGAGACGAACTGCTCCATGAAGGCGTTCCAGAAACGGTGGTCGAGCTCAAACTCTTCGATGAGCGAACTGTACTCCTTGAGCGACCCCTGCCCGAAGTACCGAAGCACCATCTCCTCGAAGTTGTCGGTGATAAGCGCCATGGCGTAGACAATGCCCTGCACCGTCTTGACCAGCAGGGCTTCGCTGCGTTGCAGCTCGGCGGACAGCTTTGGCAGGGAGTCCTTGTCACCGCTGAGTTCCGCCTTTTCATGCCGGGAAACCGCGACCATGAAGGAGTTGCTCACCTTCTGGATGTAGTCGTATCCGGGGTGGCGCCCCCTGTTGCACATCAGGGCTATGACGCTGTTCTGCTGCGCCGCAAGGAGGGGAAATTCATTGATATTGCCATGATTGACACGAATGAATTCCATAAGAAATTCACGCTCGGTGACTTCGCGCAGGGAAGACCGTTCCTTGAGATTGCGGAGCTTCTTTCTGTACGCTGCAAGCCGCTGGGTGCTGTTCAGGTTCTTACCCGAGTCGTTCGCATTCTCTTGTGTCATTCGTTACAACATCCGGTCTAATAGTGGTATATGGCTACCAATACGTCATATTTTCCGCCAATGCAAAGCCCTGCTTGACCAACCTTGCGCATCAGGGCAAACAGAAAGTGTGATCATCTGCAACAAATGCGGCACGCCCAACGAAGATTCGGCCAGATTCTGTGCAAAGTGCCGCAAGAAAATCCAGTCTTCCTGGACTCCGCCGCCTGAGAGTCAGGCCTCCCGGCCTCTGGACTCCTTCCGTCCTGCACAGCTTTCCGGCACCCAGCGCCGGGAGCTCGCCCGGATGGTGGAGGCATGGGTCTATGCGCTCATCCTGCTTCTCGCCGCGGTGGCCTGCCAGATGAACGGCCAGTGGTGGCCCATGTGGGCCGTGCTTTTCGTGGTGGGGCTCGCGGCGCTCGTCAGGCTCCGCTGATCATTGCTCCGAGTCGGCTGCGTTTTCCTGCTCCAGCGCCTCGCGAAGGTCCTCCTCCAGAAGCTGCGGGATCGGCTTGTCCCAGAACTCGTCGGCTTTGCGCTGTTCGGCTTCCTTTTCCGCGCAGCAGGTGACCGGGGCGTAAACGGGGCATTCCGGGGAACTGAACTCCACCAGCCCGCAGTTCTTCTCGGGGTCGAAGGAATAGGGTATGGAACGCGTGATTCGACGCTTGCTGACGCCCTGCACCTTCACGAACTTGCTGCCCACGCCGCAATAGAACTTGGCCTCCTTGTTGGCGTAAAAGACGCTGTAGATGTAGAGCCCGTCCTTGATCTTGCCGACGAGGTTGAACTCGTTGGGGTCCTTGCAAAGCATGCGGGAAAGGACGCTGCGGCAGATGCAGAAATCCATCTCGTCCACACCGCCGGCGCGGGCCGGAACGGCGAACAGCATACACAGAGCGAGGGTCAGCGCGGCGGTTCTGATCATGAGTCGTCCATATCGGTAAGAAAGAGCTGGAAACCGTCCGAGCTGTCGGTTTCACACTGCTCCCGACAGCCAACGCACTGGTAGCTGCCGTCCTTGATGTACCAGACCGCCCGCTCCGAGCATTCGCAGTTGAAGTACTCGTAGACCGAGTCGGCCACGGCTCCGCGGTATCTGCGGTAGCCTTCCTTCTTGATGTATTCGACAAATTTCATTGCAGTCGCGCTCCAGCGGCGCACCGTACAGGACTCATCGGACGATGGGCAAGCGAAGATTAGGGGGCCTCGGCAAGAAGTCGCTCCATCAGCCCGTCCACGGCGGCGAGGCGCACAGAAAGCGGTCGGTACTCGGCAACGTACTCACGGAGTTCGGACGGGAACGGCCGCACAGCATCCAACACGGCCCTGAACTGCTCCACCGTGTCGAACACAAGCTCCTGCGGCAGCAGGTCAGTCGCTCCGGGGAAGTGATGGACAACCGGCCTGACCCCGCGGGCCATGGCCAGATAGAGGAGGTCGTCGGAGGTGGCCCCGCACGCGGTGTGCAGGAAAAACTCCTTGTCCTCCAGCCAGCGGAAGAGGCTGCGTGCCTTGCCTTCGACATGTATCCGGTTGGAAAGCCCCATGGATGCGATGAGGTTGTCCGAGTACAGGGCCAACTCCATGCGCTCCCGCTCGTTCCCGGCGTACTCGCCCGCCACATGCAGGCTCAGGCCAGGATCGGACGAGGCCGCGGCAAAGCACTGCAGAGCCAGCGGATAATTGGCGAAGTAGCACAGGTCGTTGACGAACCCCACCTTTCCGGTGGGGTCGAAGCGCTCCCGGGGCTGAACAGCGTCCATGTCAACGCCGGTCGGGACTATGTGTATGTCCACGCGGGATGCAATGTCGGAGACGGTGAACCGCAGCAGGTCCACGAGATAGGAGGACGTCACGCACAGGGCGTCCACATTGTCCCAGTTGACCACGGTGGCCAGCGTGGTGTGAACCTCGAACCCGCGCAGCAGCGCCACGAGCTTCCCCCGCCGGGGCAGACAGGAGACCGCGGCGGCCACGTCCTGAACACAATCCAGAAAAACGACATCGCCCCACTCGAGCGCCCCCACCACCGCGTCCATATCCGTTCCCGGCACGCAACGCAGGTCGAAATCCTTTTCAAGATGATCGTAGATGGAGTCGTAGGCCCGGTGCCATTTCTCCTGCATGAGGAAGACAACCTTCGGTTTCATACCATGATTCGATACAGGTCCTCCCCCTTCAGGTAAAGAGGAACTCATTATAATCTCCTAGGAAAGCCCAAGAAAAACGAAAGCGAGGACAGAAGCGAACACAACCATCTCCGGCACGAAGAACAATCCGTCGTCGGAGCCGCCCACACGCCTGTTCAGCGCCCGGTAGCGCCATGCGGCAAAGCCTATGCACGCAGGGCCGGCCAGGAGGGAAACGACTCCCATGACGCCCAACCCGGCCACCGCCTCGACCGGACCGCCGAAACCAAGCCGAAGTTTCTCCAGCAGCACGCCCACGCCCATGACCGCGAGCCCGGTCCGGCACCAGGCGAGGAAAGTCCGCTTGTTGGCCAGATCCGTGCGGATGCGGGCAAACTCGTTGCGCTCCCTTGCCAGTTCCAGCTGCTCCTGTGCTCGATCCATGCTCCCTCCGTTTTCCGGAAAACTGACAAAGGTTTCTCATTCCGGTATTGACATACTTCGGCTGCACCGTTCAAATGCAGTCAAACAATCATTTGAATAAACTATGAGAATTCCATTCATCAAGCAATCCACCATCGACTATTGGCGGGAGGGACGCAAGAGCGGCCTCGGCCTGCTGGACCTGATTCACGGCTACGTCTACGGACGGTGGCCCTATCGCTACATCGGCCTTGTTCACGACAAGTATCCCGTGTGGAAATATCTGGCCGCACCGTTCGTCCTTCTCATTGACCGGCACAGCCCCTTCAGACCCGGCAGCGACAGCGCCCCCGGCGACCCTCGGCAGAAAAAGCCCAGCTTTGCGGACACCTACCACGGCAAACCGCTCCCTCTGGATGAGGCCGAAAAACTGGTCCGGCTCGACGTGGCCGTGGACACCACCATGCCGGAGCAGGTCATCCCGTACACTCGCGCCCGCGACATCATACTGGAAGCGCACGACAAGATCGCGGTCCTCGACTGCCCCTGCCGCGCCACCGCGCCCGAGCCCTGCCAGCCGCTGGACGTGTGCCTGATCATCGGCTCGCCCATGGCGGATTTCATTCTGGAACACCATCCGGACCGCTCCAGAAGGATCGACGCGGACGAGGCCGTGCGCATCCTGAAACAGTGCAACGCCCGCGGCAACGTGTCCCATGCCTTTTTCAAGGACGTGATGCTCGGCCGCTTCTACGCCATCTGCAATTGCTGCTCCTGCTGCTGCGGGGCCATGAAGGCCCAGCGAAACGGCGTTGAAATGCTCTGCTCGTCAGGGTACCTTGCAATGGTGGACGACGAAGCCTGCGTCGGCTGCGGCGAGTGCGCGCGCTACTGCCAGTTCAAGGCCATCGGATTTCGCGAACGCAAGGCGTTCATCCGCGAGGACCGCTGCCTCGGCTGCGGCGTGTGTACCAACAAATGCTCCAAGAACGCGCTCACCCTGCGCGAGGCGCCCGAAAAAGGCACGCCGCTCCGCATCGACAAACTCCGGGAGGAAGCCGAATGCAACTGAACAATTTTCTCGTGAACGCCCGCAAGGCCGCAGGCGAGGCGACACTTTCCGATCGTACGAGAATCCCCTCCGGCGGAAATGAGTTCCGCTACGAGGAAAACGGGATGACTTTCGTGGAGCATCGCTACGGGCGCCGCTCACTGGACGGGCGGATGATCATCTACCGCGACGACATTCCGGTGTGGGCCATGTCCTACCACGGACGCGTGCTGACGAGCATCCCTGAGCCAGACGACATTCACGCATTTCTCGAAAAGGCCCTTTCGGGATTCGCCGAGGCGTATCCTCTTCGCGGCCCTGACTACATCGCCGAAGGCAACTGGTCCTACGAGCAGGACACCGAGGGCGACCTGAACGCCTTTCAGGGAGAGGAAAGCGTCTTCTTCAAGGGCATTCGCTGCTTCAGCCTGCAGTTTCTCGGCGGCGTCATAGACTGACGCCGCCGGAACACTATCTGCCGAGCGCCTTGATAACGGCGGCGAAGTCCTCTTCCCCGAATCCGTCCTTCAGGGCGCGCTCGTACTGGTAGCGCACCGCGGTCGAAGCCGGGATGTCAGCGCCCGTGTCGAAAGCGGTTTCAAGCACGAAGCCCAGGTCCTTGTCCATGTGCATGAGCGGGAACTGCGGCGGATACGTGCCTGAGAGATACATGTCGCGCTTGAGCTGGTAGAGGATGTTGGACAGAGGCCCCTCGAGGACCACATCCAGCATCTGTTCGCGATCAAGGCCGCCCTTTTCTCCGAAATGGAGCATTTCGGAAAGCCCCTGCATCATGACCCCGAGCAGCAGGTTCACGCTCATCTTCATCATGGAGCCCGTCCCCGCATCGCCGCAGTGAACCGTGCGGCGTCCCATGGCGGCAAAGGCTGGCTCCATGGACGACACGTCCGCTTCGTCACCCCCCGCGAGAATGACCAGCGTGCCGTCTTCGGCGGGTTTTTTGGAGCCCGACACCGGAGCATCCATGAACCGCACGCCCCGCTCCCGCAAACGCTGCGCCAGGCCGCGGGAATAGGCCGGCGATACCGTGCTCATGTTAACGAACAGCTTTCCCTCCAGCTCATCCGCCACGCCGCCTTCCCCGAAGAGGACCTGATCCACCGCATCGGGGCCGGTGAGCATGGCCACGACGCAGTCCACACCTTCCGCGGCATCGGCAGGCGACGACGCGGCCCGGGCCCCGCGTCCCACCAACTGAGCCTCCGGACCTCTGGTGCGGTTCCAGACGTTGACCTCATGTCCGCGCTCCAGCAGGTTCGCCGCCATGCGGCTCCCCATGATGCCGAGTCCGAGAAAACCTATCTTCATGAAACTGCTCCCTGTTTGGAGGTTTTATCGTCAACCATACATGCCGCAGGCGGCCATAACAACCGCCCTTGCCCGCGCCTCGACATTTCGATACGTTGCCACACCACATCACGCAGGGGGATTACGCATGACGGAAGAACAGATTCGCGAACACATTCATACCGTGGTCATGAACAAGGTGCAGGAGCAGGACGAGTCGCGCCGCAAGGAGGCGCTTCAGGAGTTCATGACCGTCACCGCCACGGCGACGGGAGACGTCACCGCCGAGAAGGTGGCCGAGATGGTGCCGCCGCTCATGGAGAACCTGTACGACAAATGGATCGGCATGTTCATCGACCGACTGCTGGAGACAGCCCCGCGCGACGCTCTGGAACTCCTCTGCGACGGGACACAGGACAACGACGCGGCCCTGCTGCTGGCCTACATCATGTTCCTCGAGTCCGAACGCATGGAAGAACAGATCGACAAGGACCTGCGCGAATACGGACGAGAAATGTCCGGCACCGACGAGATGGGCGACATCGCCGCCGACTACATCCGCTCCCGCATGGCCGCCATGGCCGACAAGGCGCAGAACAAGCAGTAGCTCAATAAAAACAAAGAGCCGCACCCTCATACGGGGCGGCTCTCACTTTTTTGCGTGCCTCTCGGTTTTTCTAAATAACCATGTTGGCGTACAGTTCGTCCAACACCGCGTCCTTGTCGAACGGTTTGACGATGTAACAGGTTGCATAGGTATCAAAAAATGCCTTGCTCACGTTTCTGCTGTCCGCCAGTGACGTTATCATCACCAGCTTGAAGCCGTTGGGACCGTCATTGGTCTCTTCCTCCCTGAGCCGTTCCGCCACCTCGTGTCCGTCCATGCCCGGCATGAGTATATCCATGAACACCGCTTCGTAAGGCCTGCCTTCAGCAGCGGCCTTGCGGAACATGGACAGCGCCTCGGCCCCGGAGAGCGCCGAATCGCAGGAGGCATAAGGCTTGAGAATGTTCTTGAGATACAGGTGAATCGACTCGTCATCGTCCACAATGAGAAAACGCATTCACTTCCTCCCCGGCGGTTGCCTGAAATAGACATTCGAATATCACCTAACTAACACAGCCCGACGTCTGTGACAACGCCGGGCTGTTTATTTTCGTACAATCCACCGTTTGTGGAGCAGGTTACACGTCCATTCCCCACTTCTTGAGTGCGGCCATGCCGCCCCGGATGGTCACCGCGTCCTTGACGCCCTTGTGGTCCAGCATGACCTGCGCCTCATAGGCGCGGGCGCCGGTGTTGCAGACGAGGACGACGGTCTTGTCCTCGGGGATTTCAGAGAAGCGCTTGTATATTTCCCCCTGAGGAATGTTGCACCAGTGCTCGGGGTGCTTTTCCATGAACGGCTCCGCATCAGGTGCTTCACGGCAGTCGAGGAAACAGTAGTCGCCGGAGTCGCGCTGCTCCCAGAGCTTTTCGAAGCCTTCCGGCCCCACGCCGCGGTTCAGGCCGCGCTCGGCGTTGTCCGCCATGTTCGCAACGGAATTGAGGACGTCCATGGCCGAGGAGAACGGCGGGGCGTATGCCAGCTCCATGGTGGAGAGTTCGTCTATGGTCAGGCCGAACTTCATGGCCCCGGCCACGGCGTTGATCCGGCCGACCATGGCGTCCCCGGCGTTGCCGAAGCCCTGAATGCCGAGCACCTTGCGGGTGCCTTTCTCGTAGACCAGTTCAAGGGTCATGAGGTCCTTGCTGGGGTAGAAGTGCGCCCTGTCAAGCGAGACCAGCAGCACGCTGGCGGCGTCGAAGCCCGCGGCCTTGGCGCTTTCAAGACTCAGCCCGGTGCCTGCCAGCGAGGTCTCGAAGGTTTTGACCACGAAGGAGCCGAGCACGCCGTCGAATTTCGAGGCTCCGCCTGCGAGGTTATCGCCCACGACGCGCCCCTGCCTGTTGGCCATGGAGCCCAGCGGCAGGAAGGCGGGCTGACCGGTGACGATGTTCTTCACCACCACGCAGTCGCCGCCGGAAAAAATCGCCGGATCGGTGGTACGCATGGTCTCGTCCACCACGATGCCGCCGCGCTCGTTGCACTCCAGACCCGCGTCACGCGCAAGACCGTCGTTGGGGATGACACCAACGGAGATGATGACGCATTCGGCCTCCACGGTACGCTTGTCGGTCACCACGCGCTGAACGCGGCCGTCGCCCTCCAGCGCCTTGACGGTCTCGCCGAGGTGGAACTGCACCCCCTGCTCTTCCATGTGCTCCTGCGTCATGCGGGCCATTTCCGGACTCACCAGACGCGGCATGACCTGATCGAAGATTTCGAAGACCGTGGTGTCGACGCCCCAGAGGTCAGTGAACGCCTCGGCCATTTCAAGGCCGATGAATCCGGCGCCGACCACCACCGCGTTATTGACCTCACCCCTGGCGATGGCTTCCTTGATGGCCACGGCGTCGTGGGGGTTGGAAACGTAGTGCACGCCCTTGAGGTCTTCGCCCGGCAGATTCAGTTTGCGCGGGGTGGCCCCGGTGGCGATCACGAGCTGGTCGTATTCCAGTTCGCCGGACTCCCCGGTCGCCAGATTCTCGTACCTGACCTTCTTCGCGTCGCGGTCTATTTCCACGGCGCGAGTGCGGGGCATGACGTCAACGCCCTTCACGTCTTTGAAGAACTGCACGTCGCGGACCATGTGGAAGCTGGTGGTGCGCAGCTCCTGCTCGTCCGCCACTTCGCCGGAGACGTAGTAGGGGATGCCGCACCCGCCGTAAGAGATGACGTCGCTCTCGTCGAGCATGGTCACGCGGGAACCGGGTTCAAGCCTCTTGAAGCGGCAGGCGGCCTTGGGGCCGAGGGCCACCGCGCCGATGACGACTACATGTTGGGACATATCTGCTCCATCCGTTTTAACGGTTCGGTAATCAATCCAGGAACTCCCGGATACTCTCGCCCAGCCGGGCGATGCCCTCCCCGATGCGTTCGGGGTCGGCGTTGGAGAAATTCAGGCGCAGCGTATTGTCGCCGCCGCCGTCCGCATAGAACGGGGCGCCGGGGACAAATGCCACCTTGCGTCTGATGGCGCTGTCAAACAGCGCCATGGAGGAGCACCCCTCGGGCAGCGTCGCCCAGAGAAACATCCCTCCCTCCGGCTCGGTGCAGCGCACACGGGCCGGGAAATATTCGCGAATCTTCTCGACCATGACCTCTCGATGCCTGCCATAGGTCTCCCGGATGGCCTCCACGTGGTCGTCGATTTCGTTCTCTTCCAGATAGGCACGCATGATGGATTGGGCAAGCGTGCTGGTATGCAGGTCCGTGGCCTGCTTGGCGACAACGAGCTTGTCGCGCACCGGGCCGGGCGCCACCACCCAGCCGAGGCGAAATCCGGGCGCGGCGATCTTGGAGAAGGATCCGTTGAGCAGTCCGGGCTTCTTTCGGTAGGAATATACCGGCGGCAGGTGCTCGCCCATGAACCGCAGCTCACCGTACGGGTCGTCCTCCACGAAAACGACACCGTAGCGATCCAGCAGCTCGGCCACGGCGGCGCGCTTCTCCGCGCTGTAGCTCACGCCGGAAGGATTCTGGAAGTTGGGCACCGCATAGAACATCTTGGCCCCGGCCGCAAAAGCCCGCTCAAGCTCTTCAAGGTCCGGCCCGTCGTCCTGAAGGGCCACGGTCACGAAGTTGGGTTCGTAGACAGAGAAAGACTGGATGGCGCCGAGGTAGCCGGGGCGCTCGATGACCACGGTGTCTCCCTTGTCAAGAAAGACCTTGCCGGCCATGTCGAGACACTGCTGGGAGCCGGTGGTGATGACGATGTCGTCGGGATCGACCTCCACGCCGCGCCTTGCGTAGCGATCCGCGATGAACCGGCGCAGGACGGGGTCCCCTTCGGTGGTGGAGTACTGTAGCGATGCCGCGCCGGTGGTGCCGCCGAGGACCCGCCCGGCGGCTTCTGCCATGGCTCCCACCGGGAACATTGCGGGGTTGGGGAGCCCCCCGGCAAACGAAATAATGGAGGGATCGGCGGTGACCTTCAGGATTTCCCGGATGAACGAGCGGTGAACCGAGTCCATCCGGACGGCAAAGCATTCTTCCACAAAAATTCTCCTTTGTCCCGTAGGGGAAATACGCCCATTTTTCATTGACCGCAAGGGGTATGGGCGCGGTGGGCATGAAAGCATGAACTTCCCGGAATTTCCAGCCCAAATCCGAAACCGGGGTGTTGCGATCGGATTCGTCGCCACGCGCCCTGACGCCTTGCCCGCGCCGGGCCGAGGGCGTATGCTTGAAAAATGAGCGACAAAACCACCCTCTTCACCCGGCAGGAGATCGAGGACTACGCCGAGGTCCTGCTCTGGGCCGTCAACGAGTCCCGCAACAAGCCGCTGAAAAACGGCGACATGGTGCTGATCCGCTTCGACCATAACGGGCTCGCGCTCTGCGAGGCGCTGTATTCGCTGCTGACTGACAAGCACCTGCGCCCGGTCCCGCTGATGCGCCCCACGCCGATCATGGAAGTGGAGAAGTACCTCAACTCGAGCTTCGCCCAGCTCACGTTCCAGCCGCCGGGCTTCGAGGAGCTGTACGCGCGAGCCGCTGCGGGCATCAACATCCTCGCTCCTGAGGCGCTCAATCACCTGCAGGCCGCCGATCCGCTGGTGATGGCCGAGGCCCGCAAGGCGGAAGCACCGCTCAAGGCGATTCTGGAACGCCGCAAAAACGCGGGGACGCTGGGCTGGACCACCTGCGTCTATCCCACCAAGGCCCTTGCCGACGCAGCCGGGATCGAGCTGGAAGAGTACGCCACGCAGCTCAAGCGGGCCTGCTGGCTGAACATGCCCTCCCCGCTCAAGGAGTGGAAGCGCATCGCCAAACGGCAGCAGGTGATCATCGAATGGCTCCAGTCGCTGGAGATTCGCTCCCTGCGGGTGGAGTCCGCCAACATCGACCTGAAGGTGAAGCTCGGGGACAACAGACGTTTCGTGGGATTCACCGGACACAACGTGCCCGGGAGCGAAATCTACGTCGCTCCGGACTGTCGGGCCGTCGAGGGGGTCTTCTTCGCCAACCAGCCAAGCGTCCGGTCCGGGCATCTGGTGCACGGCGCCACGCTGGAGTTCAACGACGGCATCACCACCCGCGTCACCGCGCTGATGGGCGAAACGTTCCTGCAGCGGGAACTTTACGCCGACGCGGGCGCGAGAAAGGTCGGCGAGTTCTCGCTCACCGACAAACGCCTTTCGAGGGTGGACACGTTCATGGCCCACACCCTGCTGGACGAAAACTTCGCCGGAGAGTACGGCAACTGCCACATCGCGCTGGGCGGCTCGCTCATCGAATGTTTCGACGGCCCGCCCGAGGCGCTCACGCCCGAACTTGAGACCGCGCTCGGGTTCAATTCATCCAACATCCACTGGGATCTGGTGAACACCGAACCCAAGCGTGTTATTGCCTCGACGAGCACCGGCGAACCGGTGCTCATCTATGAGAACGGCGAATTCAGAATCTAGTCGCTTTCCACGGGCTTCTTCGGCGGCGCCGGGAAGCCTGTCAGGATGCCGATGAGCGCCATGCCTGCCAGCGCGAAGCAGTAGTACATGTTGCCCACCACGGCCACGGGCGAGAGCTTGGCGATGGAGCCTGCCAGCAGAATCTGCGCGCCGTAGGGGATCAGCCCCTGCACCACGCAGGAGAAGATATCCAGCAGCGATGCGCTGCGGCGCGGGTCCACGCCGTTCTGCTCGGCGATGCCCTTGGCCATCTTCCCGGTCAGGATGATGGCGACGGTGTTGTTTGCCGTGCACAGGTCGGCGACGGCGGAGAGCGCGCCGATGGAGATTTCTCCGGAACGCTTGGCGGACCGCCCTTCCTTGGAGGCCATGCGCTGAATCGCCCGGATGACCCAGTCGATGCCGCCGTGGAAGCGGATCAGCTCACCGAGGCCGCCGATGAGCAGCGACAGGACCAGAATCTCCTGCATCCCCTTGAAGCCGTTGTAGATGTCCTGTGAAAAGCTCAGGACGGAGAAGTCCGGCATGGTGGCGAGTCCCACGACGCCGCACAGGGCGATGCCCGAGGCCAGCACCACGAAGACGTTGATGCCGGAGACCGCCATGACCAGAATGGCGATGTAGGGCAGCACCTTCAGCAGGCTGTAGGACTCCTGCGCGGCCACGGTTCCGCTGGAGCCGAGGAAGTACAGCAGGAGCATGGTCCCCACGGCCGCGGGCAGGGCCAGCTTGAAGTTCATCCGGAACTTGTCCGCCATGGCGCACCCCTGCGTGCGGGTGGCGGCGATGGTGGTGTCCGAGATCATGGAGAGGTTGTCCCCGAACATGGCGCCGCCCACAACGGTTCCCACGAGCAGCGCGGGACCGAGGTCCGAATTTTCCGCCACGCCCACGGCGATGGGCGCGATGGCGGCGATGGTGCCCATGGAGGTACCCATGGCCGTCGCGATGAACGCGGCCACCGCGAACAGCCCCGGCAGGACCATGGAGGCCGGGATGACGGACAGCCCTAGCGCCACGGTGGATTCCACGCCCCCGATGGCCTTGGCAGTGGCGGCAAACGCGCCTGCCAGCAAATATATGACGCACATGGTGATGATGTTGGAATCACCCATGCCGCGAATGAATATGTTGATGCGGTCGTCGAGCCTGCCGCGCCCCATGCCCAGCGCCCAGACGATGGCGGGCAGGATGGCGACGGTGGCGGAGAGCTGGTAGAAGGCCATCTCCGTTCCCCCGGCGGAGAGCACGGCTCCGGTTCCGATGAAGATGACGAGGAAGAGGCCCAGCGGGGCCAGAGCAAGTCCGTTCGGCTGTTTTTCGTTCATGTGATATATCCTTGTTTCGTTTCGACGAGAATCGACAGGGATGCAGGCATGAGGTCACCGGGGTCCGATCCCCCGCCCCCGTGCAGTTTTCAGTGCACCCCGTCTGCGGCAACGGGGACCTTCTACCGCCACATTCCTGTCGTCAAGGCCGTTTTTCCAATTTCTGCCGCCGCAAAACCCCCGGCACCCAAGCATGGACCGCGCTGCGCGAAAAGTATAGGATGCCGCGCAATCTTTCAGGAGGATAAAACAACGATGCGAGTGACCGGACTGGTTTTGACCCTCAACGGCGAACGGCTGCTGGAACGCTGCCTGCGTTCGCTGGCGTTCTGCGACGAAGTGCTGGTAGTGGACTCCGAAAGCACCGACCGCACCGTGGAAATTGCCGAATCCTGCGGCGCGCGGGTTCTGGTGAACCCCTGGCCCGGCCCGGTGGAACAGTTCCGGTTCGCCTTCTCGAACATCGACACCGAGTGGATCGTCAGCCTCGATCAGGACGAGGTCATCACCGACGAACTGCGCGGCTCCATTGAGGCCGCCCTTGCCGCCCCGGGTGAGCACGCAGGGTTCTACACATCTCGCAGCACATGGTACTTCGACCGCTTCATGAAGCACTCCGGCTGGTATCCGGACCGGCTGCTGCGCGTCTTCGACAAGGACCGCATAACCCTCTCCGCCAGCGGCGCCCATTATCACTTCAGGCCCGAAGGCCCCACGCGCAACCTTGACGGGGACATTCTCCATTACAGCTACCGCAATTTTTTCGACCATCTGGACAAGATCAACTACTACGCCCAGAAGGGAGCCGAAGATCTGCGCGCCAAGGGCAGACGTGGCGGCGTAGGGCCGGCCGTCACCCACGGACTGGGCCGATTCTTCAAGCTGTACGCGCTCAAGAAAGGCTTCCTCGACGGCCGCGCCGGGTTCATCAACGCCTGCGCCGGGGCCTTCTACGCCTTCCAAAAGTACATACGCATCGAGGAAAAAGGCGACTGGAACGGATAGCAACCCGTTGCAGGGACTTGCGCCCGACAGTGCTCCGGGGTACTGAGCTTCCATGATACCAGCCGAACCCGCAGTCCAGTCCGCCTCTCCGATCCGCGACGGCAGCACTCTCTCGGATATCGTGGCCGTGGTGGACGGCAAGAAGCGCCACGTCTGGGGCCGAAACGGTCCGGACCGTGAGGCCGCCCTGCTCGGCGAGCTTGAAGACGATGCTTTGCCGGTGCTGCTCGGCGCGGGCCTCGGCCTCAATCTGGACGCATTGCTTTCGCAGGACCGCCCGGTGGCACTGGTGGACCTTGAGGCACCGCTGCTGGATGCCGCGGGCGTGTCTCCTTCCGCCGAGTCTCCGCTCTTCATTCCGAAAGGAAACTCGGCGAGCGAGATCATCGCATCCCTTCGCGACTGGGCTCGTACGCACGGCGGCAGGCTCAAGCCGGTCATCCTCCCCTTCCACAAAAGGCTCCGCGGCGGTTTCTACGCCGCGCTGGGCACGGAACTGGAAAAATCGCCCACCACCGACTTCTGGGAGGCTGTGCGATATCCCAGATTCCAAAACGCAAAACCCAGAATCCTGTTCTTCGAAACAGACTATTTCCTCAACCGGGAGATAGTCCGGACGCTGGATCGGCTCGAATTACCATACCGCACCGTGGACACGCCCAAGGGCGGTCGGGGCAGCGATGCGTTCATCAGGGAACTGCTGGCCGCCACCGTCAAGTTCAAGCCGGATTTCGCCCTGACCGTGAACCACTTCGGGCTGGACCGCGAGGGGCGGCTCATGGAACTGCTGGAGCGGTTGAACCTGCCCCTGGCATCGTGGTTCGTGGATAACCCCTACCTTATCCTTTACAGGTATCCACGGCTGAGTTCCGACCGTGTCACGCTGTTCAGCTACGACGAGGATTCTTTGGAGCAGATGCGGAAGCTGGGCTATCAGAACGTCCACTGGCTGCCCCTCGGGACGGACGAGACGCTCTTCACCCCGGACGACGGTCCGTGCCGGAACGAATGGACCGCCGACGTTTCCTTTGTCGGCAACTCCATGCAGGGCAAGATCTCGGGATTTCTGGACGCTGCCCGCGTCCCCGCCCAGTTGCTTGAAGACTGGCAGAGACTTGCCCGGGAATTCGGCGAGTCCGGTCATGGCACGCCTTCATCGTATCTGCGCGAGGTACGCCCCGAACTGGCCAGCCTGCTCGACGGCGTGCGCGACATGGCGAGCGCGCAGGCATACGAGTCCCTGCTCACCTTCGAAGCCACCCGTCGCTATCGGCAGGAGTGCGTCCGGCAGACGCTCCCGTTCCACCCGCACATCGCCGGTGACGAAGGCTGGGGCGAGGCGCTCCCGGACTCCGGCTGGCAACACCTCCCGCGACTGGACTACTACGAGGACCTGCCCGGCTTCTACCGCTGCTCGAAGGTCAACCTGAACTGCACCAGCCTTCAGATGAAAGGGGCGGTGAACCAACGGGTCTTCGACGTTCCGGCCAGCGGCGGTTTCCTGCTCACGGACAGCCGCAGGCAGCTCGAAACCCTCTTCGACCCCGACACCGAGTGCGCCGCCTACACCTCGCCCGGGGAGATTCCCGACCTGATCCGGCGGTTTCTTTCCGATACGGGAGAACGCCGCGCCGTGGCTGCGGCCGCCCGCAAAAGGATACTCGCCCGGCACACCTACCGGCACCGCCTGACTGAGCTGGTTTCCGTCATGCGGCGTACGTTTTCCTGAAAAAAACGCCGCCAGCCTCCCTGCACTCCCCTGTGCGCCGCCCGCAACGCCCCGCCATTCGCGGCAAATACTCCTGAATAAAAAAACATAAATCAGCCTAAAGTTTTCCCGGCGAAGGACGATGAGGCAAGCAACAGGACGTGGAAAACCGTAACGGATCGGCCAACGCGGTTATCCATAGGCAAGGAAGCCTAACAGTTTCAAGGAGGAAACCATGTCTCTCGTTATCAATCACAACATGTCTGCAATGAATGCAGCACGTAACCTGTCGGACTCCTTCGGGTCTCTGTCTGAATCCACCAGGCGCCTGTCTTCCGGTCTTCGCATCGGAACCGCGGCGGACGACGCAGCAGGCCTTGCGGTTCGCGAACTCATGCGTGCGGAAATCTCTTCCCTGAACCAGGGTATCCGCAACGCCAACGACGCGATATCCATGATCCAGACCGCTGACGGCGCCCTCGGCGTCATCGACGAAAAGCTCATCCGCATGAAGGAACTCGCACAGCAGGCATCCACGGGTACCTACAACTCCGACCAGCGTCTGATTATCGACTCCGAATATCAGGCCATGGCTTCGGAAATCACCCGTATCGCCAGCTCCACCGACTTCAACGGCATCTACCTGCTCAACGGTGCCATGTCCGGTGAGAACAGCGACCACAGCGGCTCCGACCTCAAGTCCACCGGCCCCATGAAGGTTCACTTCGGTACCGGTAACGACTGCGCCGAGGACTACTACTACGTGTCCATCGGCACTTCCACCGCATCCGCTCTGGGTGTCGGCCTCGGCGCCACCACTTCCGCCGGTAAGTCGATCTCCACCCAGCAGCTCGCGCAGGAGTCTCTGGACCAGCTGAACGACTCGATCATCTCCAAGGACAAGATTCGTGCAAACCTCGGTGCGCTCCAGAACAGGCTCGAGAACACCGTTTCGGTTCTGGGTATCCAGGCCGAGAACACCCAGGCCGCAGAATCCCAGATTTCCGACGTGGATGTGGCAAACGAAATGACCCGCTTCACAAGGAACCAGATCCTGACCCAGGCCGGCGTGTCCATGCTGTCTCAGGCCAACAGCCTGCCGCAGATGGCCCTGTCCCTCATCGGCTAACGATGACGGCAGTCGCAGCCTAAAGACGACTCAAGGGGCCGGGCACCGAGAGGTTGTCCGGCCCTCGTCTTTAGATGGCACCGACCTTGCAAAATGACGGGCGAACCATCGAAAAAGGAAATTTTTTCCCCACGAGGACGCCTCAATGTCTGACTACCTTTCTGGAGAGATAAACTTCGCCGGACTCGGCAACGGCACCGACTTCAATGAGCTCATCGACGGGCTCATGAAGATCGAGAAGCGTCGTGTCACCAGTCTTGAGCAATGGCGATCCAGCTGGGAAGCCAAGGTCGAGCAGTTCGACGAGCTCAACTCCAAGATGGTCTCGCTCAGGTCCACGCTCACCTCGCTGGACACCATGAACGAGTTCCTGTCCAAGAACGTCAGCAGCTCCAACAGCACCATCCTCACCGCCACAGCCACTTCGGACGCGCAAGAGGCCAGCCACTCCGTCGTGGTGGGCAATCTGGCGACAAACGACGTGCTCATCACCACCTCGGGCGTCGGAGCGCTCTCCGACTCCGTGGTCACCGCGGACAGCGACTTCACGTTCTCCTACGCCGGCACCAGCCACACCATCAGCAATATTTCCGCCGGCACAAACCTCGAGACCCTGGTCAACATCATCAACACCCACCCGGAATCGCAGCAGCACATCCGGGCCTCCACGGTCTACGACGGGACGAACTACCATCTGCAGATCACTGGGCGCGACCTCGGCGCGGACAATCAGGTCATAATTTCCAACACCGGCAGCATCGTCTTCGCGGCGGGGGACTTCGACGAGACGCAGGGGGCGTCCAACGCCAAGATACGCGTGGACGGCTACCCAAACGACGGCACATGGATCGAGCGATCCAGCAACACCGTCAGCGATGTCATCGAAGGCATTTCGCTGAACCTCAAGCAGGCCGACCCGTCAACCACGGTCACCATCGGCGTCAACACCGACACCGAGAAGATCAAGGAGAACGTGCGCACCGTCGTCGACAAGATCAACGAAGTGCGAACCATGATCATGGCGTTGACCAAGGTCGACTCGTCGGGCGGCGACGACGAGGTAAAGGGGTCCATCCTCACGGGTAACTACGGCGTGGAGATGATCAACCAGAACCTGAAGAACATCACTGCCTCGAAGGGCCTCGGGTTCCAGTATTACGATCCTGATACCGGAAGCGGCGATTTCTACTCCGCGCTGGGTCAGATCGGCATCACCACCGACACGGACGAAAGCTCGCCGACGTTCGGCATGCTGACCATCGAGGAGACCACGGACGATCCGGACAAGCAGAAGTTCACGCTGGACTACGCGCTTGACAACAATCCCGAGGCGGTCGCCAGACTTTTCGCCGCGGACAACGAGGGGACGTCCCTTTCTTCGGATTTCACTTTCGATTCGCAGCTCGACACGACTCAGCCCGGAACATACGAGGTGGAGGTCGTCACCAGCGGCGGCGGCATCTCGAGCGCCACCATTGGCGGCGAGCCGTGCAGCATCTCCGGCTGGACCATCACCTGTACGTCGGGCGACCCCAAGGGTCTGGCCGTCACCCTCAACGACCAGTCCACGGTGGGCACCATCACGGGCGAAGTCGCCATCAGACAGGGCAAGGTCGGCGAAATGGTGGACGAACTCACCGAACTGACCAAGCCCTACAACCACGCCACTCATGAAGGCGGAACCCTCGCAATTCTCAAGGAGAACTACGGGGACATCATGGAGGGCATCGACAAGAAGATCGAACGGGAAAACGAGCGCATCGCCCGCAAGGAGCGCATGCTCAGGAACAAATACGCCCGTCTCGACGCCCTTCTTGGAGAACTGAACAACCAACAGCAGGCGCTGAGCAGTCAGCTCGCGCAGCTTGCGGGATAAGAAAAAGACGACCTTCACGGTAAGGAGCGCAGCACATGGCCAATCCGGCAAAGGCATACCTCGCGGTACAGGTGGAAACCACCTCACAGGGACAACTGCTGCTCATGCTTTACGAGGCATGCATCAAGTTTCTCAGGCAGGCCAAGGTCGAAATAGAGAAGAAGGACTACGCCAAGAAGGGGATTCTCATTTCACGGGCCCTGTCCATCATCCATGAGCTCACCGAGAGCCTCAACAAGGAAAAAGGCGGCGAGATCAGCCAGAACCTCGCCGGGATCTACATGTTCTGCACCAACGAGCTGACGCAGGCCAACATCAAGCTCGACGTGGAGAAAATCGAAAACGTCATCAAGATGTTGGACAGCATCCGCTCGGCCTATGAACAGATCATCCCCGAGGCGCAGAAGAAAAACGGCACCGCTGCGACGCAGCCAGCCGCCCCCGCTGCTCCTCAGGCCGTTCCCCGGCCCGAAACGCAGAAACCGGCGGAACAGCAGACAGCGCAGCAGGGCCAGCAGCCCGCTCAGGAACAGAAGCAGCAGCCGACGCCCTCCACGCCGCCCAACGGATATCCCGGGACCATGCGCCCCGGACAGCCCGGCGGACCGCAGCTGCGCCCGGTTTCACCCAAGCCGCAGGTCAACGCGGCCAAGAGCAGGGCCAACAGCGCCTACAGCAACGCCAACCGATAGACCGCACCAACGGGGACCGGCAACAAGCCGGTCCCCGTTTTATCCGGGGCAATTTACTTCCGCCCCGCCATGTGTCACGTTCCCCCCATGTCCTCAGAAAGAATCAAAGTCCTGCACTGCGCAGGGTCGCTCGGAATCGGCGGCACGGAGAAGGTCATGCAGACCTTTGCCGAGACGCTCGACTCCGACCGCTTCGAGGTCGCCGTTCACAGCCCCGTGGACGGAGTTCGCGCAGCCATGCTCAGGGAAAAGGGCATACCCACGCATATCGGCACGGACCTGTTCCGGACGCTGGAACGCTTTCGCCCCCACATAGCGCATATTCACCGCGCGGGCTGGCCTGAACCCGGCAGCCTCAAACCGTTCCGCACGGCCGGAACGCCTGCCGTCATCGAAACCAACGTCTTCGGCAGGCATGATCCCAGCCCGGAGGCACGCGTCATCTCCCGCACCCTTTTCGTTTCCCGCTTCTGCCTCGACCGCTTTCACCGGCTCAACGGGATTCCGCCAAATCCGCCCCGCTACGACTTCCTCTACAATCCAGTGGACACCGATTGTTTCGAATCCGCGGCACGATCCGAGCGCGACTTTTCCCTCCCTGCCGCAGCGCGCATCTCCCGGCCCGACCCGGGAAAATGGAGCGCGCTGGCCCTGACCTTTCTCCCAGCGCTGGTGGAACGGGTGCCCGACTTCCGCTATCATGTCATCGGAGCCATTGAAGAAGCGCGCGACTTCGTGCGCAAGCTCGGGCTGGAAGCCAACATCGTCTTTCACGACCCGGTGGAGACCGATGATGAAATCGCGTCCTTCCTTGACAAGGCTTCGGTGCTGGCCCACGCCAACGACACAGGGGAATCCTTCGGGCTCGTCATCGCCGAGGCCATGGCCTGCGGGCTGCCCGTTGTCACCCATCCGGCACAGGGCGAGCGAGACAACGCCCAGCTGGAGCTCGTCGACGACGGCGTCACCGGAATCGTCGCCCGCAACGCCGCAGAATACGGCGCGGCGCTGGAGTGGCTATTCGCCCACCCCGACCGCGCCCGCGCCATGGGTCAGGCCGGACGCGACAAGGCCGCAAGGCTGTACCGCAGGCAGACCGTGACCCGAAGACTCGAAGCCGTGTATGAAGAAGTCCTTGCAGCCGTGGAGGAAGCGTGAACCTACCGCTCATACGACGATACACCGACGCCGTCCTGGCCTTTCATCTGCAGGAGGAGCCCGGCCCGGCCATTCCGGCATCCGACACGGCCCGCCATGCCCAGCGTTGCCTCAAGGCTTTCACCCGCGTCCCCTCCCCGGTCCTGATCCTGTTCGGGTTCGGCTCCGGCCAGCTTGCCGGCGAGCTGGACGCGACGCTTCCCCCGGAAGCCGTGCTGGCGGTCTGCGAGACCTCCCCCGAGGCAGCCCGGAACGCCCGCGACAATCACTCCGACTTGTTTGACGACAGCGGTCGCACCGTCCTGCTCGCCGACACGTCGGTCTGGGCGATTCTTCTGCTGCTCCATATGGCCGACCTGCGACCGGATGAAGCCTGCCTCATGCTGAACCCGGAGATCGGCAAGGGAGCAAAACGCGACGAACTCGAAGCGCTTCGGCGCATCACCGCCGCCGCCAGACCGGAAGCGTATCCGCAGACACACGCGAATCCATCGCTTTCGGCCGGGGCCATCCTGCACCCGCAGGACGAAGGCCTCGATCGTTTTTTTGCGCAGTTCCCGTCTTGGCTGGAGGAACTCGTGGTGGTCTGGGACGCGGAGCAGCCGCCCGGCACCCGGTTTCCCTGCGCCTGTCCTGTGAGACACCTCGCCAGCCCGCTCGACGATTTTGCCTCGCAGCGGAACCGGATGCTGGAGGCATGTCGGGGCGAATCGGTGCTGTATCTGGATGCGGACGAGACCCTTCCACGCGGCGCGTGGGACGAGGTGGCAAAACTGGCTGCTTCGGATTTTCAGGCCGTGTGGTTTCCCCGGCGCACCCTGTTTCCGGACGAAACCCGCTGCAAAGTGGGGTACGGCCTGTGGCCCGACCTGCAGATGCGCCTTTTCCGCCGCGAAGGAACACGCTTCGTGCGTCCGGTGCACGAACGGGTGGAAGGGCTTGACGGCCCCGCCGCCATTTTGCTGAACTTGCCCATCATGCACGAAAGCCGCATCCGCAAGGACGACTCGCGCATCCGGGAGAAGCTGGCCCGCTTCGACTCGGCCTCCGGCGGCAGCCTGAGCCATACGCTCAACGAGGACTACCCGACGCTGTCGCACGGGCGGCTTTCCGGCGGCCCTTCACTGCTTCGCCTGCGTCGCAATCCCGGATGATTCCTGCACGCATTGCGGCCTTGATTCCCGGGGTGTTTCCCGGTAGAAATCGGCAAACCTGAAAATTACAGCCAATACAGGATTTTCATAATGATCATCACCTGCCCGGAATGCAAATTCGAGCGTGAAGTAAATCTGGACAAGATTCCCGCGCGCGCCCAGACCGCGACCTGCCCGAAATGCAAGACCAAATTCAAGTTTCGTGAAATCGACGACGAGTTCGACTTCCAACCCGAAGCCGTCGGACAGGAACCTGCGGCCCCCTCTTCGGAGGAAGCCCCCGGCGAACCGCAGGCCACGCAGGACGACTCCGCTGCCACAAAGCCTGAAAAGGCTGACTCCGAAGCGCCCGCCGATCCTCCGACATCCGAGGATCTGCTGCCCGGACTGGACGATCCCTCCAAAGACAAGGGCGAGGAGCTCTGGGACAAGCTCGGCGTCATGACGCCGCCGGAGGAGCGTCGTCGGGAGGAGGGCGAAAAGCAGTCCCCCGCCGGATACGACGACGCGCCGCTGCCGGACTGGGCCCGCAAGCGCGAGGAGCGGGCGCAGGCAGAGCAGGCGGAACAGGCCGCTCAGGAGGAAGAGGTCCCGGTGGTTAAACCGCCTTTCGAGGACCTCGAACGCTTCGGCTTCTTCCCCGGCCTCTTCGAGACCATCAAGCGTATCGTCCTTGCCCCGCGCATGTTCTTCGATTTCATGCCCATCGGTGGCGGCATCGGAAGGCCGCTGGTCTTCGCCCTGCTCATCATCCTCATTCACGACCTGTTCAATTCCATTTATATTTACGCCGGGCTCGTTCCGCCCCCGCAGCTCAACGGCCAGACCGCCGAGTTCATGACCGACAGCCTCGGGATGCAGATGGGCCTCGTGCTGCTGCTCTCTCCCGTGGCCGGGGCTGTGGCCCTGTTCGCCGCGGCATGGCTCTATCACGCGGTGCTCTCCATACTGCGCGCCGCCAACGGAGGCTTCGAGGGCACGTTCCGGGCCGTGGCCTATTCAACGCCGCCCCTGCTGCTGGGTCTGATCCCCGAGGTCAACACCCTCGTGCAGCAGGGAAGCCTCATCGCCTCCTCTTCATGGTTCATGGTGCTCGTTATCATTGCCTGGAAGCACCTGCACAGGACAACGTACCTGAAAGCCGGACTGACCATCGTGCTGCCGGTGCTGGTGATGATGGTCCTCGTGTTTTTCTCCATGAGCTACATGCCCACGGTCTAGGAGGAGCATGGCCGTATTCGACAGGCTGAAGAACTGGTGGGGGGATTTCAAGGCCCGCCGCGCACTCGCAAGGGAGGTGGCCCCGAAGAACATCAGGGCCATGGCCAGCGAGGTGGGCGAACTCGCACGCCTCGCCTCGCAGGTCTCCCCCGCCTCACCCGAACTGCACGAACTCATTGAGAACGTCCGTGCCGAGATGGCCCGTCTCGAAGAGCTCGCCGGCAAGCCCGAATTCCGCAAGCTCTCCACGGGCAAACGCATCCTGCTCAGGCAGGGACTGATCCAATCCAAGGAACAGCTCCTCGAATCCATCGACAAGGCGCCCACTCCGACCGAGCGGTTGCAGTAACTCTTTCACGGTACGATACTTGCTTCAAACGGGGCGACCGAGGCCGCGCCGTCAAGAAACCGGCGCGCTGAATCGCGAACCCGAACTCCGGTACCGCCATGAAACGAATATTACTGCTTTCGATGCTGCTCCTGCTTGGAGCGTGCGCCTATGTAGACCCGAGCCTGACCGACCAGACCGAGGTATACACCGACGCCGAGACCCGGCGCTCCGATCTCGTGGTGGCAGTGGCTCCCAAGGCCAAAAGCCGCAAGCCCCTTACCGCGCTGTTCTATCCCTTTCACGTTCAGCAACCCACGCCGGACCACAAACATCTCGGCCGCACGTTCGGGCAGATTTTCCAGAACGAATGGCTCAGGCGCCGCCTCTTCACCACGCTGGAGATGGACCCGCAGCTCACCTACTACAACAAGCGCCGCTCACTGGCCGAAGCGCGCAGGCGCGGCGCCGACCTGCTGATCCTCGGCTTCATCCCGTATTTCTATGCAGGTTCCACGCTGGACGATACCGCCATGACGCTTCAGGTGAACATCTACAACGTGGAGACCGGCATTCTGCTGTTCAGCATGGCGCAGTCAGGCCGCATCGAAGAGCGCATGGAGGAGGACTGGATCTACTTCCGCTACAAAACGCGGATGACGGAAAGCCCGTTCTTCCGGCTGGTCACCGACATCGCCGGAGACATGTCCGTGCCCGTCAAGTCGTGGCTGCCGGACCCTGACGCAAGGCCTTACTCCTTTGCCGGAAACAAGGGGCAGATCGTCACCGCTCTGACCACCCCGCCGAGCGCGACATCACGGGGCGCCGATTCCAATGCCCCCTCCGGCAGCTCTCCCCGCGATTCCGGGGACACTTCGGGAAGCACGGGTGACAGCCCGGACACCCCCGGAGTCCAGTCGCGGGGCGGCGAGGATTCGACCATGGAGCGCGACCTGACACAGTCCGGAAAGGATGTGCCCGGCGTAAACCTCGACATCCGATTCGATCTGGACAAGGCCACCATCCGTCCTGAATCCTATCCGCTTCTGGACGAGCTGGCCCGGGCGCTGAAATCCCCGGAGCTGAAAGGCAAGCCCATCATCGTCGCCGGACACACCGATTCCAGCGCCAGCCAGCGGTACAACCTCGACCTCTCCGCCCGGCGAGCGGACGCCGTGAAAAAGTATCTGGTCATGAAACACGCAATACCGCCCAAGCTCATCGAAACCGTCGGCTACGGGGAATCACGCCCCATCGCGGACAACGAGACCGAACAGGGCCGGATGCAGAACCGACGCGTGGAAGTCCGCATGGCGGAATAGGAATGATTCTTGACTTGAAGTCCCGCATCCCTACATAGTACGGGGGCGGGCCAAAGGGGTGGACACCGGTTCCATCCCTTCTTTTTTCGGGTTTTCGCCCGTCCGCATTTGTGATACGCCAACCGCACACCTTTCAATACCGAGGAACGAACATATGATCGGCATTTCGAAACTATACTGTGGTACCGTGGAGCCTTCGGACGCACTGCGCTACGGTCGCGAGTCCGGCAAGCTCCCCTCCCACCTCCTCCAGTTCGCCGAGGACAAGAAGCCCGTCGTGGTCTGGAACATGACCCAGCGGTGCAACCTCAAGTGCGTGCACTGTTACGCACAGGCCGTGGATCCCAGCGAGCACAAGGACCCCATCGACACCGACAAGGGCAAGGAAATCATCGACGACCTCGCGCAGTTCGGCGCTCCGGTCATGCTCTTCTCCGGCGGCGAACCGCTGGTTCGCGAAGACCTGCCGGAACTGGCCAGCTACGCCACCGAAAAAGGCATGCGCGCCGTCATTTCCACCAACGGCACCCTCATCACCAAGAAAAAAGCCAAGGAACTCAAGGAAGTCGGCCTCTCCTACGTGGGCATCTCCCTTGACGGCGCCGAAGAAGTGCACGACAAGTTCCGCGGCGTGAAGGGCTCCTACAAGCAGGCCCTCAAGGGCGTCGAAAACTGTCAGGCCGAAGGCCTCAAGGTCGGCCTGCGTTTCACCATCAACAAGTGGAACGCCCCCGAGGTTCCCCACCTCTTCCGCCTGCTGGAAGACATGGAGATCCCCCGCATCTGTTTCTATCACCTCGTCTACTCCGGACGCGGTTCCGAGCTCATCAAGGAAGACCTCTCCCATCAGGAGACCCGCGACATCGTGGACCTGATCATGGACGAGACCCGCGCCCTGTTCGAAAAGGGCAAGGAGAAGGAAGTCCTCACCGTGGACAACCACGCCGACGGACCCTACGTCTACTTCCGACTGCTCAAGGAAAACCCCGAGCGCGCCAAGGAAGTCCTGGAACTGCTCAAGTGGAACGAGGGCAACTCCTCGGGACGCGGCATCGGCTGCATCTCCTGGGACGGCAAGGTGCACGCGGACCAGTTCATGCGTCACCACACCTTCGGCAACGTGCTGGAACGCCCGTTCTCCGAGATCTGGACCGACAGCAACATCGAGCTGCTGCACAAGATGAAGGACAAGCGTCCGCATGTGAAGGGTCGCTGTGCCCAGTGCCGCTTCCTGAACATCTGCGGCGGCAACTTCCGCGCCCGCGCCGAAGCCTACTACGACGACTTCTGGGCGCAGGACCCGGCATGCTACCTCACCGACGAGGAAATCTCCGGCGAACCGCTGTAGCAAGGGAGCAACCATGTCGTTTCTCGACTTCCATCGCGGCCGCAGGCTGCGCACCTCCGCCTCCATGCGGGAGCTGGTGCGCGAAAACGAAGTACGCCCGCAGGACCTGATGATGCCCTACTTCGTCGTCGAAACCGACGACGAGGACTTTTGCAAACCCATCGGTTCCATGCCCGGCCAGCACCAACTCTCCATGAAGCAGCTGAAAAAGCGCGTGGGCGAGGCCGTGGCCATGGGCATGAAGAGCTGCATCCTCTTCGGCATCCCCGCCGAAAAGGACCCCAAAGGCTCACAGGCCTATGCGGACGAGGGCATCGTGCAGGAGTCCATCCGCATGCTCAAGGACGCCTATCCGGACCTGATCGTGGCCGCGGATACCTGCCTGTGCGAGTTCACCTCCCACGGGCACTGCGGCCTGCTCAGCCCCTCCGGCGAAGTGCTCAACGACCCCACCCTCGACCTGCTGGCGCAGACCGCGCTCTCGCAGGTTCGCGCAGGGGCCGACATTGTGGCCCCGTCCGACATGATGGACGGCCGCGTTGCCGCCATCCGCGACACGCTGGACGAGGCCGGGTTCGTGAACACGCCCATTATGAGCTACGCGGTCAAGTACGCTTCGGCCTTTTACGGTCCGTTCCGCGAAGCTGCGGAAAACAGCCCCACCAGCGGCGACCGCAAGAGCTACCAGATGGACCCGGCCAACCGGCGCGAAGCCCTTCGCGAGGCCGAGGCCGACATCGCGGAAGGCGCGGACATCCTCATGGTCAAACCCGGCCTGCCCTATCTGGACGTCATCCGCTCCCTGCGCGAGAACTTCGACGCTCCCGTGGCCGCCTATCAGGTCAGCGGGGAGTACAGCATGATCAAGGCCGCCGCGCAGAACGGCTGGATGGACGGCGACGCGGTCATGATGGAGTCGCTGGTCTCCTTCAAGCGCGCCGGGGCCGAACTGATTCTGACCTACTTCACCGAGGACGCCCTGAGGCTCCTCAACGGGTAACGATATGCACGGAAACAAAGGCTGCCCGCCCGAAGGGCACCCCGGAGGCCATCCCGGCGGACACCCGCACGGCAAGGGCCATCCCGGAGCCGAGACCAAACCGAAGATGACACTCGAGGACGGCAGCCCGGTCTGCCGCCTCGTGGCATGGGAAGTCACCCGTTCCTGCAACCTCGCCTGCAAGCACTGCCGGGCCGAGGCGCATGTGGAGCCCTACGAGGGAGAGCTGTCCACCGAGCAGGCCAAGGCGCTGATCGACACCTTCCCCGAGGTGGGCAACCCCATCATCATCTTCACCGGCGGCGAACCCATGATGCGCCACGACGTGTACGAGCTCATCGCCTACGCCAAGAGCAAGGGCCTGCGCTGCGTCATGGCGCCCAACGGCACGCTGATAACCCCGGAGACCGCCGCGAAGATGAAGGAAGCGGGCATCGAGCGCTGCTCCATCTCCATCGACGCGCCCACCGCCGCCCAGCACGACGAGTTTCGCGGCGAGATCGGCGCGTTCGACAAGGCCATGCAGGGCATCCAGTACCTGAAGGACGCGGGCATCGAGTTCCAGCTCAATACCACCGTCACCCGTGACAATCTCCCGTTCTTCAAGGACATCTTCCACCTCTGCGACGACCTTGGAGCCGCCGCGTGGCACATCTTCCTGCTGGTTCCCACCGGACGCGCCGAGGAGCTCGGCGCACAGGTGATCACCGCCGAGGAATACGAGGAAGTGCTCAACTGGTTCTACGACTTCCGCAAGACCACCAACATGCAGCTCAAGGCCACCTGCGCGCCGCACTACCACCGCATCCTGCGTCAGCGGGCCAAGGAGGAAGGCGTTCCGGTGACCTTCGAGAACTTCGGGCTGGACGCGGTGAGCCGCGGGTGTCTCGGCGGCGTGGGCTTCTGCTTCATATCCCATCGCGGGCAGGTGCAGCCCTGCGGCTATCTGGAACTGGACTGCGGGAACGTGCTGGAGACCCCGTTCCCGGAACTGTGGCGCAACACGCCCCACTTCAGGAACCTGCGCAACCCCGAAGTTTACGAAGGCAAATGCGGCCACTGCGAGTACGAGCGCGTCTGCGGCGGCTGCCGGGCCCGGGCCCAGACCATGAAGGGCAGCTACCTTGAGGCCGAACCCCTGTGCTCCCACCAGCCCAAGAAAAAGCCCAAGGGGGAATGATGGACAGCTACGACAAGGAAATCCTGAACATCATTCAGTCCTATTTTCCCCTCACCTCCCGGCCATATCAGGAGATCGGGGATCAGGTGGGGTTGACCGAAGGCGAAACCCTTGCCCGCGTTCGCGCGCTCAAGGATTCCGGACTCATTCGCCGCATGGGGGCCAACTTCCAATCCAAGCAGCTTGGCTGGCAGTCCACCTTGTGCGCCGCGAGCGTCCCCGAAGAAAAAATGGACGAGTTCGTCGCCGAGGTGAACCGGCATGACGGCGTCACCCATAACTATCTTCGCGAAAACGAGTTCAACGTCTGGTTCGCCCTCATCGCCCCGGACATGGACGCGGTGGAAGCGATTCTAGCGGAAATCACGGAAAAAACAGGAATCAAGATATTGAATCTTCCTGCCGAAAAAATGTTCAAAATCAAGGTCGACTTTCAAATGGAGAAATGATTCTCCACCGACATGGCCCTGCTATGCAAAGGGAACCGTTCAAACGGTTCCCTTTTTTAGTGCACGCGGTCAGTCGATATCAGATATTCGTATACAATTTTGTGCGACAACCATGTGACGAACCGAGCATCTTGTGGTAGCGGCAAACCTTCAAGACGCTCACGCAGGAGGTTCTCGTGTTCAACAAAATCAGTATGCTGGGCAAGCAGCTGGCGCTTGCCTGCATCACTCTCGCAGCAGCCGCACTGATCATTTTCGCCGGGTACAGGGGCATCAGTTCCGTGGGGCAGGAGCTGACCATCTACAGCAACTGGACCGAAATCGACAGCACCATGCAGCAGCGCGTGGTCATGAATCTTCTGAAAGCAAACAACAAGATTCATATCTACATGCACAGCCCGAACCAGCCCAACTACATTCAGTACGCGCGGGCCATGAGCAAGGCGCGGGGCGGGTTCAGCAGATGGGCCGAGTCCGTGAAGGGCCACCCGGAGCTGCTTGAGCAGGGCCGGCCGGTGGCCAAGCGCATCAAGGCCATCGAAAGCGCCATGGCCGACTACCGGAACCTCGTCCGAGAGCGCAAGAAGACCCTCGGATATACCGACACCCTTGCGCAGAGCCTTTCCAAGAAGCTGCGCCAGTCGGTGACCATGGTAATCTCCCCCGAAAGGCAGTTCAGCCAGGCCGATGGCGACATGGAGGCCGTGGTCCGCTGGTACAACATGCAGGTGATTCTCGAAGAAAAGATCGCCGGGCCGGTGAGCAAGGCCGTGGCCGGTATTCATGAATACGTCTACTCCTCCGACCCCAAGCTGCTCAACGCCATCGAGAACGACCTCGCCATGGCAGGCAGCGGCCTCTTCGAGTGGGAGGATGCGGTGGCTGGAAACAAGGAACTGGAACAGACCGCCAAACAGATTGGCGACATCCTCAAGGGGCTCAAGAAGAACCTCGACAAGCTGACTGAAATCAGCAAGCAGGAAGTCGTTATTCGCAAGCAGATCAATGACAATTCGCAGGCAGCCACCGACGCCGTGGACTCCTTGATCTCCAAATTCATCGCCCCGGCCAAGGCCGAAGCAGTCGAGAGCGCCAACAAGGCCGAATCCGCCGCACTGGTCGGCATGGGCGTCATGGCCGCCATCGCGGCAGGCATCTCGCTTCTGGCCTCGCTGTTCTTCGCGCTGTCCGTCTCCCGCTCCCTTCGCAAGGCTGAACGGTTTGCCCAGTCCGTGGCCGAAGGCGACCTCAACGCCGAACTGGACGTCCACCGGGGCGACGAGATAGGCCGCATCGCAACCGCCATCAGCCACATCCCACAAAACCTCAAGCAGGTGCTGGGCGACTTCGAGCATGTGGCCGAGAATATCCGTGAGGGTCGCCTGAACACGAGAGGCGACGAGGCCAAGTTCCAAGGCGCGTATGCCGAGATGATCGAGAACGCCAACGGCATGGCCGACACCCTGATCGGCCTGCTGGACGACCTGCCGCTTCCGGTCATGGCCGTGGATACCGACAAGAACATCATTTACATAAACAAGCTCGGCGCACAGCAGGGCGAGGCCGAACCCGACGCCCTGGTTGGTTCCAAATGCTTCGAGCACTTCCGGACCACCGACTGCAACACCGAGGACTGCGCCTGCCTCAAGGCCATCAACGGCGACGAGGTTTCACGTGCCAACACCGAAGCCCGTCCCGACGCCGGACGCATGGACATCGAATACATCGGCACGCCCATTCACGACGAGCGCGGCAAGGTCGTGGGCGCGTTCAAGATCATCATGGACCAGACCTCCATCAAGGACGCCCAGAAGCGCATGATGGAGTCCGCCGACCGCGCCGAGGAGATCGTTTCGAACCTCTCCTCAGCAGCCGAGCAGCTCACCGTGCAGATGGAACAGATCAAGCGCGGGGCCGCCAACCAGAAGTCCATGAGTGCGGAAGCAGCCAGCGCCATGGAGCAGATGAGCTCCACGGTCATCGAAATCGCCCGCAACGCTTCCGACGCCGCCGAGAACGCCGCCAACGCCAACCAGCACGCCACTGACGGCGGGCAGGTGGTCAAGCAGGTGGTCAGCGCCATTCAGGAAGTGCAGCACCGGGCCGACGCCATGGACAGCTCCATCAAGGACCTCGGCGTCAAGGTCGAGAACATCGGCGACATAATGAACGTCATTAACGACATCGCGGACCAGACAAACCTGCTGGCGCTCAACGCGGCCATCGAGGCTGCCCGCGCGGGCGAGGCCGGACGCGGATTCGCAGTGGTCGCGGACGAAGTCCGCAAGCTGGCGGAAAAGACCATGCAGGCCACCGGCGAGGTGGAAACCGCGGTTTCCTCCATCCGCTCCGGCGCGGAGCAGAACGCCACCGCCATCCGCGAAGCCGTCACCGCCGTCGGACAGGCCACGGAGCTGGCGGACAACGCGGGCGAGGCTCTTTCCTCCATCGTGGGCATCGTCGCCACCACGGACGACCGGGTGCGCAACATCGCCACCGCCGCCGAGGAGCAGTCCGCCACCAGCGAGGAAGTGACGCGCACCGTGGCCAACGTGGACGAGCAGGCCTCCGAGATGGACGAGGCCATGTCGCAGTCCGCCTCCGCCGTGGCAGATCTGGCCCGCCTGGCCGCAGAAGTCCGCACGCTTGTGGAGGAGCTCAAGGCCTGATCAGCTCCGCCACGGGTTGCCCTTCGGCAATAAACGAACTACAAGACCGTTGCCGCGCCTGATGCGGCAACGGTCTTACTCATTACAAGAAACGGAGAAGTGCAATGATTCTCTCCCCGTCCATGCTTTCCTCGGACTTCGCCAACATGCAGGCGGAACTTGAAGCCCTCGAAGCCGCCGGGCTCGAATGGGTCCACCTCGACGTGATGGACGGCAGCTTCGTGCCCAACATCACCTTCGGCCCGCCCATCATCAAGGCCATGCGCAAACGCTCCAACCTCTTTTTCGACTGCCACCTGATGATCGAGGATCCGGGCCGCTACATCGAAGAATTCGCCAGCGCCGGGGCCGACCTCATCTGCGTACACGCCGAGGCCTGCACCCATCTGGAACGCGTCTGCGCCCAGATTGTGGACGCCGGATGCAAGCCGGCCGTCTCGCTCAATCCGCACACTCCGCTGGAAGTCATCAAGTACCTTATCCCGCAGCTGCACATGGTGCTGCTCATGTCCGTAAACCCCGGCTTCGGCGGTCAGAAGTTCATCCCGTTCACCATGGACAAGCTTCGCGAACTCAAGGGAATGATCACCGCCCACGGCGCCGAGACGCTCATCCAGATCGACGGCGGCGTGACTCCGGACAACACCCCGGAACTGGTGGCGGCAGGCGCGGACGTCCTCGTCTCCGGCTCCGCGTTCTTCAAACATCCGCCCTACGACGAACGCCTCAAGACCTTCATGGACGCCGCGGCAAAGGCCGAGTAAGCGATCATGGCGCTGCTGAACGTCAAAGACGTCACCCTCAACTTCACCGGAACCACGCTGCTCGACAACGTGAGCTTCCTCGTGGAACCGGGCGAACGCGTCTGTCTCGTGGGCCGGAACGGCGAAGGCAAGTCGACGCTGCTCAAGATCGTCAGCGGCGACACCGCCGCCGATTCGGGCGACATCGCCCACTCGCAGGGCACCAAGGTGGCCATGCTGCCGCAGGAAGTGCCCGAAGGCGTAGAAGGCACTGTCTACCAGGTGGCCTGTCAGGGGCTGGGGAATCTGGGCAGGCATCTTGTCGCATACCACGAAGCCAGCCACCGCCTGCAAACCGGTGAAGGCGACGAGACCGAGCTCATCGCCGCCATGGAACGCGCCCAAGGGGCCATCGAAGCCGAATCCGGCTGGGAGGCGCACCGCACCGTGGAGACCGTTATCTCGCACCTCGACCTTGACGCGGACCAGCAGTTTCACACTCTCTCCGGCGGCAACCAGCGCCGCGCTCTGCTCGCCCGCGCGCTCGTGAGCGAGCCGGACCTGCTGGTGCTGGACGAGCCCACCAACCATCTGGACATCGAGGCCATCGTCTGGCTGGAGCAGTTCCTCAAACGCCGGGTCAAGACCATTCTTTTCGTGACCCACGACCGGGCCTTTCTGCGCAACCTCTCCACCCGCATCCTCGAACTCGACCGCGGGGTGCTCACCAGCTACGACTGTGGTTACGAGGCGTATCTCGAACGCAAGGAACACGACCTCGAATCCGAAGAACGGCAGCGCAAGAACTTCGACAAGAAGCTGGCGCAGGAAGAGGCGTGGATCAGGACAGGCATCAAGGCGCGCCGCACCCGCAACATGGGCCGCGTGCGTGAATTGCGCAAACTGCGGGAACAGCGCTCCCAGCGTCGCGAACGTCCCGGCAAGGCCGACATGCTCATGCAGGAGGCGTCGCGCACCGGCAAGCTGGTGACCGAGGCCCGGGACCTGTGCTTCGGCTACGACGAATCCCCCGTGGTCTCCGGCCTGAACACCGCCATCATGCGCGGGGACAAGGTCGGCGTCATCGGTCCCAACGGGGCGGGCAAGACCACCCTCTTGCGCCTGCTGCTGGGAAGACTCGAACCCCAGTCCGGTTCGGTGCGCCACGGCACCAACCTCGAAGTGATCTACTATGACCAGCACCGCGAGACGCTGGACATGAGCAAGACCGCCCGCGAGAACATCGCACAGGGAGCGGACTTCATCACCGTCGGCGAGCGGCGCGTCCACGTCATGGGCTGGCTCAAGCGTTTCCTGTTCACGCCGGACCGCGCACAGCTTCCGGTGCACGTCCTCTCCGGCGGCGAACGGAACCGCCTCCTGCTGGCGCGGCTGTTCACCCGCCCGTCCAACGTGCTGGTCATGGACGAACCCACCAACGACCTCGACGTGGAGACCCTAGCCCTGCTTGAGGAGATTCTGCTCGACTACTCCGGCACCCTGCTTCTGGTCAGCCACGACCGCGAATTCCTCAACAACGTCGCGACCTCCACGCTCGCGCTGGAAGGCGGTGGCCGCGTGAACGAATACGTGGGCGGTTACGACGACTGGCTGCGACAGCGTCCCTCCGAGCAGCCAGCCCCCGCCTCCTCCTGTCCTCCGAAAGAGGAAAAGCCCCGCAGGGAGAACACTCCCGTCCGCAAACCCAAACTCAGCTACAAGGACAAGTTTCGTCTGGAAAAGATGGCCGAGGACATCAAGGAGATGCCCGGACACATCGAAGAGCTGGAAAAAGGCATCGAAGCGTGTCAGGAAAAACTCGGCGATCCGGAACTGTACAAGTCTGCCGGCACCGAGGTCGCGAACCTGACCGAGCGGATGGAATCGCTCGAGGCGGAACTCGAGTCAGCCTTCGCCCGGTGGGAAAGCATGGAGGCGGAGCTGTCCGAGCACGGTCTGCTGGAATAATACTTGTGTGCAAGAGCAGTATTGGTATGCTTTGCGTTGTCCTAGACAGATAACCGAAGCTCCGGGAACACCATGCCGCACAAAACATCTTCCCCATACCGGGCCGCGCTCTTCATTGCGGGCGTTTACGCATTGGTCGGATGTCTCTGGATTCTTCTTTCCGACAGTTTGCTCGAGTGGCTGGTGCGTGACCCTGAACTGATCTACCGACTGCAGACCTTCAAGGGTTGGTTCTACGTCATCGTCACCGCCCTGCTCGTCTACTCCCTTGTACAGGGACACCTGAAAACTGTCAGAAGAGAACAGCGCAAGACCCTGCAGAACCACCGAGACCTCGAACTGACCATCACCGCATCCGGGTCCGGATACTGGAGATGGGAAGGTGCGGAAGGCCGCATGTTCTACAGTGAACAGGCCGGAGCGATACTCCGCATGTCTCCAGAAGAGATGCCTTCGCTCCCATCGGAGTGGAAGGATCGAATTCACCCTGACGACCGCAGTGAAGTGTTCAACCGCGCGTTCGAACACATCACCGGCAACTCGGACGCCTTCAGCGTGGAATGCCGTATGCTTGACGGAAACGGCGGCTGGATATGGGTGCTTGGAGCAGGCAGGGTGGTGTCCAGAAACGAAGAGGGCGCCCCCATTCGGGCCATGGGCATCATTCAGGACATCGCGGAACGAAAGTTCGCCGAGGAGCACGTCCATCAAGCCAGGCGGCAGGCCGAGCAGGCCAACCGCTCCAAGACCCACTTTCTCGCCAGCATCAGCCACGAGCTGCGCACCCCCCTCAACGGCGTGCTTGCCATGCTCCAGCTTCTGCACGGCTCCGAACTGGACGAAAAACACAAGGAGCAGGTGGAAGTCGCCTACGACTCGGGACAGTCGCTGCTCCGGATCATCAACAACCTGCTCAGTCTGACCAGCGCTGAGTCCGGCAACCTGAAGCTGCATGAAGAGCCCGTGAACATCCGCCGGATGATCGCCTCCATAACCCGCAGCATGCAGGTCCAGCTGCCGGACAGTGTCCGCATGAACGTAACCATCCCGGAGGACCTGCCCACGAAAGTCATCACGGACCTCGGCAAATTGGAACAGGTCCTGTTCAACCTCCTGGGTAACGCCATCAAATTCACCCATCACGGGCAGATCAGCGTCAGCGTCACGCGGCTGCACCATGTCCTGCACGGCAAGCGGCACTACCTCTTCATGGTGGAGGACACCGGCTCAGGCATACCGGAAGGCAAGCTGCCCAGAGTCTTCGACGCTTTCTATCAGGCCCGGAGCGGTCCCAACCCCAAGCGCCCCGGCGCAGGCCTCGGTCTCAGCATCATCAGCAGACTGGTGAACATGATGAACGGCAGCGTCTGCATCGACAGCGAGGAAGACCGCGGCACCACCGTGGCAGTTCTGCTGCCGCTTTCGGAGGATGTTCCCGACGAACAGACGCCGGAGCCGGAAGACGCCGATTCCCTGCGGGTGATGGTGACCGACGACGACCGCGTCAACCGCATCGCGGCCCTGCGTCTTTTGGAAAGCCTCGGACACAGCGCGGTGGCCTGTCAGGATGCGCGCGAAGCTATCGACACCTTGCACAGAGAACGGTTCGACTGCGTGCTCATGGACATAGAAATGCCGGAAATAAACGGCATGGACGCTACGAAAATGATTCGCCGAATGCGGGAGAGCGCCACCCCGACAGACGTGCCGGTCATCGCCATGACAGCACACGTCCTTGAAGAGGAGCGGCACAAATTCGCTCAGGCGGGCATGGACGGCTTCGTGGCCAAACCCATGGAGCTCGAACAGCTACGGGCCGCCCTGAACCGGCTGGATCAGGAGAGTGATCCGGAAAAAGCCGAAAGCAGATCCGACTCCAGCGCGGAATAAATATCGGTTGTCGCCGCGTTCATGGCCTTCACCAGCGCCTCCGGCGACTGCTCCGTCAGAGGAGTGCGTCGCAGATAGGTCTTGTTGAAGAGCACCCCGGTCCCGCCCCGTTCATCCACGAGAAAGAACTGCATCTCCACCACCGCCTCGGCATCCGCCTTGCTGAAGTCACCGTAAAGAGCCGTCACCACGCCCTCCAGTGAGGCGTCCGCAATGGCGGCGCTGTCCTGCGGCACAACGTCGACGAAATCGGCGTCACGCAGCCAGCCCGAAAGCTCCAGAGAAAGCATGAGCTCGGGCGAAGAGAAAAACTCGTTGTAGTAATCCGACTGCACTTCGCCGTTCTCCAGACGGTACACCAGCCCCTTCCCGCCGTAGACCGGCGTGATGCCGAGCCTGCCCAGCCGCAACAGCTTTCCGGTGTCCTCGTGCGACGGCGCGTCGCGCTGCACTTCAAGCACGAAGCTCCGCCGCTCAAGGGGACGGCTCTTGAGGTTGACGCAGGCCGCGGTGACGGAAACGGCGAGCAGCAGCGCCAGCAGGATGCATGAGGTCTTTTTCATCGGGATTCTCCGGGGGTGCGTTTTTCAGGGGGCGCGCCGAAAATGACGCCCGAGGGGTATTCCTTGGCTTCGCCGCTGATTTCCTTGAGATTCTCCATGAGTACGCGGGCATCGTCCAGAATGGAGCGAATGTTGCCCTGCTGCCCGGCGCTGATGGCGTTGAGGCGGTTGAGCACGGCGTGGAGCTTGGTTATGGAAACCTTCACTTCTGCCGAGGCCTCGCTGATGTTGCGCAGCGCCTTGCCGAACTCTTCCATGTTGTCGGCCATGTCCGGATTGCTCAGGAAGCGGTCCAGAGAACTCGAAGCGCTCCGGAACGCCTTCATGGCCCTCCTCGCGTCGCCGAGCGCGGCCACGGCGTCGTCCCCACCCTTCTCCACGATCTCGCGCAGCCCGGCCATGGCGTGGGCACCGTCGGGGATGATCGTCTCGGCCTCGGGCGCGGCCAGCAGTTCGTTCAGGCGCCTGAGAGTCTTCTCCGTCTGCACCAGATTGGCCCGGATCAGCTTGCCGATGGCCTTGCCGTCGTCGGTCTTCACGAACTTGCCGACGGCCTCCACTATGTCGCGGATCTTGGAGATGATGGTCTCCACGTCCTCCTTGGAGAGGCCCTTCACGAAGTTGCTCACGTTGTCCACCGCCGCTTCCAGCCGGTTCATTGTGCTGGAAACAGAGGGGATATAGACGTTCTCCGGCTGCCAGTCGATGAGCAGGGGCGGGTTCTCCTTGGGCGGAACGTAGTCGATGTTCAGGTACAGCTGGCCCGTAAGCCCGATGGTACTCGGCTTGATGCGCAGGCCGCGCTTCACGTCGTCGCGGATTTTCTTCGCATAGCTGTTGGCGTTTTCCGCACCGAGCCTGTCGAGGTCAAGCTCGCACTCCACGAGCACGTAGCGGTACTCGTCGGTATACCGGTTATGGACAAAGCCGATCTCCGAGACGGACCCGACCTTCACGCCCTTGAGCTTGACCGGAGAGCCGATGTCCAGCCCGTTCACGGACTCCTTGATGTACGTCTCCACGGTCATGGTCTTCTTGAAATAATGTCCGGCACCGAGGATCACCACCATGGCCACCAGCAGCAGCGTGCCGAGGATGACGAAGGTCCCGAGCTTGAGATAGTCCTGTTTGCGGATCATGCATCCTCCTCGACCGGAACGCGACAGGCCTCGCGCTCCGCCGACTGGGGCGGTTGCCTGTTGAAGAAGCGTCCCACCACTTCATTGCCGGGACGGTCGCGGAGCAGGCGAGGGTCCCCCTCCGCCACGAGCCCCTTGCTGGTCCTGTCGAGCATTATCACGCGGTCCGCGATGCTGTAGATGCTGGCCAGCTCGTGGGAAACGATGACGAACGTAATGCCGAGGTTGCGCGAAAGCCCCCGGATCAGTTCGTCCAGTTCGGCCGAGGTAACGGGATCGAGCCCGGCGCTCGGCTCGTCAAGAAAAAGGATGCCCGGATCAAGGGCCATGGCGCGGGCGATGGCCGCGCGCTTCTGCATCCCGCCGGAGAGGGTGGACGGCTGATTGTAGGCGAACTGCTCCAGCCCCACCATGGCGAGCTTGGCCATGGCCACCATCTCGCGCGCCTGCCTCGGCAGGTCCGTGAACTCCTCGAGCGGCAGCATTACGTTCTGCATCAGCGACATGGACCCGAACAGCGCGCCCATCTGATACATGACGCCGAAATCGCGCATGATGTCCTGCCGCTGCGTTTCATCGGCGGCGGCCATATCCCTGCCGTGAATGAGGATGCTCCCCTCTGCGGGCTCGTACAGGCCGATCATGTGCTTGAGCACCGTACTCTTGCCGCACCCCGAACCGCCCAGAATCACGAAGACCTCACCGGCGCGCACGTTGAAACTCACATTGCGCACGACCACGAAGTCGTCATAGGCGCATGTGAGGTTCCGAACCTGTATGACATGAGAATCGTGCATGATCACAGTCCAAGGTAGTAGTAGACCACGGCAAAGATGCCGTCGGCAAAAGCGATGAGGATAATGGCGGAAACCACGGCGCTCGTTGTGGAGTCACCCACCGAGCTGGCTCCCGAACGGGTCTGCAGGCCGCGCAGGCATCCCACGCCAGCCACGAGCACGCTGAACACGAAGGCCTTGACCATGCCTCCGAGGAAATCCGCGTACTGAAGATTCTGGAAAACTCGCGAGGTGAAGGTCACGCTCGGATATCCCAGCGAAAGCATGACGAGCAGCCCGCCCAGCAGGCTGGCAAAGTTGAAGAAAAGCGTCATGAGCGGCACCATGGTCACCGAGGCGATGAGCTTGGGCGAGACCAGAAAGCGCGCCGGGGAAAGCCCCATGGTTTTCAGGGCGTCCACTTCCTCGTTGACCTTCATGGTCCCGATCTCGGCGGCGAACGCCGATCCGGACCGCGCGGCCAGCAGGATGCACGTCACCAGCGGCCCCATCTCGCGGAACATCACCAGCCCCAGCATGTTGGGCACGAATATCTCGCCGCCGAAGCGCTGCAGGGTTACGGCAGACTGGAAGGAAAGGATCAGCCCCATAAGGAAACCGATGAGCAGGATGATGGGCATGCTGTCAACGCCGACCCGCACGCAGGAGAGCAGAATGTCCTTCCAGCGCAGCGTCCCCGGACGCCGCAGGCTGAGGTAGAAGATGTAGATCATCTCCCCGGCGAAACTCAGGGACTGGAGCAGGTCGTTCACCCCGATCGAGGCTTTGGCCCCGACCATTTCGCGCAGCCCCCTGCGCTCGTCCTCTCGCCCTTCCCACTTCGGACGCTTGCAGGCCCAGGTCATCTCAAGCACGCGAAGCAGCTCTTCGCGCAGGCCGCGCACCCGCACCAACGCGCCGCGCTCCTGCGCGATGTCGCGCATCATGACCATGAGCGCGGCACCGGAGCCGTCGAGATAATCCACGGCGGCGCAGTCGAGGACCACCTCCTGCTGGCTTCCGGCCACGGCGCGCGAGGCGCTCTCCCAAAGCGCTCCCACGGAACTGCCGTCAAGGCGACCGAAGAGCTCCACAACGGCCTCGTCGCCGGAAATCCGGCTCCGGATTTCCGCGCCACCGGGAAGGTTCATACCGCCTTTTTCGACCATGCCCACCATTTACGTTTGAAAGATTCCACCATTTCGCAACCATACCTCAGCGCACGACGATTGGCAAAACCTGTTTGCCGCGCGGCCTCCATGCTTGACAGGACTTGGACAGAAGAATATTCTTTATTATTATGAGTGAGAGAACTATCGACGAACTTGACAGAGTAATCCTGAACATACTTCAGGAGAACGGCAGAATTTCCAATGCCGAGATCGCCAGACAGGTCGGCAAGGCCCCCTCGGCGGTGCTGGAGCGCGTTCGCAAGCTCGAACGCAAGGGCTTCATCACCGGATACGAGGCGATAGTGGACCAGAGCAAGGTGGGTCGCAAGCTCACCGCGTTCACGATGGTCTTCACCGACGAGCCGGCGGGCAGCTTCGAGACCGGACGGGAACTGGCAAAGATTCCCGAAGTGCTTGAAGTGCACTATACCGCCGGACAGGCACCCTACCTCGTCAAGGTCCGCGTGGAAAGCACGGAGGACCTGCAGCGCATCCTCGCAAGGTTCGGCGCCATCCCCACTGTCAGGGATACCAACTCCACCATAGTGCTGACAACCGTCAAGGAATCGAGAGGGATTCCCGTCGCGCCGGAAACGGCCTCGGACGGGGACGAACCGCACTAGGCGGTCCGAAGGCGGCCTCCCCCGCGCTTTTCGCGGCCCCGAAAGGGGGCGTGGGGGACGGCCGAAACGCATCAAGGAGAGGAACATGAGCATCGACATCAAGGACATCGATCCGAAAATCGTAGCCCGGGGCAGGGAGTTCTTCCAGTCCATCTCGGGCGAGGCGCCCTCCATCTTCAACAAGGGCTGGTGGACCGGCAAGGTCATGGACTGGTCCATGAAGAACGAGGACTTCAAGGTCCAGATGTTCCGCTTTGTGGACGTGCTGCCCTATCTCAACACCTCGGAATCCCTTTCGAGGCACATCGAAGAATATTTCGCGGGCGATGACTCCAACATCCCCGACGTGCTCAAGTGGGGCGCCAGCAAAACGAAGATCGGCGGCGGCCTCGTCGCCAAGGTGCTCAACAAGACCATCCGCTCCAACATCGAGGGCATGGCCCGCCAGTTCATCATCGGGCAGGAAGGCAAGGAGGCGGTCAAGGGCATCAAGAAGCTGCGCAAGGACGGCTTCACCTTCGTGCTCGATCTGCTGGGCGAGGCCACGGTTTCCGAGGAAGAGGCCGTGGACTACATGAACGGCTACCTCGATGTGCTCGACGCCATCCAGAAGGAATACGGCAAGTGGAGCGCGCTGGACTCCGACAACGACATGGACTGGGGCCACGCGCCCAAGGTCAATGTGTCGGTCAAACCTTCCGCCTTCTACTCCCAGTCCAAGCCGGTGGACGTGGAAGGCACCGTGCAGGGCATGATGAAGAACATCGAGCCCGTCTACAAAAAGGTCATGGAGATGGACGGGTTCCTGTGCATCGACATGGAACAGCTCAAGTACAAGGAAGCCACCATCGAGCTGTACAAACGCCTTCGCACCAAATATCGCGACTACCCGCATCTGGGCATCGTCTTCCAGACCTACCTGACCTGCACCGAGGACGACGTCCGCGAATTCCTCGACTGGGCGCGCGAAGAGGACGTCCCGGTCTCCATCCGACTGGTCAAGGGCGCATACTGGGACTACGAAACCGTGCTCGCCAAGCAGAACGACTGGCCGGTGCCCGTGTGGACGCACAAGCCCGAGTCCGACATCTGCTTCGAGAAGGTCTCCAGAATGATTCTGGAAAACCACGACATTTGCCATTACGCGTGCGCTTCCCACAACATCCGCTCCATTTCGGCCGTCATGGAGATGGCTCAGGCCATCGGCGTTCCCGAAGAGAAGTACGAATTCCAGGTGCTCTACGGCATGGCGGAGCCGGTACGCAAGGGGCTCAAGAACGTGGCAAAGCGCGTGCGCCTCTACTGCCCGTATGGTGAGCTGATCCCCGGCATGGCCTACCTCGTGCGCCGTCTGCTAGAAAACACCGCCAACGAATCCTTCCTCAAGCAGACCTTCGCTGACGAAGCCGACATGGACCGCCTGCTGGAGAACCCGGAAGAGACCCTGCGCCGCCAGATGGTTGAGAGGCAGTGCACCGCGCCCCCCCGTCAGGGCGTACAGGGGCTGGAAGGCGAACTCCCGCCCTTCAACAACTATCCGCCCACTGACTTCACCATCCCGTCCCAGCGCGCTGCGTTCCCCGAGGAAATGAAGCGCTGGCGGGAGGAGACCGGCAGGCAGTATCCGCTTTTCATCAACGGCAAAGAAATCACCACAGACGACACCCTCGACTCGTACAACCCCGCGAAGCCCTCCGAGATCATCGGCACCATCTGTCAGGCAGGCACCGACGAGATCGATCAGGCCATGGACGGCGCCAAACAGGCGTATCTGTCATGGCGTGACGTTGATCCCAAAAAGCGCGCCCAGTACCTTCTGGACGCCGCCGAATGGTGCCGCAAGAACGTCTGGCGGCTCTCCGCGCTGCAGGTGCTCGAAGTGGGCAAGCAGTGGGATCAGGCGCAGGCCGACGTGGGCGAGGCCATCGACTTCATGGAATACTACGCCCGCGAGATGATCCGCCTCGGCGACCCGCGCCGCATGGGCAACGCGCCTGGCGAATACAGCCGCTACTTCTATCAGGGCAAGGGTGTGGCCGCGGTCATCGCGCCGTGGAACTTCCCCTTCGCCATCTCCGTGGGCATGGTCTCCGCGGCCATCGTCTCCGGCTGCCCGGTGCTCTACAAGCCTTCCGGGCTGTCCTCGGTCATCGGCTGGCAGCTCGCGGAAATGTGGCGCGAGGTCGGTCTGCCGGACGGCGTGTTCAACTACACTCCCGGCCGCGGCTCGGTCATCGGCGACTACATCGTCGAACACCCGGACATCGCGCTCATCGCGTTCACCGGCTCCATGGAAGTGGGCCTGCGGATTCAGGAAAAGGCCGCCGTCAAGCAGCCCGGCCAGCAGCAGTGCAAGCGGGTCATCGCCGAGATGGGCGGCAAGAACGGCATCATCATCGACGACGACGCCGACCTCGACGAAGCCGTGCTCGGCGTCCTGTACTCGGCATTCGGGTTCCAGGGACAGAAATGTTCCGCCTGCTCGCGGGTCATCGTCCTCGACTCCATTTACGACCGCTTCGTACACCGGCTGCGCGAGGCCGCCGAGTCCGTCAAGCTCGGCCCGGCCGAGGAGCCCGGCAACTACATGGGTCCCGTGGTGGACAAGGGCGCCCAGCAGAACGTGCTCAACTACGCGAAGATCGCCGCCGAGGAAGGCAGCGTGCTCGTGCAGCGCGAGGCCGACGAGAAATATCGCGCAGACGGCGGCTGCTACGTGCCGCTGACCATCGTGGAAGACATCACCCCCGAGCACCGCATCGCGCAGGAAGAGGTCTTCGGGCCGGTACTCTCCGTCATGCGGGTCAAGGACTTCGATCAGGCGCTCGAATGGGCCAACTCCACGCAGTTCGCCCTGACCGGCGCGATCTACTCCAGAAGCCCCAACAACCTCGAGCGCGGCGCACGCGAATTCCGCGTGGGCAACCTGTACCTCAACAAGCCCTCGGTGGGCGCGCTGGTGGAGCGTCACGCCTTCGGCGGCTTCAAGATGTCCGGCGTGGGCTCCAAATCCGGCGGCCCCGACTACCTGCTCCAGTTCATGGACCCGCGCATCGTGTGTGAAAACACCATGCGCCGCGGCTTTGCTCCCATCAGCGAAGACGACGACTGGATCTAACTTACGGCGTTTCCGGGCCATTCACGGCCCGACCTACTCTCCGCGGACCGGGGTCGGCATCACGCCGCCCCGGTCCGTCGACTTTCGCCCCTAGCCAGCGGACGTGAAATGCGATAGACGGGGATACGGCTTCCGGGCGCGCTGCGTGCCCCGAAGCCCTTTTCATCACAGCCGACACCACCAAGCGATACATGGCCAAAAACACCCTGCTGACCAACATACGTCCCGGTTCCGTCGTGGAATTCATGCAAGGCGACCAGCCGCAGCTGGCATTCGTGCTCGACGAGCAGTCCGGCAAGCTCCGGCTGTGGACCATCAACAAGCGCGAGACCAAGATGCCCGCTGCCCGCGTTCTGCCATGGGCCGGCCCCAACTACGCGCCTGACGCCTCCAAGCAGGAGATTCAGGACATCCTGAACCGGCATCAGGAGAAGCGCGGCGAGATACAGGCCGGGCTGGACGTGATGGAGCTCTGGGAGCTCTCGCAGGGCGAACTGCCCGAAGCGGACGTCAGGTGGTTTGCCGATCTGCTCTGGGAAGACATCAGCCCGGACCGGCTCGCGGCCCTCGGCAGAGCCATGCTCTCCACCAAGACCCACTTCAAGTTCCGCCCGCCGAGATTCGAGATCTACACCCACGAGCAGGTGGAGCAGCGCCTTAGACAGCAGGCCGAGGAAAAGGCCCGCGAGGCCGTAACCCGCGCCGGACAGGACCTCTTCAAGGCGCTCTGGGACGCCCGCAAGCACGGCAGCGAGCCCAAGCCGCCGAAACTGGACGAAGAGGTGGCCGAAAGCCTCGCCCGCCTGCTCAAGGCCGCCGTGGCCGACTGCCTCGACGACCGCCAGCAGCAGATATGGACAGCCGTGAGAAAGGGTCTCCCCGACCATCCGCACCTGCCGCTGCAGCTGGCCCAGACCTGGGGCATCCTGCCCGAGCACCACAATTTTCATCTGGACCTCGCCGGTTTCGAATGGGGAGACGACTGGTCCGCCGAGCATGAACAGGAAATCAAGGCGCTGCAAGAACGGTTCGAGGCCGCACGCCGCGAGCCGATTGAAACGCCCTTTGAATCCATCGACGGCCCCACCACCCGCGATATCGACGACGCATTCTTCATCGAACGTGACGGCGACGGGTACCGGCTTCAGCTGGCACTTGCCCGTCCCACCGCGCACTGGGAGTTCGGCTCCGGACTGGACCGCGCCGTCTTCAACCGCGTCACGAGCCTCTACCTGCCCGAAGGCTCCAGCCACATGCTGCCGGAGACCCTCGGCACCGGGCTGTACAGCCTGCTTGAAAACGAGGACCGCCCCGCGCTGGTCGCCGAGTTCCGGCTGGACGCGCATGGCAACCTTGTCGAAACCGCCCCCCGCCTCGACTGGGTACGGCTCAAGGCCAACACCACCTATGAAGCGGTGGAGAAGCGCCTCGACGAAGACGACGGCACCTACGCCGTGGCCCATGAACTCTCCGAAAAGCTCATTGAACGCCGCATCGACAACGGAGCCTGCATCATCCGCAAGCCCGAGCCGGAAGTCAGGGTGGAAGGATTTCCCGGCAACGCCGACGTGCGAATCGTAATGAAGGACGCCTATCCGCGCAGCGAACTGATCGTCAGCGAATTCATGATCCTCGCCAACCGGGGGCTTGCCGAATGGGCGCAGGAACACGGCGTCACCCTGATGCACCGCACGCAGGCCATAGCCCTGCCCCCGGAAGCGGCCGGAATCTTTACCGACCCGTCAGACATCGCGGCAGTGGTGCGGCTGCTGGCCCCCACCTCGGTGGAGACCTCCCCGCGCCCTCACGCCGCGCTCGGCGTGGACGTCTACGCTCCCTGCACCTCGCCGCTTCGCCGCTACACCGATTTTCTGAACATGGCGCAGATCGAATCCTACCTGAAGGACGGTCAGGCGCGCCTTTCCAAGGAAGACATGGAAGCCCTGCTTCCCGGCCTTTCCGCCCGCATCCAGTCCGTGACGCAGGTACAGCGGTTCCGCCCGCGGTACTGGAAGCTGCACTACCTCGCCCTGCGCAAGAACGAGTGGCACTCCGCGCTGGTGGCCGACGAAAACGGCCCCCTGCCCAATCTGGCCATGCCGGAACTGCAGATCAACGTACGCGCGCCACTCAAACTGCTGGGCGACAAACTCTATCCCGGCCAGCGCTTCGCCATTCGCTTTGGCAGGATCGACCCGCTTACCAACGAGATCAGGGTCGTCGAGGCGCTGGAAGAATAACCAACCCACCGGGCCAGTTACCGGCCCACCGCATCGGAGAAACGCATGAACGCCATGAACTTCAACTTTCTCAGAAGCGAGCCCCTGCCCTGCAACGGCCGCCGCGTCGCGGTCGTGGGGGCCGGACCTTCCGGGCTCGCAGCCGCCGGATACCTCGGCGGACTGGGCTATCAGGTGGAGGTCTACGACAAGCTGCCCTCGCCCGGCGGCCTCATGACCTTCGGCATCCCCTCGCACCGAATCCCCACCGACCGCATCGAGGATGGGGTGCGCCTGCTCGAGCGCAAGCTCGGCGTCAATTTTCACTGCTCCACCAAGGTCTGCTGCTCCGCCCCGCTGCACGAGGAAGAGGGCGACCACTTCTCCGCCGACATGATCGGTCTCGGCGAAATGGTGGAAGACCACGACGCGGTCCTTATCTGCACCGGCGCGTGGAAATCCCGCAGACTCGGCATTCCCGGCGAAGACCTCCCCGGCTCGTATTCCGGGCTGGAATTCCTCTTCCCTATTCGTGCGGCCCGGTACGCCCGGCCCGACGTTTCCGTGCCCGACGTGGCCGGGAAGCGCGTGGCCGTCATCGGGGCGGGACACTCCGCCATGGACGCGGCGCACAGCGCCAACCACCTCGGCGCGGAAAAGGTTTCCGTCCTGTACCGGCGCACGAAACGCGACGCGCCCTGCGGCACCTTCGAGATCGACCGCCTTGAGGAACTGGGCATCGATTGGGTGGAGAAGGTCACCCCGCTCGAGCTGACCGGCGAGGACAGGGTTCGCGGCGTGCAACTGTCATGCGCCGACGGCTCCGAGACGGAGATGCCCGCCGACATGGTCATCATCGCCATCGGCGAAATCCCGACCCCGCCGTTCGCCGGCAAGCTCGGGCTGGAAAACATCCGCAAGGGTGACGTGCGCTGGCTGAACATGACCAGCATCGACAACGTCTTTGTGGCCGGCGACGTGCTCACCGGGCCGAGCAAAATCGGCAAGGCCGTGGAATCGGGACTCAAGGCGGCGCGCTCGCTCGGCAACTGGCTGGACCTTCGCGGCGAGAACCTCGAAGCGGCGTCCGAAGACGGCGAAAGCGCCCGGAGGTAGGCATGGAAGGCAAGACACTGTACATAGATTATTCCAAATGCATCGGTTGCGAGACCTGCGAGGCGGTCTGCGGATTCATCCACGACACGCCGCGCATCCACATGACCCGCACGCGTGACGGGCTCATGGTCCCGCTGTACTGTCGGCACTGCGAGGACGCGCCCTGCGCCAAGGCCTGCAAGAAGGGCGCGCTGGTTCGCGACCGCGACGGGGCCCTCGTGCTGCAGCCCATGCTCTGCCGTGGGTGCGAAACGCGCCAGTGCCTGCTGGCCTGCCCGTTCGGCGCAATATTCCTGACGTCGACGGGCGTTGCGGTACGCAAATGCGACCTGTGCGCCTCCCGCCGCGACATCGGCCTCGGCCCCGCGTGCGTGGAGATGTGCCCCTGCGGCGCGGTCATGCACGTGGAGCGCGATACGGTGCCCGAGCTGTGCACACAGGAGTCCGAGGAGGCCCTCAAGCGTGTCATCGCGCATATCCGCCCGGCTGTGAAGCGGCCCAAGTGACCGGCGGGACTTTTCAAAATCTCGTAAAACGGCTACAATCCGGCCTGTTGCAATTCACAAGGAGATCCGCATGAAACTTATACTGATACTTTTCGCCTTTTTCCTCGGCTCCCTGCCCTTCGGGCTCTACGTGGCCCGCACGTTCAAGGGCATCGACCCGCGCGAGGGGGGAAGCCGCAACACCGGCGCCACCAACGTGGCGCGCCTCTGCGGAACCAAGTACGGCATAACGGTGCTGGCCCTCGACCTGCTCAAGGGTTTTCTGCCGGTCGTCATGGCCGCCCAGCACGGCGGATGGCTCTTCACCAGCCTCGTGATGCTCGCCGCGGTTTTCGGGCACGCCTACTCTCCCTTCCTCGGGTGGAAGGGCGGCAAGGCCGTCGCCACCTCGGTGGGCGTTTTTCTCGGCGCGTCCTTCTGGATCGGGCTGATTGCCTCCGCCGCCTGCATCGGCGCGGTACTGCTCTCAGGCTACGTGAGCATGGGCTCCCTGACGTTTGCCGTCATGCTGCCGGTGCTCTCGCTGCTCTCCGGCAACATCGAGCTCCTGCCCGTCTCGCTCATCATCATGCTGCTGATCTTCTGGAAGCACCGGGAGAACATCCAGCGCCTGTCGAGCGGCCAGGAAAAGCCGTGGCGCCGCTCCAAGTACGCCGAAGGCGAGGAAAAGGCCTGGCGGACATTCGACGCGTCCGACGAAGACAAGTAATCCTCAGGCCCGCTCCGGCGGGCCTTTTTTCGCTCCGAGCATAAGCGGACAACCGCTCAGGAACCACTCATCATGCACATGCAAGCCGACCTGACCGACACCGACACACCGGTCCGCTACGCCTGGTACTCCGTGGCCGCCTCACTGCTCACGTTGGGCATGAAGTTCGGCGCATGGGCCATGACCGATTCCGTGGGGTTGCTCTCCGACGCCGCGGAATCCTTCATAAACCTCGCCGCGGGCCTCATGGCGCTCACCGCCATCACCGTGGCCATGCGCCCGGCGGACGATGACCACGCCTACGGACACGGCAAGGCGGAATACTTTTCCAGCGGCGTGGAGGGCGTGCTGATCATCATTGCGGCCGTGGGCATCGCCTGGGCCTCCTTCGACCGCTTCCTTCACCCAAGGCCCCTCACCAGCCTCGGCCCCGGCCTGATCCTCGCGGCGGTGTCGTCGGTGGTGAATTACGTCACCGCAAAGATCATGCTGCGCGCGTCAAAGCGGTTCGACTCCATCACCCTCGAAGCGGATGCAAAGCACCTGCTCACGGACGTCTGGACCTCCCTCGGCCTCGTGGCCGGGCTCTCGGTCCTCATCTTTTTCCCCGAGTACACCGTCCTCGACCCGATCATCGCCGTGCTCATGGCGGCCAACATCGTCTGGACCGGGGTCCAACTGGTTCAGCGTGCTATCAGAGGCCTCATGGACGACGCCCTGCCCGAGGAGGAACTGGAAATCATCGCCGAGGCGATCCGTGGCCGTGCGGGTGTTGATGCGGTATTTCACGGGCTCAGGACGCGCAAGGCAGGCGCCCTGCGCTTCATCGACTTCCATCTGCTGCTGCCGGGAGCCATGAGCGTCAAGGAATCGCACGACCTGTGCTGCGACATCGAGGACGACATCAAGCACAGGCTCGACAGCGCGCAGATCACCATCCATGTGGAGCCGCTGGAAGACCGCGCCTCGTTCGACGGAAAGGAAACCGGCGGCGCCTGCCAGCATGTGCTTTCCGGCGGATCGGAGGGACCTGTTCTGGAATAGGTTTCCTAGTTCGGAAGGTTGTCGAGAATTTCTTCCACCAACGGCTCGAGCGAAGGCCGGTCAAGCGCGGAGACGGTCAGGGCGTCCGGGAACACGTTGCCCATGGCGACACGTTCCTCCTCGTCCAGCCTGTCCCACTTGTTCAGCACGAGGATGGTCGGCGTATCAGCGAGGTCCATCTCGTTGATGATGCTGCGCACGGCCGCCACCTGCTCTTCCACCTCGGGATGCGAGGCATCCGCCACCAGAACCATGACATCCGCGGAATCCAGTTCCTCCAGTGTGGCCCGAAACGCCTCCTGAAGGTCCGCCGGAAGCCGCCGGATGAAGCCGACCGTGTCGGTCAGCACCACCTCGCGCTCACGCGGAAAGCGGATGCGCCGGCTGGTGGGGTCCAGCGTTGCGAACAGTTTGTTCTCCGCCAGCACCTCGGAGCCGGTGAGGGTGTTGAGCAGCGTCGACTTGCCCGCGTTGGTGTAACCCACGAGGGAGACTATGGGCAGCCCCGCCTTTGCGCGGCGCTCACGCGTCTGTCCGCGTCGCTTGCGGACCTGATCCAGCTCCTTCTTGAGCCGGGTCAGACGGTCCCGTGCCCGCCTGCGGTCGATCTCGAGCTTGGTCTCACCCGGGCCCCGCCCGCCGATGCCGCCAACGAGACGTGACATTGCCCTGTTCTTGCCCACGAGCCGAGGCAGCGCGTACTTGAGCTGAGCCATCTCCACCTGCAGCTTGCCCGAGCGGCTGGTGGCATGCTGGGCAAAGATATCCAGAATCAGCTGGGTGCGGTCGATGATCTTGCGCTCCGTCACCTCGGCGAGGTTGCGGATCTGCGCCGGAGAGAGATCCTGATCGAAGACGATGACGCCGGCATCGGCCTGAAGCGCCTTGACCTCGAGCTCGGCCAGCTTGCCCTTGCCCATTATGAACTTGGGATTGAGCTTGCGCACGCGCTGGATCATGGTGCCCGCCGCGTCGAGCCCGGCGGTTTCCGCAAGGTCGGCCAGCTCTTCGAGAGACAGCTCCTGCACCTGACGCGGCGCGGTGTCCACGCTGACCAGCAGCGCACGGTTCTCGTCGCTGACTTCGGCGGTTCCGGCCGATCGCGCCAGCTCGTCCTCCAGCGCATCCACGATGGCGGCGAGGTCCACGTCGAGCCGGTCCCAGCGGACAGGGTCCAGCACTTCGTAGCTCCGCCCTTCCACCTCCGCGGGCAACAGGTAGCCTACCTGTGCGGCCACCGGCTCCCCCTGTTCGCACATGAGCGCACACACATTGTCCAGTCGCAGGAACACCATGTCCATGAGGTCTTCCTGCGTCAGCTTTTCACCGCTTATGTGGGTATGCAGCAGTCGCAGGCCGCGCAGACGGCGGGAGCCCAGACGGGCACGTGGCAGCTCCGGGATGTAGATGGAGCCGGTATCGCCCACGAGCACCATGTACGGCTTGCCCGCACGGTCGATGAGCAGCGCCACCTGCCGTCCGATGTCCTCGCTGATGGAGGCCAGCTCACGAGCCTGCTCCGGGGTGAACCCCGAATCTATGGGATATGAACGAAAGTACAGTCTGTTCAGCCGCTTGAGCTGACTCGGTTTTAATCCCTGCGTATTGCCGCGCGCCTTCTGTGCTATGGGAGTGCTCCTTTGGTTTCACGCCGGTGGCGTCTGCCGCACGGTCTTGTCGTTAGTGGCAAAGACCGGGCGTCTTGGAAAAAAGCTCCTGAATGAGAATACCCGATTTCGGTCCTCTCGCTCAAGAAAAACGTCCTCCCCGGGACCGGGGAGGAGGCATGGTCAGTCTTATTCCTCGTGAGAGGCAAGATACTGCGAGATCATGCCGTCGTAACGGCTGGTGAGCTCGAACGTGCGGGCCGCCATTTCCTTGCGGAACCCGAGGGTGAGGCCGCCGTCCTGCAGCTCTTCCATGATGCGCTCATAGTATTCGGGGCCGGGCACCACCGCGATGCTGTGGTAGTTTTTCGCGGAAGCGCGAAGCATGCAGGGACCGCCGATGTCGATCTGCTCCACCGCGTCCTTGAGCGGCAGCTCCTGTTCGGCCGCCTTGGCGAAATCGTAGAGATTGACGCAGATGAGGTCGAACGGCGCGATGTCCAGCTCGGAGAGGGTCTGCATGTGCGACGGGTCATCCTTGTCGGCAAGGATGCCGCCATGAATCCTCGGATGCAGGGTCTTGACCCTTCCGCCGAGGATTTCGGGAAATTCGGTGACGTCGCTCACGGAAATGACGGGGAGGCCGGCTTCCGCGATCTTCTTCTTGGTACCGCCTGTGGAAACAAGCTCCACTCCGTTGTCCACGAGGAACCGGGCGAAGTCCACAAGGCCGCTTTTATCGGTGACGCTCAACAATGCGCGCTTGACGGGCAACAGGTCCATTCACAACCCCCTAATGTTTTTTGGGTGGTTGTGCCGGATTTGCACCGCAAAGGCAAGCGGCGGGCGCACTGCCCCGCTGATATGGTTCGCGACGCTCCCGGCCTCGTGTGAGGCTGGTCCCCCGCACTCACGCCGCCCATTGCGACGGGCGCGGGGGACCAACGGGAGGGGAGATACCGTTGGCTACGCCTGAATCTGGTTCAGGAGTTCGTTGGCCGCCTCGTGCTCCGGGTCGGCTTCCAGGATCCTGTTCAGATGGTCGGCGGCTTCGTCCTTTCGTTCAAGGCAGACGAGGCAGCCGGCCAGGGAGTAGCGGACTTCCTTGTTGTCGGGAGCCACCTCCAGGTGACTCTCCAGGAAGGGCATGATCTCCTTCAGGCGGTCGAGCTCATGTCCAAGCCTGATGAGGCTGAACAGGGCGACCATGTTTTCGGGGTTCTTCCGAAGGGCGTCGGCGAACTGCTCGAAGGCAGCCTCATGCTCGCCGAGTTCCATGCGGATGAGCCCGATGCCGGAAAAACTCTTGTCGGTGGGCTCGATTGCGTGGGCCTTGCCGTACAGCTCGAGGGCCTCCTCGAGAGCACCGCGCTGGATGGCTACGGTGGCCAGACCGATGTAGGGATCGGAATGGATGCCGTTGGAACCGATGGCCTTGAGGTAGTATTCCTCGGCCTTTTCGAGTTCACCCATGAACAGGTAGCACTCACCCAGTTCCTTGTTGATTTCGTAATCAAGATGACCACTCATGACATTTCCCCTCCAAAGGATGTCCCGTCCGGTTTGTGGTTGCGGACGGAAGTTGTTGTCAGGCGAATGTGCCTGAGCACTTTTAAGCAACGCGTGTGCCAAAAACTTTCACCAAGCCAGAAAACTCTGTGGCCGCCCGCGCACCAAAACCACATCCCTTTGAAATAAATAGCTAAAAACAATGAACACCACGATATCCTCTTTATTTCACTGGAAATGGAACTATTTGCCACCGCCATGTCAGCCATGAAGCTGACACTTCGGACTGAGGCAGGCACGCACCCTCACGCCACCCTAAAAGAAAAGTAATTCAAAACAACTACTTACACAAAATGGAACACCGATTGCTTAAGCTCACCCGAAACCGCCCGGAATTTTTTTCCGGCCACGGGGAGAAAACGGCTGAAAATGCAGGAGACACAGGCATGAAAGGACTTTTCGGATCGCACATCCACATTACCGCAAAGGTTCTTGACCTCCGGCTGGAACGTCAAAACGTTGTCACCGGAAACATTGCGAACCAGAATACCCCGAACTACCGCCCCCGCAGGCTGGAGTTCGAGGAAAAGATGCAGGACGCTCTGGCGCTGGACCAGCGCGGGAAGATGACCCGCACCCAGGAGAGCCACCTTCCGGCAGCGTTCGACGCCAACTCCTTCGAAGGCAACAACTGGAAGGAATTCCACGCCAAGCAGGTATACGGTGAAGACTCCGTGGACATCGACAAGGAAATGTCCACCATGGCCAAGAACTCCATGATGTACAACGCGCTGAGTCAGGTCATTAAGAAGAACTTCACCGGCATGGAAAAAGTCATCACCAAGGGGAGCATGTAATCATGGATTTCATGACCGCCTTAGATATCAGCGCGTCCGGCCTCAAGGCGCAGCGTTCGTACCTGAACGTCGTTTCCATGAACCTCGCCAACGCCCGGACCACACGCACAATGGAAGGCGGCCCATACCGCCGCAAGAGCGTGTCCTTCGAGTCCACCCCGGTGTACTCGCCCTTCGATCAGGCCATGTGGGACCAGAAGAACCGCGATCTGCACGGCGTCAAGGCCACCGGCGTGGTCAATGACAACCGCCCGTTCAAGCAGGTCTTCGACCCCAGCCACCCGGACGCCAACGACCAGGGCTACGTCTTCTACCCGGACATCAACGTGGTGGAGGAAATGGCGAACATGATGACCGCCACCCGGTCCTACGAGGCAAACGTCCAGACGGTTCAGTCCGTCAAGCGCATGTTCATGAAGGCCACGCGGATAGGCGCGGGCTAGGAAGCCTGAGGAGTAAGAGACGATGAATGTCAAGTCCGCAGCAGCAATGCAGGCATACGGCAGGGCCATGGCGCAGCAGAAGCAGCAGCGCGAGATGACGGCCAAGGTCAACGAGAACCTCAAGAAGCCGGAACAGCCCAGAACGCCCTTCGGCGACACCGTGGAGAACTCTCTGGCACGGGTCAACGAACTCCAGGGCGAAAAGAAGAAGATGATCGAGGAGTTCGCGTCCGGCAAGAACCAGAACGTGCACGAACTCATGATCCATATGCAGAAGGCCGGTCTGGCCATGTCCATGACCACGGCCGTGCGGAACAAGGTCATGGCCTCATATCAGAAAATTATGCAGATGCCCCTCTAGCCCTGACGGGATAAAGCAACCAAGAGCGACGAGCCACCCAGCGGAGAGAAACCATGCCGAGCTTCATCACAGACATCTGGAACAAGGTCACCAACTTCTGGTCCGACCGCACCCTGCCCCAGCGGGTGCTCATCGGCGGACTGGCCGTGTCTGTCATCATCGCCTTCATCCTGATGGTCTACTGGATGAACCGGCCCGACTACAAGGTGCTCTACACCAAGCTCTACCCCGAGGACGCCTCCAAGGTCGTGAACATGCTTCAGGCCTCCAAGGAGCCCTACAAGCTCCAGAACAACGGCTCCACCATCCTCGTCCCCGCCGACCGCGTCTACGAACTCCGCCTGAAGATCGCCGGGGAAGGCAACCTGCACGGCCAGGGCATCGGCTTCGAGATCTTCGACGAGATGAAGATCGGCCAGACCGACTTCGTCCAGCACGTCAACTACACGCGCGCCCTTCAGGGCGAGCTGGCCCGCACCATCAGCGAATTTCCCCAGGTGGAACGCGCCCGCGTCCATCTGGTCATCCCGGACAAGTCCCTGTTCATTGAGGAGCAGGTTCCGCCGTCCGCATCCGTGGTGCTCAAGCTCAAGAACGACGGCAAACTCGACGACAAGGAAATCCGCGGCATCGTCAACCTCGTGACCATGTCCGTGGAGGGACTCGACGAAAAGCACATCACCGTCACCAACATGAAGGGGCTGCCGCTCTACGAGCCGCAGGACGACGAGACCGGCGTGGGCATGTCCAACACTCAGCTCGAGTACAAGACCACCTACGAACGCAAGCTGGAACGCCGCATCATGGAGCTGCTCGGCCCCGTGGTCGGCCCCGAGAAGGTCATCGCGCGCGTCAACGCCGACATGGACTTCAGCCAGAAGACAATCCGCAAGGAAACCTACGACCCCGACGGCTCCGTGGTCCGCTCCGAGACCCGCAGCGAGGAAACCACCGAGGGCGCGGCCTCCATGGCAGGCGGCGAGCCCGACGTGAACTTCCGCGGCGACGGCTTCACCGGCACGCAGACAACGCAGGACTCCAGCCGCGAGACACGCACCACCAACTTCGAGATCAACAAGCAGGAAGAAAACATCATCGCTCCGGTGGGAGAGTTGCAGCGCCTGAGCATTGCGGTTATCGTGGACGGCAAGTACGCTGAAAACGAGGACGGCACGTTCACCTACGAGGAACGCACCGCCGAGGAGATGGAGAAGATCCGCAACCTCGTCACCAATGCGGCCGGTTTCGATCAGGTCAGGGGCGACTCCGTGGAAGTGACCAACGTCTCCTTCGGCGAGCCCGAACCGGTGGATTCCCAGACGCTCATGCGCACCATGCTGGAATACGCGCAGCGCCTCGGAAAGCCTTTCCTCAACGGCATACTGATCTTCCTCTTCCTGATCCTGGTCGTCAGGCCGGTGATCATGGCCCTGATCCGCCCCCGCGTCACCGAACACGAGGTGGAAGAAATGGCGGGCCTGCCCGGCGCGGAACGCCTGGCGCTGGAAGAGGACGAAGTGGACGAGGAAGCTCTGGACACCACCCGTCGTCTGGAGAACGCCAAGGCCCACGCCTCCCAGCTCTCGGAAGAGAACATGGATCAGGCTGTGCGTCTGCTCAAGAGCTGGCTCACTCAGGAGGCTTAGACCGTGAGCGACTTTTCCGGCCCCCAGAAAACCGCCATCGTGCTGCTCGCAATGGGCGAGAAATTCACGGCGGACGTATTCAAGCGCCTGGAGCGAAACGAGATCGCGGCCGTATCCAAGGCCATGCTCGAAACCGACTCCATCCCCAAGGAGCAGGTGCTCGAAGTCCTGAAGGAATACAACGAAGCCCTCGCCTACGGTGCGGAACTGCTCGTGGGCGGCGCGGATCAGGTCAAACGCATACTGACCAAGTCGCTGGACGCGGAGACGGCGAAGTACATCATGGACATGCTCGATCTGGACACCGGGCCCACGCCGTTCCAGGAGCTGGAGAACGTCAGCCCGCGCATTCTGGCCCAGATACTCAGGAACGAGCACCCGCAGACGCTGGCGCTCATCCTCGGCCACCTGCAGTCGGATCAGGCGGCAGAGCTCATCAGCAACCTTCCGGCAGGCGTCCGCGCCGAGGTGCTCATGCGCCTGGCCAAACTCGAAGCCGTTGCGGAGGACATGCTCATGGAAGTCGACAAGGTCCTGCAAAGCCAGCTCATCGCCATGGGCGGCAAAGAAGGCAAGAAGGTCGGCGGCGTACAGGCCGTTGCCGAGATTCTCAACGCGGTGGACCGCAACACCGAAGAGGACGTCCTCTCCGAAATCGAAGAGGAATCCACACAGATGGCGGAAGACATCAGGAACCTCATGTTCGTCTTCGAAGACATCAAGCAGATCGAAGACGTGGCCATCCGCGAAGTGCTCAAGGAGGTCTCCAACGAGGACCTCACCGTCGCCCTCAAGGGAGCCAGCGACGAACTCAAGGAAAAGTTCTTCAAGAACCTGTCCGAGCGCGCCAGCACCATGATCCGGGAAGACCTCGAGATCATGCCGCCGAAGAAGCTCTCCGAGGTGGAAAGCGCCCAGCAGAACGTGGTCAAGACCGTGCGCAGGCTGGAGGACGAGGGCAAGATAGTCATCAGCAGAGGAAGCGGCGATGTCTTCGTCTAGCGCCGACGAACCGGTCAGAACCCGCAACTCCGGCCGGGTCATCATGGGCATGGACACTCCCGGGCCCAATGAGATGAGCCTTCAGGAGCTTGAAGGGAAGAAGCGCCTGATGTGGGACGAAACCATCGACGAGGAGTACACCTCCCGCGTTCGGGCCCGCGCGCAGGCCATGGCCAAGGACATCCTCGCCAAGGCCATGAAGGAGGCAGACGCCCTCAAGGCCTCCGCGCACGAGGAAGGCTACAACGAGGGTCTCGCGCAGGCGCAGCAGCAGCTCGACCAGCACGTGTCCTCCATCAGCCAGACCTTTCAGGCCGCCGTGGAGTCGCTCGACAGTCAAGGGCGGAACCTCTGGAGCGCCAGACGCGACGACCTCCTCGCGCTCGTGAAGGCCGCCGTGGCCAAGACCATTCAGGTGGAACTTTCCGAGCAGCGCGTCGAATCATTGACGGCCCTGCTCGAAGAGGCCCTGACCAAGCTCGAGGAACAGCGCGAACTGACCATCCGCTGCGCCCCGCAGGACCAGGAGCTGCTCGACGAGCTCATGCGTCAGGCCAAAGAACGCAACCCCGGCATCGGCCACTGGCAGCTGCGGCCCGACCCGGCGCTGGAGAACGGCGGCGTGGTCGTGGAGACCGCGCAGGGCCGCGTGGACAACACGGTAGACTCCCGCTGGGCCGCCGTGGACCTCATCCTCGAGCAGATGACCCTGACGCAGACGTCGCAGGACGACTCCCCGGAAGAATAAATGGGCATCGACTGCAGGGACTCGATCAGTCTTCTCGAAGAGCTGGACCCGTGCCAGAGCTTCGGCAAGGTCACCAAGGTGGTGGGCCTCATTGCCGAAGGCCAGGGTATCAAGGCTCCGCTGGGCGCGGTTTGCCACCTGATGCCGGATGACGAGAGCGACCCCATCGCCGCCGAGGTGGTGGGATTCCGCGACAGCTCATGCCTGCTCATGCCCTACCGCGACATGCGCGGCATCGGACCGGGCAGCCTCATCCGAAATTCAAACGTCCCGCCGCACATTCCGGTCAGCTCCGAAATGCTGGGCCGGGCCGTGGACGCCTTCGGCGAGCCGCTGGACGGCAAGGGCGGCTTTGGCCCGACCGGGTATGCCCCGCTGCACCGGGAAGCGCCCAACCCGCTGGAGCGGCCTCGCATCAATGAACCGCTGGACGTGGGCGTGCGCGCCATCAACGGTCTGCTGACCCTCGGCAAGGGGCAGCGCGTGGGCATCATGGCTGGCTCAGGCGTAGGAAAGTCCACCCTTATGGGCATGATGGCCCGCTACACCGAGGCCGACGTGAACGTCATCGCCCTCGTCGGCGAGCGCGGCCGCGAAGTGGTCGAATTCATGGAGAACAGTCTTGGCGAGGAAGGCATGGCCCGCAGCGTCATGGTGGTGGCCACCAGCGACAAGAGCCCGCTCATCCGGCAACGCGCGGCTTATACCGCCACGGCCATCGCCGAATATTTCCGCGACGAGGGCAAGGACGTCCTGCTGATGATGGACTCGGTGACGCGCTTCGCCATGGCCGGACGCGAGGTGGGACTCGCCGCCGGAGAACCGCCGACCCGCGGCGGATACACGCCGAGCGTCTTCGCGCACCTGCCCCAGCTGTTGGAGCGCGCGGGCAAGAACCCCAAGGGCTCGATCACCGGCATCTACACCGTTCTCGTGGACGGCGACGACTTCAACGAGCCGGTCTGCGACGCCGTGCGTTCCATCCTCGACGGCCACATCGTGCTTACACGCGAGCTTGCGGATCAGGGTCACTACCCTTCCATCGACGTGCTCAAGAGCGTCAGCCGCCTGCGCTCCGACATCACCCCTGAGCAGGTTCAGCAGGACGGACGAGAGGTGACACGCCACATGGCGACCTTCAACCGCGTGGAAGACATGGTCAACATCGGTGCATACAAAAAGGGGGCGAACCCGGAGGTGGACAAAGCCATCGCCATGGTCGGCCCCATCAACAACTACCTTCGCCAGCTCGTCACGGAGCAGTCCACATTGGATGACGCCTACGGCAGACTGCGCGACCTCGCGGGCAAGTAGCCCTACTCTTCAAGACTGGCGGGAATCCCCTTCACCATCTCGCGAATTTCGTCGCGAACTCGACGATACACGTCGACGCCGGCCTCCCCGTCCTCCAACTCCTTTGCCAGCGCCGGCGGATCATCGAATCCCCGATGCACCCGTTTGGCAGATCCGGGGAAAAACGGGCAGGTCTCGTTCGCATGGCCGCAGAGCGTCACCACGTAATCGAACTCCACCTCGCCCAACTCGTCGAGCAGCTTGGATTCGTTGCCGGAAATATCCACGCCTTCCTCGGCCATGACGCGCACCGCGTAAGGGTTGATGCCGTGCTTCTCGATGCCGGCCGAAAACGCAGCAATATCGGGCCTGAGATGCCTGGCCCATCCTTCGGCCATCTGGCTGCGGCAGGAATTGCCGGTACACAGGAAAAGTATTTTCTTCATTCGAGTCTCCTTGGGTGCCAACAGAAATACACCGGACGCACCCCGAGAGACAGGGCGGTCCGGTGACGATTCGGCAAATTGTATAGTGCTGAAGTCTAAAACTCGGCTTCGAGCCTGTCTATGACTTTCCGGGGATCGTCATCAACACGCAGTGCTTTGATTTCCTTCATCTTCTCCTTCTCCTGCTGACGAGAAAGGCCGCCGAGGGTCAAAATGTTGCCCACTCCGGAGATGACGTCGCCCACGGTTCCCACCACGGCGCCGCTGAGAATCTGAATATACTGTGTCACATCCACGAACCACGAGGGATTCGTGATGGTGCCGCCCAGCCGGACGGGAACGGCAATGCCCGTCATATCGCCATACGACTCGCCGCCCTGTCCCTTGGACGAGGCCACCAGCTTGGCCTTGACCACATAGCCGAGGTCTCCGTCGTACAGATTCACGCTGCCGTCGCCCACGGCGCGGAGGCCCGGCGCCTTGATGCTCAGGTCGGGATTGAAGAGCACTCCGTCTTCGATGACACCGCTGCCGGTGACGGCCCCGAACTTGGTCCGGGAATCCTTGGTGGCCCTGATGGTACCGCCCTTGTCCTTCCGCTGCTCGGTCTTTTCCGTGATGCCCTTGAGGTCGACGCCCGGAAACACGCCGTCCTGCACATCGAACTTGAAGGCTCCGTTCATGGTCTTGAGCATGGCGGGGACCGTGTTGCCGTTGGAGTGCGCATGGCCCGCGAAGTCGATGTTTCCGGCGATATCGTCCCGTCCGGCAAAGCCCTTGGCGAGCGGTCCGGCCTGAATGTCGTCCACATGGATCGCCACACCGCTGTGAGGAGAGGCCTTGCGCACATCGGCCACGGCGGCGGCGACCACCCTGCCTCCATAGCTCTCGAACTTCAGCGGCTTCACCCAGACCACGCCGTCCCCTGCGCGCACCTTGGCGCTGAATTTGTCGAAACGAACGCCGCGCACCTGAAGCGTCCCGGCTTCCAGATCGGCGGAGAGCCGCAGCTCTCTGAGCATCTCCACCGGAAGAACGCCCTCGCTCCCAACCGACTCGGCAGCGCCATCCCTGTCGGATGTCGCGGTTTCCTCCGGTCCGGCCGTGGCGTTGGACGCATTCTCGACCGTTGCGTTCGACTCCACATCGGCCGCGCCGGTCGCATTGGACGCGACGGCTCCCGTGGCGTTGTCGGCTTCAGTGCCGGAGGAAGCGCTCGTCTCCGGCCCGGATGCGGGTTCGTCACTCCCTGCTCCGGAAGCAGAAGCCTTGCCGCGAGGGGGCAGATACGGGTCGATATTGAGTGAATCGGCGGCAATGTCCACGATGTATTCCGGTTTTTCAAAGCCGGACATGGTGGCCTTGCCTTCTATGCTCTGTCCGTCCACCACCAGCATGGCCTTTTTGATGTCCACGGTGTCCTTTTTAAGGTCAACCGTCAGTTCGCCTTGCGCTTCGGAAAGCGCGTCCGGACCGCTCATTTCCGGCAGATCAAACCCGAGATTCCTGAAGACCTGCACCGGAGTGCACTGGGCCAGACGAATGACAGCCTTGCCCGCAGGAGCCGAGGCGAAGCCGTCCAGTTCCACGCTGCCGGTCAGCTGGGCGCCGTATGCGGCGAGCCTGTACTCCGAGAGCTTGAGCACCTCGTCGGCAAACCCGATGCTGCCCTTTTCCACGAAAAACGAGCCCGAAAGATCATGGGAAGGCACGAGCGGGGCTTCGCCCGAGGCTTCCAGGCCGAGATTGCCGAACACCAGCCGCCGCGCCTGAGGGTGAACATCAAGCGAATCGGCCTGAAGGTCGAATTCGACCGCGCCGTCCCTGAGCACCGCCCCGGCGAGATTGCCGTTGCCGGATATGTCCCTGAGGTAATAGGTGTCTTCAAACGGCTTGAGCACCGCCGTACAGCGAACCGAGGCATCGGCCTTCAGTCCGGGATCGGAGAGGGCCACGCCGAGCGAGGTGCGCACCTTCATGGGCTTGCCGAGCTCCACCGGCGTCGCGCTCAAATCTATGTCGGAGAGATCAAGGGATCGGTTGTCCTGACGGTTGTCCAGAATGAAGCGGAGTCTGGCGGCTTCAAGGGATTGGGCCCGGAACGAATAGGTCGCGCCGCTGTCTCCTTCAACGCCCTTCTCGTCAGGCTCGTCCTTGCCCGCCAGCCCTTCGAGGTTCGAGCGACCGTTTTCATCGATGAGCAGCCGGAACGTCACATCTTCCAGTTCCACGTCGCCCATCTCGATCCGCTTGGAAAGAAGCGGCATGATGTTCACGGAAACGTCGGCCATCCCCACTCGCAGCATGGGATCATCGTCAAAACCGTCCGGGTTGGAAAGGGTCGCGTCGTGGAGCCTGACGCCGAAGCCGGGGAAAAAGGTGAGCTTCATGTCGCCGGATATCTCCAGAGTTCGCCCGGTCTGCTCCATGACGATCCCGGCCAGGTCGCGCTTGAGGCGTTCCGGTTCGAAACGGCTCTTGACGTATGCCGCGGCGGCGGCGCCGAGGATGACGGCTGCAATTCCTGCTATCATGATCCACTTCAGAACCTTGCGCATGTTCCCTCCCGGGACTTGTTCACTCGAGAAGTCTGGCTATCTCCATCAGCTCGTGCCTGACCTCGGCCAGCGTGTCGCGCTCTTCACCGCTCTCCAGCCGCCTGCGCGCACCTTCAATGGTCAGCCCCTCCTCATAGAGGAGAGACCTGATCTCTTCCAGCATACGCATCTGTTCAGGTCCGTAAAGCCGTTGTCCGGATTCGGTTCTGATGGGGCGCAACATGGAGAATTCGGTTTCCCAGTAGCGAAGCACGTAGGATTTCAACCCGAGCTTCGAGGCGGCCTGACCGATTTTCAGCGGCCTGTCTTCGTTGGTTGCTGTCATGGCATTCCGGATGGTTTTCGCGTGCGTGGATACGGAAACGGGCCGCCGGCCGGACACTCACCATGCCCGGGATCATGCCCCGTCAGCGGGTCGCGTCCCATGATAACCGGGGACTCAGCCCGCAAAGGCCAACCCCTGCGGCGCGGTCTTGCCTTCGAACAGCTCTTCCACAGCCTGCCGTGAGCCGGCGGCAATCTTGAGCTCCGACACATTGAGTCCGCTCTCCATGCCGCCGTGAACCATGATGGCCCGGTCAATGAAATCCGCCTCCACGAAGGCGGCGCTTATCTCATAGACCTTGCCGCTCCACGTGACGCCAAGCGTCACCACGGGATCGCGCTTCGGCGGACGCGTAATGAGGTTGCCGGTCCTGACCAGCGTCTCCACCACGCTCTCGGGGAACAGCCCCGAGTAGCGGGCCAGTTTTTCGACAAAGGCGGGCATGACCGCCAGATAATAGTACTGGTCCAGTTTGCAGGCAATCGACTTGCCCGGCAGGTTCAGCGCCCATGGCTCGGCCTCGAAGGCGCGGCCCAGTCCCCGCTGCAAACGCTCGATTCGCTCCGTATAGTCGATCAGGGGCATGACGAAGTCCTCCGTGCATGAATAGACCACAAAAAGCCCCCCTGTTCAAGCTCGTCAAACAGCCCAACCGCCTTGAATTACGTCCGGTTGTACTTGACAACGTAGTGCCCCGCTTCCTATAGCACTACACTACTGGAAATTTTACACGGTGCTTTCAATGGCGTGCCCCGGGGGGCCGTCCGTATTGAAAAAATCACACTATATCGAGGGAGTACTACATGTCGGATCTGAACACGCAGAGAACCTACGCCATTGTGGGCCACGGCGGCAGCGGCAAGACCTCGGTCGCGGAAATGCTCTTGTACAAGGCCGGAGTCGTCAATCGGCTCGGCAAGGTTGAAGAGGGCAACACCGTACTGGATTACGAACCCGAGGAGATCAAGCGCCGCGGCTCCATTCAGCCCGGATTCGCCAACTTCAAGTGGAACAAGAACCAGCACTTCCTCATCGATACGCCGGGAGCATCAAATTTCAACGGCGACCTGTCCTTCAGCGTGAAGGCCGCGGACGGCGCCGTGCTCGTGGTTGACGCGGTGGATGGCGTCAAGCCGCTGACCCGCAAGATATGGGGGCGCGTGACCGACGCGGAGCTGCCCTCCATCGTGTTCATCAACAAAATGGACCGCGACCGCGCCGACTTCGACAGCGCCTTCAACGGACTCTCCGAGATGCTCGGCATGCGTCCGGTGCTGCTCTACTACCCCATCGGCAGCAAAGAGGATTTCCGAGGCGTGGTGGACATGCTCTCCGGCAAGGCGCTCATGTTCGGCGACGACGGGGAGGCATCCGAGGGCGACATCCCGGCCGACATCGCCGACGAAGTGGAAGCCATGCGCGAGACCATGATCGAGAACATCGCCGAGTCCGATGAAGAGCTCATGGAACTGTATTTCGAAGAGGGCGAGCTGACCCCGGATCAGATCACCCAGGGCCTCAAGGCGGGCGTGCTGTCCGGCGAGCTGGTCCCCGTCGTTGTCGGCTCCGCGCTGGAAAACAAGGGCGGCAGACAGCTGCTGGACACCGTTCAGACCCTGCTGCCGTCCCCGCTGGAGCACAAGCCCTGGCAGGGCGAGGAAGGCGAGCGCGCCAGTTCCCCGGACGAGCCCCTGTCCTGCTTCGTGTTCAAGACCATCGCCGACCCCTTCGCCGGTCAGCTCACCGTGGTGCGCGTCTGCTCCGGCACCCTTCAGCCCGACTCCGTGGTCGCCAACTCCGTGAACGGCGAGAAGGAACGCATCGGCCAGCTGAATCTCATGACCGGCAAGGAACAGACAACCTCCAAAACCCCCATGGGCCCCGGGAGCATTGTCACCCTTGCCAAGCTCAAGGGCACTCACACCGGGGACACCCTCGTTGGCGAAAAGGACGACTTCAGGATCGTCAAGCCCGAGCTGGCCCCTCAGCTCATCACCTACGCGCTGGCCCCGGCAGAAAAGGGCGACGAGGACAAGGTCTTTGCCGCCGTGGGCAAGCTGCTCGAAGAGGACATCACCCTCACGCTCTCTCGCGACGAGGAATCCTCCGACGTGCTGCTCTCCGGCATGGGCCAGAACCACATCGAGGTCTCCGTGGAACGCGCCAAACGCCGCTCCAAGGTGGACATCGTGCTGAAAACCCCGAAGGTTCCCTACCGCGAGACCTTCAAGGTCGGGGCGCAGGAAGTTCAGGGCCGCCACAAGAAGCAGTCCGGCGGACGCGGGCAGTTCGGCGACTGCTGGATCAACGTGGAGCCGCAGCCCGCCGGCACCGGATACGTCTTCGAAGACAAGATCGTCGGCGGCGCCATCCCGCGCCAGTTCATCCCGGCCGTTGACAAGGGCATTCAGGAGACCGCCCAGCGCGGCGTACTCGCCGGATATCCGGTCATCGACTTCAAGGTCACCCTCTACGACGGCTCCTACCACAACGTGGACTCCTCCGAGATGGCCTTCAAGGTCGCCGGTTCGCTGGCGTTCAAGAAGGCCGCCGAAAAGGGACAGGTGGCGCTTCTTGAGCCCGTCATGACCGTGACCGTTGCCGTGCCCGACTCCTTCATGGGCGACGTCATCGGCGACCTCTCCTCCCGCCGCGGCAAGGTGCTCGGCTCCGAGTCCCAGTCCGGCGTCACCGAGGTCAAGGCTCACGTGCCCATGGCCGAAATGCTCAAGTACGCGCCTTCCCTCAACGCCATGACCGGCGGTCAGGGCACCTTCTTCATGGAGTTCTCCCACTATGAAGAATGCCCGCCGAACATCACCGAACAGGTCATCGCCGAGAACAAGAGGGACGACGAGGAATAACCATCTCATCAAACAATGACGCAAACAGCGGGCGGTTCTTCGGGAATCGCCCGCTTTTGCGTGTGTTCCGGCCCATTCCCGAAACGATCAACCGCGTTGCCGCCCTTGTGGTGCAAACCGTTTTCGGATACTTAATGACGACCGCGTCAACCGCGACATTCATTTGCAATCCGTCCGCGGCGGCCATGGAACCGCCCGGCAGTGACGACGCAGCGCCGCACCCCGTTGCACAGCTCTCACCGGGCATCCCGGCTGCGTCCATACGAAGAGGAAGCGCCGAAAGCCTTCCGATCTCCCGACAAGGAATACCGATGTTTCGCATCCTTCTTTTCTACCTCTGCATCGCCCCCGTCACCGTCTGGTACAGCCTGAAAATGATCCGCCTCAAAAGAAAGGGCGCCTCCGCCGACAAGCTCGACCCCGTTCCCATCAAATGGGCCACCACACTGGTGAAGCTGGCGGGAATCCGCGTGGAGGCGGACCTGGGGGATCTGGACCCGGAGGGCCACTACGTCTTCATGGGCAACCACCAGAGCAACTTCGACATCCCGCTCGTCTTTTCCATCTTCCAGAAAAACCGCATCCGCTTCGTGGCCAAAAAGAGTCTGTTCGACATCCCGGTTTTCGGCCCCGCCCTCAAGGAGGCCGACAACATCCCCATAGACCGGGAGAACCGCCGGGCCGCCATGAAAAGCATCAGCCACGCCGTGGAGATAGCCAACAGCGGCGTCTCCCCGCTCATCTTCCCGGAAGGCACGCGCAACAAGAACCCGGAAGAACTCATGGATTTCAAGTCCGGGGGCATGATCATCGCCCTCAAGTGCGGGCTGCCCGTGGTGCCCTTCGTCATGGAAGGCACGCACGACCTGCTGCCCCCCGGCAAACTTCTCTTCAACAGAAAACGCACCATCCGAATCAAAGTCTTGCCCATCATCGATCCGTCGCGCTACACCCTCAAGGAGCGGGACGTCTTCAAAAACGACCTGCGGCAGATAATGACCGATGCCTATCAGGACCTCAGAAGCGAGAAAGAAAATGGCTAACGACCCGCAACTGACAATAACGCCGCTGGGCGGACTCGGCGAGATCGGCATGAACTGCATGCTCTACTCGACGCCCGACTCCATGGTCATCGTGGACTGCGGCCTCATGTTTCCCGAGGACTATCTCTACGGCGTGGACGTGGTCATCCCCTGTTTCGACCACATCGTCCAGAACAAGGACAAGCTCAAGGCCATCATCCTGACCCACGGGCACGAGGACCACATCGGCGCCCTGCCCTGGCTGCTCAAACAGGTCAACGCCCCTGTCTACGGCTCGCTCTTCACCCTCGGGCTGGTTGAAAACAAACTGCGAGAACACGAACTCGACAAATGGACCGAGCTCGTCCCCGTCGCGGACCTCGAACGCGTGGACTTCGGGGACATGGCCTTCAACTTCATCCCGGTCTGCCACTCCATCATCGAAGGTTTCGGCCTCGGCATCGAGACGCCCGTCGGGCGCATCGTCCACACCGGCGACTTCAAGATCGACCGCAACCCTCTGGACGGACACGCCACCGATCTGCACGCTTTCAAGAAATTCTCGGAAGACGGCGTGACCCTCATGCTCTCGGACTCCACCAACGTGGAGCGCTCCGGGTTCGCCCTCACCGAGCGCGAAATCAAATCCTCCCTGCGCGAAATATTCAATTCGGCACGGGGCCGCATTCTGGTCACGCTCTTCTCGAGCCACATTCAGCGCATGCAGGAGGTCTTCGACCTCGCCGAAGCCTGCAACCGCAAGGTGGCCGTCAGCGGACGAAGCCTGTCGCGGAACGTCGACCTCGCCCGTGATCTCGGCCACATGAAGATTCCCGAGAACACCCTAATCACCATCGACGAGCTGTCCGACTACGAAGACCACGAAGTCGTGCTGCTCGTCACCGGCTCGCAGGGAGAACCCCTCGCCGCGCTCTCGCGCATGTCCACCGGAGAGCACCGCCAGCTCTCCATTCAGGAAGGGGACCTCGTCCTGCTCTCATCCCGCTTCATCCCCGGCAACGTGCGAGCCATCACCAAGGTCATCAACCGCCTCTACAAGCTCGGCGCCGAAGTCCTCTATGAACGCGTACAGGGCATCCACGCCTCAGGACACGCACACGGCGAAGAACTGCGAATCATGTTCGAAACCGTGAAGCCCAAATACTTCATCCCCGTCCACGGCGAATACCGCCACCTCGTCAAACACAAACGCCTCGCCCTGGATTGCGGCGTTCAAGACGAAAACGCCATCGTCATAGAAAACGGCCAGCCCCTCACCTTCACCGAGCAAGGCGTCGAATACGAAGCCCCCGTCTCCGCAGACAAGATTCTCGTTGACGGCAAAGGCGTCGGCGACGTCGGGCAGAGCGTGCTCAAGGAAAGACAGCTCCTCGCCGGAGAAGGCATGGTCATCGTCCTGCTCGTGGTGGACGAAAACACCGGCGAAATCAGCGTCGGCCCCGAAATCGTCTCCAAGGGCTTCGTCTTCGAACAGCGCTACGCGCACCTGCTTGAAGACGCCAAATGCATCGTCCTTGATGTGCACGAAAACATCCCCCCCGGATCCACCAAAAAACTCAAGGAACGCATCCGCTCCGCGCTGCGCCGCTTCTTCAGAAGAGTCCTCGACCGCGACCCCGTCGTCGTGCCGCTGGTTATCTCCATTTAATAAGACGCCTCCGGCGGGCAGGGGCGCGGAAAAGAAACGTGAAGGCCGCTTATTTTCGTTATTTCAGGCACTTGTAGGTCGCACCGTTCACAGGTAAGCCGTGTTTAACACGACTGAAGACACGGGAGGGCCACGAAATGTGGAGGCAGGGGCAAAGGTCCTTTTGCCCAAAAGGTTCACCATATTTTCGAAATGCTAGGAGCTGCCATCATTTTCAATGATGGCAGCTCCTTCTTTTTAATATTCCTTTTTTATTCAAGGCAGATTCTGCTGTTTTTTGGGTAAAATTCATACATGCTTTCCCACATGTTCTAAGTTCAAAGCTGGACATTTCGCTTGTTCACTTAGAAAGGGTCAAGGTCCAACCTTAATCCACGACCCTTTGAATGCCATTCTTGTTGACCCCAATCAACACAACAGCCGACTAATTAAATAGGACTTATTTGCCGCCAAGCCCAAACCGAAAGGTTGGGAAGGTGTAGAGACTAGACGGTCTTTACAAATGGCTTGACACCTTACCTACTGGTAAGTTATTCACGTTTTTAACGGAGGCAAGCAATGAGCGACAGAAAACAGCAAATACTCGATATTGCCCTTGAATTACTGCAAACACGTGTTTTCAGCGCGTTCAGTTATCAGGACATAGCTGACCGGCTCGGCATAACCAAGGCGGCCATCCATAGTCACTATCGCTCCAAGGAAATTCTTGGTAATGCTCTACTTGAGCAATACCTTGAACATACAATTGAGCTTCATAACCATGCTGATAGTAGCAGCGTTTCAGCAGTGGAAAGGCTTAAATTTTACGTTTCAGAGCTAGAACGAATGACTATCGGTTCTGGCAAAGTATGCATTGTTGCAGTGTTGCAAGTTGAGCACTATGTCATCCCGGAGTCTCTTCAGATTGGCGTCAGCAAAGTATATCAATGCGACAAAGTTTGGGTGACCAAGACTTTGACGTTAGGGCGCGAGCAGGGAACCATGCGATTTGAAGGTTCCCCTGAAGATCAGGCCAATCTTGTGCAGGCAGCAATCCACGGTGCATTGCTGAATTCACGGGCCGAAGGGGGAGAGGTGTTCACAAAAACCATGCACCAACTCCTGCTTGGTATGAAAGCAGAATAGATTTCAGCAATTGGCATGAAACTTTTGGATTCAGCCAATTGCATTTTTTAAACAAGCTCAACTTACCTACCAGTAAGATAGCAAAAAAGGAGAAGCAAATGAGCGACCTGAATAACAAAAAGCAGCTGGCTGAAAACGAAATTGACGAAGTGATCAAGAGAAGGGTCTACGGCAACGGGGCCACAGAAATGACCGAAGAACTGCGCTTGAAAATGATTGAAATCCTTGGGCAGTGCAAAGACATGGTCATCTGCACCACTCGTGAAGACGGCTGGCCGCAGGCAAATACAGTAGGCTTTGTCAGCATGGAAGAGAATATCTATTTCGAGACCTTCACTAAATCGTCCAAGGCTCTCAATATCGCACGTGACAACCGTGTTTCCATCGCCATTTCACCTTTCTATGAAAACGTTGCCAATGGTTGCGGTATTTCGCTGGCAGGCTACGCAGAACCCGTCACAAACGAGGAAACTGCCAAGGAATGCACCCGCTTGCTGCTCGAAAAAATGCCGGAATTGGCTGACATCACATACAATGACGGTGATCCTGTTTTCCCTGACCCCAATATCACCAAGTTCCGCATCATCCCCACTGTGATCTCCATTCTTGATTTCACCAAGGGCTTCGGTCACGCCGATTTAGTGCTGATGGGAGAAGAAGTCAAAATGGACTAATAAGGAGCTATCATGATCAAAATAAACGATGGAAAGCGAGATTTCGTGGCCGAAATGACCGAAATCATGGCCAACTGGAACCCCACAGGCGAACCTGCCAAGTTGAACGATGAACTGCGCCAGACCATACTCGACATGTATGCACGACAAAGTGAGATATCGCTCGCCACGGTACGCTCCGATGGTTGGCCCCAGGCGAACGTGGTCGACATCTGGAATCTTGGCCTGACGCTGTACTTCCAGACGTACGAAGCCGCGTCCAAAGCGCAGAACATCGAGCGGGACGAACGCGTTTCCCTCACGCTCACACCTTCCTTTGACCACGACTTCGGAAAGATGCAGGGCATCACCATGGCCGCCCGCGCCGAAAAAGTGACAAGCAAAGCCGAAATCGGCGACCTGTATCATCTGTTTCTGGAACGTCTTCCCCATATGAAGCAGTTCGCTCAATATGAAGGTGAAACCGCCTACCCCGGAGAGGGCATGGCCGTGTATCGCATCCGCCCGGAAATGGGCTGTGTTCTGGACTTTACCAAGGGTTATGGTCATTGGGATTATGTCCGCTTCAGTTCGGAGGATTTCCAGGAATGGGAAGCAAAACATCAGGAATGGGCTGATAAATAACAACGTCTCGCCAGGCACAAGGCCAGTTGGGGAATATCCTGGCCGGCCTTGTGAAAAAAATTCTAACAAGCTTTACTGTACTTTCGCTTGTACAGATTTGGACTGAGACCGGTGCTTTTCTTGAAAACCCTGCTGAATGTGCTGCTGTCCTCATATCCGACCAGATAATGGGATGTTTACCCTTTAACAAACGACAATAGCCTGACCCGGCACATGGAGTATGATCAATATGCATCAAATTAATGACCCGCAATTGGCTGCAGCCCTAGCCACATACGAAGAGATGGTACCAGACGGTGTTGATTTTGATGTTCTTCCACGCACAAGGAAGTTTTTCAGCTATTTGATGTCCTTAGTGAATGAGGCTGTGCCCGCTGTCCCCGGTATTCTGAGCAAAGACCACCTTGCACCCGGCCCCACAGGGGGACCTGATGTGAAGGTGCGGATTTATCAACCTGAGAAACGTCCAGAGACTTTACCCGCTCTGCTTTGGATTCATGGCGGAGGATATGTGCTTGGCGACATTGATCAGGACGACGCCCTTGCTCGCAACCTGGCTCTTTCCCTGAATTGCGTTGTCGCCTCAGTGGAATACCGCCTGGCCCCAGAGCATCCTTTCCCGGCTCCCCTTGAAGACTGCTACACGGCCCTCAAGTGGCTGGCAGGCAACTCCGACATATTGGAGATCAACCCCAAACGCATTGCCATCGGTGGTGCAAGTGCGGGTGGTGGATTGGCTGCGGGGCTCGGTCTTTTGGTTCGGGACCGAGCAGAGATCGACCTCTGCTTTCAACTGCTCATCTACCCGATGCTTGATGACTCCAATGTGGGGCAGGCAGGCCCTGAGCACCCGGACACACCAGTCTGGAGCAGAGCCAATAATCTGGCAGGCTGGAGCCTGTATCTACAAAAAGCCCCCGGAAGTGAGGGCATTTCACCATATGCCGCCGCCATCCGTGCTGAAGACGTAAGCGGTCTGCCGCCGACTTTCATCGGCGTTGGTTCGCCAGACTTGTTCCGCGACGAAAACATCGCATATGCCCGCCGGTTGATGGATGCAGGAGTACCAACTGAACTGCATATCTGCGCCGATGGATATCACGGTTTTGACATGCTGGCCCCTGATTCCGAAGCAGCCAGACGTTTCACCACGGTCTACACAGACATCCTCAAACAAGTTTTGCACCCCACCAATCATCAAAATATAACCATGGAGAATACGATGACCACTCACACTGCATCCCATTTCATGGAACAGGGCTTTTCCTGATCCGAATCCGTATTGCTGGCCGTGAGCCAGAAGCTCGACATTGAAAGCGACATCATCCCGCACATCGCCACCGGATTCAGCGGCGGCATGGGACTTACCGGAGCCGTGTGCGGAGCCGTATCCGGTGCTATTATGGCTATCGGCCTTGCTCAAGGTCCTGCTGAAAACAAGGAAATCTGGTATCAAAACATGACCGTGATTCAGGAATTCCGACGTCGATTCGAAGCCGCGATGAAGACCATTCACTGTCGCGAGTTGACCGGAGTTGACCTGACAGACCCGGAAGCATTCGCGAAATACATCGAGTCGGACACACCCAAGGATGTCTGCATGCCCGCCGCTGACACGGCCAACCGCATTGTGGTCGAGTTGTTGGATTTGAATTCTTAAAAAACACTCTATTCATTGGAACAGAGCCTGCCTGCCCACCGAAAAGGTAGACGGGCCGGGCTCTGCTCTCATCAAAACATGAGAGGGGAAATGACAACTGCATTCAATCGTCCCAAGGTAATCAGCATTAACCCGATCACCGGGTGCGATCGTCACAGTCCGGGCTGCCAAAACTGCTATGCGCTGAGGATGATTCCCAGACTGCAAAGCTTCGGAAACCAAAAATATAAAAATGGAGCAAAGATCACCTGCCATCCCGGAGTCATGGAAGCTGTGCTCAAACGCAAAAAACCGACCTTTTACTTTGTAAACAGCATGTCGGACACCTTTCACAGGGATGTGCCGATTGAATTTCTGCGCGAAATCTTCGCCATCATGAATCAGGCCCCGCAGCATACTTTTCATTTCCTGACCAAACGCTCCACCCGGCTTGCCGAGTTGGCCCACGAGTTTAATTACACCCCCAACATCATGCCCGGCGTGACCGTTGAGGCTAACCAATATCTCTATCGCATTGAAAATTTGAAAAAAGTTCCCGCTGCAGTACGGGCTGTAACCTTTGAACCTCTACTGGACGACTTACCGGACCTTGTTCCTCAAATGCTGAAAGACATGGACTGGGTTGTTGCCGGAGGTGAATCCGGGAACGGCGCACGAGAAATGAAACCGGAATGGGCAAGGAAACTCCGCGACACCTGCAAAATTGCCGGGGTCCCCTTCTGGCTGAAACAAATAGGAAGCCATGGCCGTAAACCAAACAAGGGCGGGAACGTACTTGACGGAAATGTTTTTGAGGAATGGCCCAATTTTGTAGCCACAAAGCATATTTTCAACCACTAGAATATAACACTAGTAGCTTCTAAAGCTTACATCTTATGCTCAGGCACAAAACAAGTTAGGTGTTTGTTATGAATATGGAGAAGGCGTATCCAAGGATGCCCGCAAGGCCGTGGAGTGGTATACCAAGGCTGCTGAGCAAGGATATGCTCAGGCACAAAACAGGTTAGGTCCAAATTCCTTCAAAAACGGGCAGTTTGTACGATGTCCACATTGCGGAGGCAGTAGGCTTTACGTTTCAAAAAATGGCACGATTGGACAGTCGCACCGGTGTAGACAGTGCGGCGAAGAACTCTGGCGTTCCAAGGCATAAGAGTCTTTACAGTTGACGTCTTGTGATAGTCCCCTCTCTTCTGGGGGCCGAAGAGTATAGCTTGGGCAGTCCTTCCGCACTTCTCTCATGGGGAACTCTCCTCAAAGAAATGAATCGGTTTGTTGGACCAGTGGGGGAACATTACAAATAGAAACGAGATTCAATCGGCCTATTCCCGCAATATGTTTTCCCTAATATCCCTTGAACCAGAGCCACAGCCGTCATCCCCGTCACCGTCGCCTGAGACTGACACGGCACGGGTAAGGCGGTTTGGTCAAGGCCGGATGACCAAAGGGAATCCGCCCGAAAGGGCTTGGCATTGACCGGGCCGGTGACCGTGCCAGCCTGCGGGCAGGCGACGGGCGGCAATAAGAAATCTGCAGAAAGTCGGGGCCCCGAGTGGAAATCTGCAAAAGTGCCGTGGTATGGAAAACCATAAACCTAAACAGAAGGAGGCATTACCAACGACCTGGTCGTCATAAGTTCGTGATGAAATCCGAACTGATGACGACGTACGAAGCCTACGGCTTCAACGCTTACCGCCGTTTTTCCGAAACAAACGGCATTCTTTCCAAAACAAACGCCAAGCTTACACAAATCCATTTGCCAGATGAACGGTTGGACCCGAGCGCCGATCGTTGCCAGCTTCCCCGAAGGTCACATTTCTGCCCCCAGCGGCAGGCGCAAGGCGCATGAACTTGTGCTGTGACACCCACTATTGAATTGGACCGTTGAAAGGAGATTTCTTTCACTGGGAACAGGGCATTCTTCATCCCGTATGGTTTTGTGTTGCAGTTTCTGCAACAGGCTGTTTCTTTGAGACGGCTTGGCCCACCTTGCTCTGAAGCGTCAGTGACGTTTTGAGGTGAGGAATTGAAAGCAGATCTTCTTGTGTCCAATTGGCGTTTCGGCTCCGAGCCGACCCCTTTTTTATCCCTGTCAGGCGTCCCGCAGGGACGACGGACCTTCATGACAAGACCCTTGCTTGGAGCATAGTTGCGTCAGGCATTCATATTTTCAAGAGAAGCCCCTTTCTGGGGCTTTTTCTG
>NZ_JCANTV010000002.1:0-99500 GCF_059568665.1 Pseudodesulfovibrio halophilus DSM 5663 | reverse complement strand
GGACGCGGGTTGTGCGGCCGCATGGCCCTGACAGCTGCAACCCCGCTGACAACCCAGGGATTCCAAAGGGGGCCCGCCCCTTTGGTCCGCCTGAAGGGCCCGCCGGAGGCTGCCTTTCGTGAAGCAGGTCACAGCGAGAATTCCCTGTTTTCCGGTCTTCACAAGCGTGGCGAGTACGGGTAATGTCTTCGGTCCGTAAACTGCCACATCCCGACCACAGGAGAACCTAGCAAATGTCCAAACCCTGCGTGGGCTGCGGCTGGTGCTGCCTTGACAATCCTTGCGAGGAGTCGCACCGCCAGTATGGCTATCAGCGTCGTTGTCCGGACCTCAAGTGGGACGACGAGCAGAATCGTTACCTTTGCATGATGATGCTCGACAACGAAAAGGGGGAGCAGGCTCGCCGTTCGAACCATGAAGGCGAAGGCTGCTACGCTCCGCTGAACAAGTGGCGTGACGACATCCGCAACCGGGGATGACCCCTGCGTGCCGCTCTTGCGGCTTTGACAATCGCGCACACTTGGACTAACGAGAATCGTTTCCCAAAGCCAGATATTGACAGGATTGGAAAGCAACCATGCCCAGCATAAAAAAGATCAAGGGTTTCGCGGACCTCTTTCCCGAGGACGCAGCGGTGTTCACCAGAATGGAAAACACTGCCCGTGAAGTCTTCTCCAGATACGGTTTCGGCGAACTCAGGACACCGATCCTTGAAAAGACCGAACTTTTCATCAAATCCATAGGCGAGGACACCGACGTGGTGGGCAAGGAGATGTTCACCTTTCCTGACCGGAAGGGACGCTCCATGACCATGCGCCCCGAGGCCACGGCGGGCGTTGTCCGTGCGTTCGTGGAATCCGGGCGGTACCAGCCCGGAAAGGTGCTCAAGTATTTCACCACGGGCCCCATGTTCCGCTACGAGCGGCCTCAGAAGGGTCGTCAGCGCCAGTTCCACCAGCTCAACGCGGAGATCTTCGGTGCGCCAGAACCGCAGGCCGATGCCGAATTGATCCTGATGCTCAAGAGCTTTCTGAACGAGCTTGGATTGACCAAACTGACGTTCGAGCTCAACTCCCTCGGCTGTCATGACTGTCGGCCGGCATACCGTCAGGCGCTCATTGATTTTTATCAGTCCAAGGGTCGCGACGGCTTCTGCGAGGACTGCCAACGCCGCATGGACACCAACCCGCTGCGCGTTCTGGACTGCAAGTCCAAGAGCTGCAAGGAGCTGGTTCAGGGTGCGCCCGAGATTACCGACCACCTCTGTGGCGAGTGTTCCGATCACTTCACGCAGGTCAAGGACATCCTTGGCACTGCGGGCGTGGAGTACGTGCTGAATCCCCGCCTCGTGCGCGGGCTGGACTACTACATCCGCACGGCCTTCGAGGTCACGTCCAACGACATCGGCTCCCAGACCGCGGTTGCGGGCGGCGGCCGGTATGACGGACTGCCCAAGAGCCTCGGCGGTCCCGACTGCGCCTCCACCGGATTCGCCTGCGGCATGGAGCGTCTTGCCATGCTGCTGGGTGCCCGGGATGCCGATGCGCCCGATTTCTACATTGCCGTCACTGATGACCGCGCCGCCAACGACGCCATGCTCTTCGCGCAGAAGCTGCGGGAAAAGGGGCAGCGCGGCGAAGTCTCCTACGCGGGCGGCTCCATGAAGAGCCGCATGCGCGCCGCCAACAAGACCGGCGCGTCCAAGTGCTTCATCCTCGGCGAGGCGGAGTTTGCCGAGGGAACGGTCACTGTCAAGGACATGGCCGGCGATGACGAGCAATACACCGTATCCCGCGAGGAATACCTCAAAAAAGTCTAGAGGCCGTCAACGGTCCTCCTTCGTAATTCATTAATACAGGCCGCCCCGCAGTCCGGGGTCAACCACAACGGAGCAACCATGTCTGAACACCAGGAAGAACGCAGCTACGACGAGTATCGAGTCATTGAGGATCTGGGCGGCTGGCGCCGCACCCACCACAACAATGAGCTCAATGCCAATAATATAGGCAATACCGTGACGCTGATGGGCTGGGTCCAGTTCAGACGCGACCACGGCGGCCTGATCTTCATCGACCTGCGCGACCGCGAAGGCCTGACTCAGGTCGTCTTCAGCCCCGAGCACAACGAGGACGCACACGAACGCGCTCACGCCCTGCGCACCGAATACGTGGTGGCCGTCCGCGGACAGGTTCGCGAGCGCCCCGAAGGCATGTCCAACTCCGCCCTCGTCACCGGCGAGATCGAAGTGGTCGTGGACGAGTGGAAGCTGCTGAACACTTCCGAGACGCCGCCGTTCCCCATCGAGGACCGCGTCGAGGCGGGCGAGAACCTGCGCCTGAAGCACCGCTTCCTCGACCTGCGCCGCCCCGCGCTGGCTAACAACTTCATCATGCGCCACAAGGCCGCTCAGGCCGTGCGCCGCTTCCTCGACGACAACGGGTTCCTCGAAATCGAGACCCCGATCCTGACCAAGTCCACCCCCGAGGGCGCACGCGACTTCCTCGTGCCCTCCCGCGTGAATAACGGCGATTTCTACGCCCTGCCGCAGTCCCCGCAGCTGTTCAAGCAGATGCTTATGGTCTCCGGCATGGAACGCTACTTCCAGATCTGCAAATGCTTCCGCGACGAGGACCTGCGCGCCGACCGTCAGCCGGAATTCACCCAGATCGACGTTGAGATGAGCTTTGCCGACGAGGAAATGGTTCAGGGCATCGCCGAGGACATGGTCCGCAGTGTCTTCAAGAAGACGCTGGACGCCGAGCTGCCCGCCGAGTTTCCCCGCATGACCTATGCCGAAGCCGTTCGCGATTATGGCCTCGACAAGCCCGACGTGCGTTTCGACCTCAAGCATCAGGAAGTCACCGACATTTTCAAGGGCGGCGGATTCAAGGTCTTTGCCGCATCCGAGCTGGTGAAGGTCATGCGCGTTCCCGGCGGCGCGGAGCTGACCCGCAAGGAGATCGACGAGTACACCAAATACGTTGAGATTTACGGCTCCAAGGGCCTTGCGTGGATCAAGGTCAAGGAGGACGGCGAGTGGCAGTCTCCCATCGTCAAGTTCTTCTCCGAGGACGAAAAGGCCGCGCTGGCCGAACGCACGGGTTGCCAGCCCGGCGACATCCTTTTCTTTCAGGCCGGTCAGGCGGACATCGCCAACACCGCGCTGGGCTACCTGCGCATCAAGGTCGGTGAACGCCTTGGTCTCATCGACGAGTCCGTGTTCGCGCCGCTGTGGGTCACCGACTTCCCGCTGCTGGAGTGGGACGCCGACGACAAGCGCTGGGTGGCCCGCCACCATCCCTTCACCTCGGCCCAGCCCGGCCAGCTGGAAACCGTCAGGGAAAATCCGGGCGACGCGCTCGCCCGCGCTTACGACCTCGTTATCAACGGCTACGAGGTGGGCGGCGGTTCCATCCGCATCCACACCCCGGAACAGCAGGACGCCATGTTCTCCGCGCTCGGCATCGACGAAGAGGAGGCCCGCGAGAAGTTCGGCTTCCTCATGGATGCCCTCAAGTTCGGCGCTCCGCCGCACGGCGGCATCGCCTTCGGTCTTGACCGCCTCATCATGATCATGTGCGGCGCCAAGTCCATCCGCGACGTCATCGCATTCCCCAAGACGCAGAAGGCCACCTGCCTCATGACCGAAGCGCCCTCAGAGGTGGGGAACAAACAGCTTCGCGAACTCGGCATCAAACTGCGCGAAAAGAAGGAAGAGAAAAAGGAATCCTAGACCTTTTCCCGATCGAACCACTCAAGGGCGTCCGGCAACGGGCGCCCTTTTCTTTCCCGCAGCCCCGCAAATGACGCGATTGCCATCTGCGCAGGAGTGCTTATTTCCATGGTGCGCCCCGATTTCAGACCCTGTCGAGTCCGTTGTCTTTTGGCGCAAAACGTGTAAGAGATTTCCCCGGCGCAGCTTCCCGGCACGGAAGCGGCCCGAATTGCGAAAGAATGAAACAAATCACCGGCCCGCACCACATGAGCGCGGCCGGGAGATGGTGACCGGAGCCGGAGGGAAGCTCTGGCGGTCGCCGGAGGCATAGCATGAAGCTGGAAGTTTGCAGATGGCCCGAGCCGGTGCTCGCCGAAAAGGCCGCCCCGATCGAGGAAATCACCCCCGAGATAAAGGAACTGGTCGAAAACATGGTGGAGACCATGTACGCGGACGACGGCGTCGGCCTCGCCGCCCCGCAGGTGGGCGAAGGTATCCGCCTCATCTGCGTTGACCAGACCGGTCCCAAGGAGCGCGGCGACCTTCGCGTGCTCATCAATCCCGAGATCGTCGAGTGCGACGGCTCCGTGGATTCCGAAGAAGGCTGCCTGAGCTGCCCCGGATTCACCGGCAATGTCAAACGCTCCGAGCGGGTCAAGGTGACCGCCAGAAATCTCGAAGGCGAAGAGCTCTGCATCGAGACGGACGGCTATCTCGCCATCATCCTCCAGCACGAAATCGATCACCTCGACGGAACCACCATCGTGGACCGGGCCAGCCGACTCAAGCAGGCCATGTACAAGAAAAAGGCACAGAGATGGACGAAGTAGCGGAAAAACTGCGCGTCGTTTTCATGGGCACGCCCGAATTCGCGGCCCAGAGCCTCAAGGCGCTCATCGAATTCGACGGCTGCGACGTGACGGCAGTATACACCCAGCCGGACCGCCCCTGCGGTCGCGGCCGCAAATGCAAGCCCTCGCCGGTCAAACAGCTGGCGCTGGAACACGGCATAGAAGTCTACCAACCGGAAAACTTCAAAGACCAGTCCGACATAGACCAGCTTGCCGCCCTTGAGCCCGATGTGCTCGTGGTTGCCGCCTACGGACTCATCCTGCCACAGGCCGTCCTCGACGTACCCAAACTGCATCCGCTCAATATCCACGCATCCCTGCTTCCCAAATACCGCGGCGCCGCCCCCATTCAGCGCGCCATAGCAGACGGAGAGTTCGTCACCGGCATCAGCATCATGAAAATGGAAGCCGGACTCGATACCGGCCCAGTCATGGTAGCCCGCGCCCTGCGCATCGGCCACAACGATCACGCCGGAAAAATCCACGACGAACTCGCCGAACTCGGCGGAGTCTGCATCGTGGAAGCCCTCGCCCGCCTCGCGCGCGGCGCCTACGCCCTCAAACCGCAGGACGACTCCCTCGCCACCTACGCCCACAAACTCACCAAAGAGGAAGGCCAGGTCGACTGGAACCGCCCTGCTCAGCAAGTACACAACCAGATTCGCGCCATGTACCCCTGGCCCGGAGCCTACTTCGACTGGGACAACGGACAGGACAAAGTCCTGCGCCTCAACGTCACCCCCGGCGAAGTAGGCGAAGACGAATCCCCCGGCGTGGACCCCGGAACCGTCCTCGGCGAAATCAACGGCAAACTCGCCATCAGCACAGCCGACAAAGTCTACCTGACACCCGAGATAAAACCCCAAGGCAAAAAAGCCATGGACGCAACCGCCTTCGTCTGCGGCTATCTCAAAGACTGCGAAATATAATCTTTGCTCAAGATATAACTATAAAGGGCTCTGCAGTACTGCAGAGCCCTTTTTTGTGCCTCCGGCGGGCCCTTCAGGCGGACCAAAGGGGCGGGCCCCCTTTGGAATCCCTGGGTTGTCAGCGGCGTTGCAGCTTCCGGGTTCATGCGACCGCACAACCCACGTCCCAGCTGCCCCCCCGCTGACGGAGATATTGGACGTTGCAATTCTTGGCCGAACAGCCTGGAACTCCCTAAGCTGTTATATCCCCCACTACCTGAAACCACCGTCAGCCACCCGCCAAGCCGCCTACGCGCCTCAGCAGTCGGAAAGCCTTGTGCGGCTTGGCAAGCCAATTGTTTTTGGGAGATTCTTAAGAACCCTTTTGCAAAAGGGTTCTTAAGCCCCCGGAGGGCCCTCGGAGAGCCGCCGGAGGCCCCTTACGAGTCGGCTTCGGCGATACGGTCTGCGGCTTCCTTGAGATTGTCGACGACGTAGCGTGCGAGGTCGGAACAGCGGGCTTCCTCTTTTGCTCCTTTGCCTGTGCGCACCAGAACAGGGGTTGCGCCGGTGTCGGCTCCGAGGCGGACATCGGCGTACTTGTCACCTATCATCCACGCCTGTTCAGGGTCGAAGCCCAGTTCTTCGGCGGCTTGATACAGAAGGCCGGGTGCCGGTTTGCGGCAGTCGCAGTTATCTTCAGGCGCGTGGGGGCAGTGCAGGGTTGCATCGATGACCACGCCTTCCTTTCGCAAGAGCTCCTCGAGTCTGCGGTTGCAGGCACGGACGTCGTCTTCGGTGTAGTATCCTCTGCCGACGCCGCTTTGATTGGTGAGGATGGCGAGGCGGTAGCCGATTTGACGCAGTTTGCGCAGGCCCTCGGCAGCTCCGGGCAGCAGTTCCACCTGCTCCGGGTCCTTGAGGTAATGCCGGTCCTGGATGACGGTGCCGTCGCGGTCGAGAAGGATGTACCTGTTCATGCGCCCTCCTTGGGAGTGAATCCGTCCGGGTCGTTGTGGGTTGAATCGGCTAGGCCATCATCTTTCGGGCGAGTTCGACGGCCTTGGCGAAGCTGTGTATGCAGGCGGTTCCGGTTCCGCAGATGTCGTAGCCTGTTCCGTGGTCGGGCGAGGTGCGCGGATACGGCAGGCCGAGCGTGACGTTGACGGCTTTGCCGAAGTGCAGGAGCTTGAGCGGAGCAAGCCCTTGGTCGTGATACATGGCGAGTACGGCGGGATGGCGCCCGGCGGCGGCAAAATGAAAGAGCGTGTCCGCGGGGATGGGCCCTTCGCAGTTGATTCCGTCTCGTCTTGCTTCAGAGATGGCCGGTTCCACGATATCATTATCCTCGTGGCCGATGCGCCCGGACTCCCCTGCGTGTGGGTTGAGGCCGCACACGCCGATGCTGCCGGATTTGCCGAGGCGCTTCAGGAAATCGGCGGTGAGTTCCAGACAGTGCCGGATGCGTTTGCGTGTAACGAGTCGGGGCACCTCGGAGAGAGGCGGATGCGTTGTCACGAGGCTGACCCGAAGGGCGCTGGAACCGTCCTCGTTTTCGCCGCACAGGTGCATGCATACTCCTTCGCGGCCCACGCCGAGCCGTTCGGCCAGGAACTCGGTATGTCCGGGGAAATCGAAACCGGCCTGTTGCAGCATGGCCTTGTTGAGCGGGCAGGTGGTCAGGCCGTGCACGGCACCATCAAGAAGCAGTTCAACCGCATTTTCCAGACTCACGCCAGCGGCGAGGCCGCCTTCCACGGTCTGACAGCCGGACGGGAAGCCCAGCCGGGACAATTCCGGTGGTTCAAAAATATATACCCCGGCCGGAAGCGTTGCCAGCTCGCCGGGGTCATCTATTTTGACGTAAAAACGGGGGCGTCCTTCCCGTTCGAGCTCCCTTTCAAGAGCCGAGGCCGGCCCTATGAGCAGATATTTGCCGTCCCGGGGCTCGGCAAAATACCGTACGACCAGCTCAGGACCAAGGCCGCAGGGATCTCCGAGAGTTATGCAGAGCGTCTTTTCATGCATTGTGGACCGTCCTTTGGAAAAACCTTAGCGAGCAGGACTGGCCTTGTCCAGCATTGCACGCAGATCGGCAAGGATTTCAGGATGGTCGAAGGCAAGCTCCGGCAGATTGTCCAGAGAAAAGACGTGCACATTGGCGGCATCGTCTCCGGCCTGAAGGGTGGTCATGTCCGCCACGGCTGTATAGACAACACTCATTGTGTGCATACGCGGGTCGCGAGACGGATCAGAATAAACGCCGAGAACGCCCGTCAAGGTCGCCTTGAGCCCGGTTTCCTCTTCCAACTCGCGTACGGCTGCGGCCTCGCAGGGTTCGCCATAGTCGATGAAGCCTCCGGGCAGCGCCCATCCGTAAGGCGGATTGGCCCGCTCCACCAGCACCACGCCGGGACTTCCGCCGTCAACGGACGGCACAAGCACCGCCACATCCACCGTGGGCACCGGGTTGCGGTAGACAGGCACATCCGCGCCGCATTCGGGACAAGGTTTGGTTTTCAAGGCTGACTCCTTTTTTCTGCCAATTCATGAGAACACCCGCCGATTGTTGCCGACCGGCTTACGGCTGTCCACCCATACAACGAAAAAGCTCCCCGGGACCGTCCCGGAGAGCCGTTTTCGTAAACCATTAGCAAAAGAAAGAAGGTAGTCAGACTCAAGCAATCCTTGTGCCAAAACTTCAAAAACCTTTTAGACTGACAAAAAACCATTTCATTACAAATACATAAAGACATACCTAAACGATTCTTCAATCAGGCATGAGCATACAAACAGTAAAAATTATTGAACACCGATCAGGGGAAGTGCCTTTTCCCGCGGCTCGAGGGTTCAAAAAACTCTACTCTTCGCTCTCGGACGGATACGGCAGGCGGACATGAAAACAGGCCCCGGCTCCCTTTTCCGACTCCACCTGAATGCTGCCGCCGTGCGCCCTCACGACGCTCTGAACGATGAACAGCCCCAGCCCCGTGCTGGATTCGCCACCGGTCGGCGCGGCCTTGCCCTTGTGGTAGTCCTCGAAGAGCTGCCCCTGCTCTTCCGATTCGATCCCCGGCCCCTGATCGCAGACCGAGAGCAGGATATCGCCTTCGGAGTGCTCCAGCTTTACGGAAATGGTGGTCCCCGGCATGGAAAACTTGACGGCGTTGGAAAGCAGGTTGTCCAGCACCTGCCCTATCCTGGCGGCGTCCACCGAGACGGCGGGCAGCTCTTCCAGTTCTTCGCTAATTTGGATGCTTTTGCGCTTGGCCATGAGCCTGTTGGCCACGACCCGGTCGTGAACCACGGTATGCAGGTCGGTGGAAGCAGGGTTCAGCTCGAGTCTGCCGGACTGAATGGCGGAAACGCCAAGCAGATCGTCCACGAGCATCCGCATGTTGTCAGCGGACTGCGCGATGATATCCAGCACCTGCCGCTGTTCGCCGTCAATATCCTTCAGCTCTGCCTTGAGAAGGTTGGCAAACCCTCTGATGCCGTTGATCGGGTTGCGCAGATCGTGCGCCACGAATCCGAGAAAGCGGAGTCTGGCCTCGTTTACTTCCTTGAGTTTCTCGATACGCTCCAGCCGCTCCAGATTCTGCTCGACACGGCAGACGATCTCTTCGGTCAGGAAGGGCTTGCGCAGAAAATCGTCGGCACCGGCCTTGAGAAACCAGACGGAAAGCGGGCCGGTGTCGTTCGAGGAGATACCGATGAGCGCGACCTCTTCATTGCTGCGGGTCTCACGCACCTTCCGCACAAGGCTGAGGCCGTCCATGCCGGACATGGCGAAATCGGTGACCACGACGCGCACGCCCTGCTCTCGCTCGAGCACTTCCAGCGCCTCTTTCCCGTCCAGAGCGGTCACTACATTGAACATCCGCCTGCGCAGCACGGCGGAGACGTGTTCCCGCATGGAACGGGAGTCCTCGCAGATCAACACCTTGCAGTCGCGATTGGCCCACAGGCGGGCCAGGGCGCGCACGAGATTGGAGACCGCTCTGGAGTCCTTGAAAATATAGTCGGCGACGCCTTTGTCCAGCACTGTCCGACGGAGCTGCTCGTCCATGCCGGAAGTGAAGACCACGGAGGGAATGTCCCGGCCAAGCACGAGGTCGACGATTTCACCGTCGGGCGCGTCCGGGAGGTTGAGATCAAGAACGGCGCAATAGAAGCGTTCGGGATTCTGCTGCACGAGCCGCTCGGCCCCTGCGAAATCGACGGCGCTCTCCACCGTGAAGCCAAGTTCCGAAGGAATCCTGCGTTCCAGTTCCTGTAGAATGGACTTGCTGTCTTCCACTACCAGTATGATCGGCGGGGTCTCGCTGCAGGCCACGGCACGCTCCCGTGAATGAGTCTCTACTCGCTTTCCAGGGAAAATCCTTTTTCACGGAGTTTTCGCCCGGAAACGGCACCGACCCTCACGAGCCGCAGGGTGCCGTCGTCCAGAACTTCCACAACAGTGGAAGGCGCGCCGCCGGACGGATAAGGCCGCCCGGAATAGAACGCATCCGCCCCGGCCAGCAGCTCCCGGTCAAGCTCCTCGGGCAACGCCGCAGGAGGCTGTCCGCTGCGGTTGGCGCTTGTGGCGACCAACGGAGCTCCGACCATCTCGCTCAGGCGAGCCGCCGCGGCGTGGGCGGTCCAACGCACCGAGGTCAGGCCGCGTTCGTCGCTCACTCCGGAAGCGAGGCTCGGCGAGGCCGGAACGAGAATCGACAGCGGGCCGGGCCAGAACGTCCGCATGAGCTTTGCCGCAACGCCGGTTACGGGACCGCAGACCCTCTCGAGGCCTTCCATGCTCCCCACAAGCAGCGGCAGGGGCTTCCCCTCCGGTCTTGCCTTGAGGCGGGAAACGTTCCGGACCGCCTCTTCACTGTCTCCGCGACAGCCGACGGCATAGAGGGTTTCCGTGGGATACACGGCCAGCCCCCCGTTACGCAGGGCGTCGGCCACCGCCTGAAGTTGATCGGGCGTGCTGTTCATGAGGATGCGCCTTCCTGCATCAAAAGTAATAGGACTTCGGCTGGAGATGCTATTATAGTCTCAGCGGGTGTACCATTCGCCGCGCAGCCGCTCCAGCTCTTCGGGAGAATAGGAGGGGCTGTCGTACATGCCCTCGGCGTTGCGCTGCGTAAACGCTTCGTAAAGAATCAGCGCGGCGGCCACGGAAACATTGAAGCTCTGCACCATGCCCTGCATGGGGATGTACACTTCGTCCGGCACGAGCTCGGCCAGCTCCGGGGAGGTCCCGCGGTGCTCGTTGCTCAGGATAACCGCCGTGGGGCCGGTATAGTCGAAGTCCATCACCGTGCGGGCGGTGGGGGAAAACCCGGTGCGCAGAATCTGGTACCCCTGATCCCGAAGATCGCCGATCATGGCGGCGTGGTCTTCGTGGCGCACCCGCTCCACCCACTTCTTGGCGGAAGCGGAGCTCTTCTTGCCGAGCTCGGGCCACTTTGCGGTGGTGTAATACAGATGCACCCGGTTCACGCCGAACGCATCGCAGCTGCGCAACACGGCCGAGACGTTGTGCGGATCCCAGATGTTGTCCATGACGAGGGTCAGGTCCTTCTGGCGTCTGGCGAGCACCTCGTCCACGCGTTTTTTTCTCGTATCAGTGATTTCGCGAACCATGGACGGCTCAATAGCCCGTCCCGCCGCGTCAGGCAAGAGAATAGATTTATAAAGAATAAGTCATTGACATTATTTTAACCATCGGGACATCATACCATAACGACATGGTTTTATAGCCCAACAGCCGGAGGAAACATGCGGGCATTGATAGTGGAAGACGAATTCCTGAGCCGCAAGGTTCTGAAATCGTTTCTCATGTCACTTTTTGAAGTAGACATAGTGGTCAATGGCCGCGAAGCCATAGAAGCCGTCAGACTCGCCATTGAAGAGAAACGCCCCTACCATCTGGTGCTCATGGACATCATGATGCCGGAAATTGACGGAATCGAAGCGCTTGCAGCCATACGCGACATGGAAAACCAACAGGAGGGGCCGCGCTCCAAGGTCATCATGACATCCGCGCTGGATGACCCCAAAACCGTTCTCAAGTCCTTTCACGAGGGTCAGGCCTCGGGGTATCTGGTAAAACCCGTGGACAAGGAAAAGCTCTTCAAGGAACTCGAACGAGTGGGTCTGCTCAAGCAATAGCCACGGAGATCGGCATGAGTGAAGACGATGCAATGGTCGACGAGTTCTTCTCGGAGGTCAACGACAAGTACTACCCCCAGGTGATGGAGGGGCTTGAACAGCTCGATTTCGGCCTGACTGAGGAAGGAATCGAGATCCTCGCCCGCCCTCTGCACACCATCAAGGGCGTCACCGGCTTCATGGCCGGGTTCGAGTACGCCTCGTCGTTCACGCACAAGGTCGAGGACTTCATGAAGAAGGTCCAGTCCGGCGAGGTTGCCGCGGAGCCCTCGAACATTGCGGTCCTCTCCGAATCCGTGAACATGATCTTTCAGGTGCTGGAACAGCTGCGCGACACGGGCCAGCCGGACGAGGACGAGACCCGCAGAATTCAGGAGCTCATCCGCGAAGCCACCGAGGGCGGCGGCGCCGGAGACGCGGGCCCCGAGGCGGCCGGAGTCGATGTCGAGGAGAAGGACGGCGTGACCGTCATCCGCGTCAAGGACCGTCGGGTTCACTTCGAGCCGCACCGCAAGCCAATCACCAGCGCCATCATTCAGGCCGGGGCAGGCACGCCCATCCTCATGGACATGGGCGAGGTCCTGACCTTCAACTCATCCTCGTGGGAGGCCATTGCCGAGTTGGTGGGCATCTTCGACATTTCCGTCTGCTGTCTCTCCCCCTCGTGCAAGGACGTCTTCTACTCGTGGGCCTTCGACAAGACCATCGCGGCCTTCGATGACGAGCAGGCATTTTTCAAAGGGCGCGAACAGCGCCAATGAGGTAACGAATGCGCGACGGCATCCGCGAATGCATTGAGGAATTCGAGAAACGCATCCTTGAGGCCGAGCAGGGCAAGGCTCAGGTGGTCGAGGCCATGGATATGATGGGCCTGAGCCACATGAAAGTCTCGTCCGCTCAGGTCATCGCCCTGCTCGACATGCTCTCCGACGGCATCACACCGATCTCGCAGGAGATCGTCACGGCGATGCTCGGCGTGACCGAAGCGCAGAAAAAATTTCTGATGTCGCTGGCGGGCATTCTCGACCTCGGTGCAGTGGAGACCAAGAGCGAAGAGGATATCGCCGAAGCGCAGGAAGCCGCCACCCGCGAGGACGCCGAGGCCGAAGCCGCCGCGGCGGCCGCCATGGGCGGGGAAGAGGTTGCCCCCTCCGATACCGGCGAAAAGGCTGACACCTCCGGTAAGCCCGAAGCCGGCGCCGGGCAGGCCCCCTCGCAGCCCAAGGAGGAAAAGCAGGCGCAGCCGCAGGCCATTTCCTCCATCCGCGTCGCCACGGATCGTCTCGACCGCGTCATCGAGCACGTGGGCAAGCTCATGGTCACGTACGCGGTCATCGCCCAGAGCAGCGGCAAGAACGCCCAGAAGACCTCCGCCAGCCTGCGCGAACTGGACACGGTCATCAACAAGCTCCAGAACGAGGTGGACGCCATCCGGCTCGTGCCTCTCAAGCAGATTTTCATGCCCATGCACCGGCTGGTGAAGAGCCTCTCCCAGAAGATCGGGAAGAAGCTCGAATTCGTCATCAAGGGCGAAGAGCTGGCGCTGGACAAAACCATCGTGGAGAGCCTCAACGAGCCGCTGGTGCACCTCTTGCGCAACGCAGTGGACCACGGCCTCGAAACGCCTGAGGAGCGCGAGGCGGCCGGAAAGCCCGACACCGGCTCCGTTCAGCTTTCCGCGTGGCGCAAGGGCGAAGAGGCCTTCATCGAGGTCCGCGACGACGGCAAGGGCCTCGACCCCGAACGTATTCATGCCAAGGCCGTCGAAAAGGGCATCGCCGACCCGGACAAGGAATATTCCGACAAGGAAATCCTTCAGTTCGTACTGGAGTCCGGCTTCAGCACCGCAGCGGAAGTCACCGACGTTTCCGGTCGCGGCGTTGGCATGGACGCGGTGGTCAACGCCATCCGGGTGGGGCTCGACGGCGACATCCGCATCGACAGCGAGCTGGGCAAAGGAGCCACCTTCACCATCGTCATTCCGCTGGACCGCTCCGCCAACGAAGGCATCGTGGACGCCATCATTACCAGACTGGGCGACGACGTCTTCATCATTCCCAGCCGCGACGTGATGGAAATCTACGTGCCAACGCGACAGGAAGTGGTCGAACTTCCTGACGGCCGCGAGACCGTGGATGTGCGCGGCGAAGTCCACTCCCTGCTGCGCCTCGGCGATTATCTGGACATCGAACCCAAGGTGGACGACATCGAAAAGGCCCAGTGCGTGGTGGTCCGCGTGGGCGAATACAAGGCCGCCATCCTCGTGGACGAAGTGCTCAAGCAGCAACAGGTTGTCATCACCCGCTTCACGGTCCCCGTGGAGGAAGTGTTCCACCTGCCCATTCTCGGCTTCGGCATGATGGGCGAATCCGACGCGCTCGTGGTGGACACCGAGGAATTGCTCAACAGCGCCGGGGAAGTCGGCCGTCAGGCTTGACATCGGCCGCGCAATCTCCTTATTTCAAAACCGCTTCAGGTGTCCGTAAGGACTTGATAGGGAATCCCGTGAGAATCGGGAGCGGACCCGCCGCCGTGACCCCCGCGAATCCCGTCCCCGAGTGAGCCACTGGAATCCGTTCCGGGAAGGCCGGGACAGGGAGGGGCAGCCGGAAGACCTGCCGAAGCCTGTCTCTGGTTCAGCCGGACGGCAACGGGGCTTTTGTCCGTTCGGAACACTTCTCGGGAAGCAAGCCCCTTCCGGCCATCTCTTTGCCGGGGGGTCTTTTCTTTCCAACAACCAAGCCCCTCCATTCCATGGAGGCTTTCATGCGCATCGCATCCCTTGTTCTGGCTCTCTGCCTGCTTTTCCCAGCGGCCGCTCTCGCGGGCCACTCCCACGCCGAAGGTCCGGCAAAGAAGGCCATTGTGCTCGCCGCGTTCGGCACCAGCTACCCCGAGGCGCTGCAGTCCATCCTGACCATTCGCGACAAGGTCGTGCAGGCCTTTCCCGAAATCCCCGTGCGCCTCGCGTTCACCTCGGACATCATCCGCAGGAAATGGCAGAAACGCGCCAGCGACCCGCAGTGGAGCAAGGACCATCCCGAGATTCCGCGTGACGTGCTGCACGTCAAGCACCCGCTGGCGACAATCGCCGACCTGCAGAACGACGGCTATCGCGACATCACCGTCCAGTCCCTGCACGTCTTCGCAGGCGAGGAGTTTCACGACCTGATCACGCTCGTGTCCTCCCTGCGCTCCATCCGCTCCCTCAAGCCGCGGCACCGGCCCTTCCAGCGCCTGAATCTCGGCCGCCCGGCTCTGGGTATGCCCGGCGAGCAGCATCCCTATACCGAGGACATCGACGAAGCGGTCAAGGCGCTGGCATCGGACGTAAAGGAGGCCAGAGAAGCCAACGCCGCCCTGCTCTACATGGGTCACGGCAACGACTACTTCTCCACCGGCATCTACGCGGAATTCGCCGCCGCCATGCAGGCGGAATACGAGTATCCCGTCTTCGTGGGCTGCGTGGAAGGGTACCCCTCCTTCGACCACGTGCTGCCCAAGCTGCGCGAATCCGGCAAGGCCAACGTACTCATGAAGCCCTTCATGGTGGTCGCAGGAGACCACGCCTCCAACGACATGGCGGGCGACGAGGACGATTCGTGGAAAATCCTGCTCAAAAAGGCGGGCTACAAGGTCAGGACACAGCTTCGCGGCCTCGGATCCGTGGACGGCTGGGCCGACCTGTATGTAAAAAATCTCAAGCAGGCCATGGAGTAACGGGCAGACCGTGAATCAAAACGCATCGGCAGCGGTCCGGGCGGTGCTGCTTCCGGCGGCACTGGGCGCGGCCCTCGCACTGATCGCGGCGGCATCCCTTGTCATGGGCTTCGTCGACATCCCCGCGGGCGACGCCCTCGGGATCGCGCTGGGCCTGCCCGGATTCGAAGCCGCGCCACAGATCCGGGCCATCGTCATGGACGTCCGGCTGCCGCGCATCCTGACCTCGGCCGGGGCCGGTTTCGGCCTCGGCGTGGCAGGCGCAGTCTTTCAGGGCGTGCTGCTCAACCCGCTTGCCGACCCCTTCACCCTCGGGGTGTCCTCCGGGGCGGCCTTCGGGGCGGCGCTGTGCCTCGTGCTCGGGCTGAGCTTTCTCGGCCCGGCCACGCTGCCCGCCTTCGCCTTCGCCGGAGCCTGTCTCACGCTTCTGGCCGTACTGTTCATCGCACGCGGCGACCGCTCCCGGTCCCCGGCAACGCTGGTGCTGGCTGGCATCATCACGGCCTCCATCCTGTCAGCGGGACTGAGCTTCCTGAAATATCTCGCGGACGAGCGCGTCTCCGCCATCATCTTCTGGCTCATGGGCAGCTTTGCCGGCGCCGGATGGGACCGGGCCGCCATGGTCTGGGGCGCGGGCATCGCCGGACTGATCTGGTGCCTGTGGTTCGCACGCGACCTCAACGTCATGTCCCTCGGGGGCCGCTCGGCCGCATCACTTGGCGTGAACCCGGGGCGCGTCCGCCTCGCCCTGCTGAGCGGTGCGTCTCTCGTGAGCGCCGTCTGTGTGGCTTCGGCCGGGATAATCGGGTTCGTCGGCCTCGTGGTGCCGCATCTTGTCCGGCTCGCTTCCGGCCCGGACAACCGGGTGCTGCTGCCCGCATCAGGCCTTGCCGGAGCCGTGCTGCTGCTGGCCGCCGACACCCTGACCCGCGCCGTGCTGCCGCACGAGGTGCCCATCGGCGTTCTCACTGCCCTGATCGGCGGGCCCGTCTTCTGCTGGCTGTTCCGTCAGCGTCATGCCGGAGGCGTCCATGACTGACGCAATTCTCACCGCAGGCGGGCTTTGCTTCGCCCATGGCGAACGAAAGGTTATCGACAACCTTTCCATGCATCTCACAGCGGGCTGCCTCCACGTCATCGTCGGCCCCAACGGATCGGGCAAGTCAACCCTGCTGGACCTCATGGCAGGATACCGCACGCCCGATACCGGAGCTATCCAGCTTGACGGGCAACCCATTTCAGTTTTTTCGCCTGCCGAACGCGCAAGACATCTGGCCTACATGCCCCAGAACGAACATGCCGGGTTTGCCTACACCGTGCGCGAAACCGTCATGATGGGCCGCCACCCGCACATTCCGCGCTTCTCGCCCCCGTCGCCCGAAGACCGCGCCAAGGTGGACGACGCCCTCAGGGCCGTGGACATGACCGCTCTGGCCGACCGCCCCGCCACCGACCTCTCCGGAGGGGAACGGCAGCGCACCGCCCTTGCGCGCACGCTGGCGCAGGACGCACCGCTCATGCTGCTGGACGAACCGACAGCGAGCATGGACCCGCGACACGCGCTGGAGACGATGCACCTGCTACGCAATCTCTGCCAAAACGGCGGCAGCGTCCTCGCGGTGCTGCACGACCTGAACCTGGCCGCCGCGTTCGCCGACGGCGTCACCGTCCTGCACCGGGGCCGCGTCGCAACATCCGGATCCGTAGAGACCGCGCTGGTTCCGGAGATCATCTCCGAAGTCTTCGGTGTGGAAGCATTTGTGGACGACGACCCGTTCACCGGACGGCCCCGCATCGCCCTGAGGAGGCCGCAGGGATGATCCGCGTCTTTCTGGCGACATTACTGCTGCTCCTAATGCCGCAAGCCGCCGATGCAGCCAGCGTCACGGACAGTCTCGGTAGGACGGTCACGTTTCACGAGCCGTTCAAGCGAATCGTGTCGCTGTACGCGGCGCACACCCGGAATCTGCTGCTCATGGGAGCCGGGGAACGCGTGATCGGGGTTTCCCGCTCGGCGGACAAAGCCGTCGCCCAAAATCGCGCCGTGCTTGGCTCGCGCGATGGTGCCGAGCGATTCCTTGCACACCGGCCCGATCTGGTTCTGATCCGCCCCATGCATGAGCGCGCGCACTCCGGCATCTGGCAACAGCTCCGGGCGCAGGGCGTGACGGTACTCGCCATACAGCCCGGTACCCCGCAGGAAATGTACGACTATTGGCTCGACCTCGGCCTGCTTTCGGGCCAAACCGAGGCGGCGCAGGCAATGACGGATACGTTCCGCAGTGAACTGAAAACCATGCTGAAGCAGGCGGATGCCCGTCCGGAAGCCCAGCGGCCCGTGGTCTTTTTCGAATCCATCCACCGCTATTACCGCACCTTCAGCCCCGGCTCCATGCCGTTGCTTGTCCTGCGCGCAGCGGGCGGGATCAACGCCTTTCCCGATGCACCGGCCCGGCGCGGGAGCAACATCGCGGACTGCGGCAGGGAGCGACTGCTGGCCTCGGGACATCGCATCGACGCCTATGTGGCGCAGGTCGGACGCATGAACCCGGTAACGGTTCGGGCGATCACGGAGGAACCCGGCTTTTCTGCGATCAAGGCCGTGCGCGAAGGCCGCGTCATGCTCATGGACGAGGCGCTCGTGTCGCGCCCCACGCCGGACCTGCTTGAAGGGGCGCGGACCCTGCGGGAGATGCTGTTCCACCATTGACCAACAGGCGGGAAAAGGACACTGTCCGTCCACCCGCATCATTCGAGGATATATCATGCAACGAGGAACCCTTTTCGGCGTCGGGGTCGGTCCCGGCGACCCGGAACTGCTGACCTTCAAGGCCGTGCGCGTCCTGAGCGACGCTGACGTGATCTTCGCCGCGTCGTCCACCAAGAACGACTACTCCACCGCGCTGGGCATCGCCCGTCCGCACATGAAGCCGGACGCACAGATCGTGCAGCTCGGCTTTCCCATGACCCGCGAGGGCGGGGAGCTTCGCCGTGCGTGGGAAAAGAACGCTCAGGCAGTGGACGAGGTGCTCGCCTCAGGTCGCAACGCCGCCTTTCTGACGCTCGGGGATCCGCTGACCTACAGCACCTTCGGCTACCTACTGCGCACCCTGCTGGACATGGCGCCCGACACGCGCATTGAGACCGTGCCGGGCATCACCTCCTATCAGGCCGCCGCCGCCAAGGTGGGCGCGCCGCTCTGCGAATCCGGCGAAAATCTCGTGGTCATCCCCGGCGTATGTTCGCCCGGCGAACTGGAGCAGGCGCTGGACTCGGCGGACAATGCCGTGATAATGAAGACTTACCGCAATTTTTCCGCCATACGGGACACGCTGGAGCAGCTCCGGCTGGCGGAGGACACGGTACTGGTTTCCCGTCTGGGCATGGAAGGCGAATCCGTGCTCATGGACATCAAGGACGCACCCGTCAAACCGCACTACTTCTCGCTGGCCATCGTCAAGAAGAACCGGGGCACCATCCCGGGCCGCGACTGTGAATCAGGAAGCACCGAATGAGCACCGCCATTGTCCTCGCCGCCTACGGCTCCCGACACCTCAAGGCCGCCGCCGCCATGAACAGCATGATCCGCCGCGTCGGCGCGCGCTGGCCCGGCGTGCGTCTCGAAACCGTGATGGCCTCCCATCACATCCGCCGGATCATGGAGGACGAGGGCGACGACGTTGAGTCGCTCGAGGACGTGCTGACGCGTCTGAGCGACGACAACGTGGAGCGCGTGGCGCTCCAGTCCCTGCACGTGATTCCCGGCGGAGGGTTCGACAGGATGCGCCACACCGCCCGGCTGTTCATGAAGAACGGCGCGATCTCGCGCGTGGAACTGGGCGAACCGCTTCTGGGCGCGGAGACCGAGGACGAGATGCAGCGCGTCGCCGAGGCGGTCCGAAGCGAATTCCCCGACGACGGCGACCCGGCGAACGCCCTGCTGCTCATGGCCCACGGCTCACGGCATCACGGGCACAGCTACTACCAGCATCTGGACCAGTACCTTCGCGCCAACGTGCCGCACGCGCACCTCGGAGCCATGAAACTGGAGCCGAGCCTCGACACCGTCATCGACCGTTTCCGCGAAACCGGCATCAGGCGCATCACGCTTCAGCCGCTGATGTTCGCCTCCGGCTACCACGTGGCCGAAGACATGAGCGGCAGCCATGACGACTCGTGGCAGACCCGTCTGGAAAGCGAAGGATTCGAGGTACAAAGCGTTAAACGCGGCCTCGGGGAATATGACGCCTTTGCCCGCATCTGGATGGATCACCTCGCCGATGCCATGGGCTTTCTCGACCGCCGCTAGCCGCGCGCGTTTACAGATACTCCCCGGCGGGGTATGTTTTCAGGACCGGGAGTTTTCGCATGAGCATATCCATCCGTACCCATGAAGGACATGTGGTCCGCACCGAAGCCGACTCGGACGCGTCCCTCGAACAGGCCATTTTTCTGACCGGCGTCTGGGAGGGTGTGCCGCTCTGCTCGGGTCTTGGCCGTTGCGGGCTCTGCCGGGTGCGCTTTCGCTCCAAGCCCCCGAAGCCCGCCGCAGAGGACCGCCGCAGATTCAGCCGCGAAGAGCTTTCCAATGGCTGGCGGCTCGCCTGCCTGCATCCGGCCAAGCCCTGCGACGTGGAAATTCCCGAACCCGTGCGCGCCGCACGGACCGGCCTGCGGGCCGTACCCAAGCTGGAGTCTTTTGATCTGGCCGTGGACCTTGGCACCACCACCATGCACTGGGCCGCCACGTCCGAAGACGAAGTGGTCGCGGAAGGCGGCGAACTCAATCCGCAGAACGGCCTCGGGGCGGAGATCATGTCCCGGCTGGCTCACGCCGCCGCCCCGGAAGGCGCCCATATCCTGCGCGACCTTGTTTCCCGGCGCATACGAAAGCTCGTGCTCACGCTGGAGGAAGCCGCCGGCGGACACTGCCGCAAACTCGTGATCTCCGGCAACGCCGCCATGATCTACCTGCTACTCGGCATGGACCCGGCCCCGCTCTCATCGGCCCCCTACGGGCTGGAATACCGGGGCGGCGACGAACGCTTCATCGCCGAGGACATCCCCCTTGCGTACATTCCGCCACTGCTCGCGCCCTTCGTGGGTGCGGACGTCAGCGCGGGCCTTCTCGCTGTGGAAATGAACGGCCAGCCGCCGGAATACCCCTACCTGCTGGCTGACCTCGGCACCAACGGCGAGTTCGTGCTCGCGCTCTCCCCGGACGAAAGGCTGATCGCCAGCGTCCCCATGGGACCCGCGCTGGAGGGCGTGGGGCTGGCCTTCGGACGCACTGCCGGACCGGGCAGCGTCACCGGATTCGACCTGACGCCCAAGGGACTGCACCCGCGCCGACTGCCAGGCAAGACAGAACATCCGGGCATGACCGGCACGGCCTATCTCTCCCTGTGCGCCAACCTGCTTTCCCTCGGTCTGCTTGACGAATCCGGCCGATTCGGTCATGGAACCACACCGTTGGCCGCACGCTTCGCGGCGCGCGTGGCAAAACGTCACGGCGAACCCGCTTTCGACTGCGGAGACGGTCTGCTCCTGCCAGCTTCGGACGTGGAGGAAATCCTCAAGGTCAAGGCGGCCTTCGACCTGGCGGTATCCGCGCTGCTTCGCGAGGCCGGTCTCGGCCCGTCGGCCCTGAAGACATTCCATCTTGCCGGGGCACTCGGCGAACACGTGGGCATAGGCGACCTTGAACGGCTCGGCTTCCTGCCTTCGGGCGCGGCCGGACGGGTCAAGCGCAGCGGGAACACCTCGCTGCGCGGCGCGCTGCTGCTCCTGCGCTCGGACGAAGCCAGACGGCGGGCACTGCAACTGCCGGCAAACACACGACTCCTCGACCTGACCGAGGCTAACGATTTCACTGACGATTACGTCAAAAGGATGCGATTCACCCATGTGGGCTGAAACACTTTTCCCGCCGCTGCCCGATGAGACCGCCCGGATTCTTGACAACGTGGGCCCCGCCCTGCGCGAGGCGTTCCCCCTCAAGGGCAAGCACTTCAAATTCCTGCCCAACAACATTCGGGACATGTCCGCCGCGCTGACCACCGACCGGGCCGAAGCGCGCAAGATGTACATGAGCGAAGGCAAGCATCTGGGCGCGTATATCTACTATTTCCTGCCGTGGAACCTGTACCGGCTCTCCCGGCTGTTCACCGGCCTCGCCCCGGACCTGCCTGAAGGCGCTACAATCACCGACCTCGGCTCCGGCCCGCTCACCGCGCCGCTGGCGATGTGGATAGCCCGTCCCGAGCTGCGTTCTCGCAAACTGCGCTTCATCTGCATCGACAAGGCTCCGGCCGCCATGCACACAGGCATGGACGTCTACAAGTCCCTGAACCGGGCCATGGAGGCGGGCAGCCCCTGGGAAATCAAGATGGTCAAGGGCGACATTCTCAAGCCGATCCGCGAAAAGTCGGAGCTGGTCATTGCCGCCAACACCCTCAACGAGCTGAACTGGGCAGGAAAGAACGCGGACAGTCTCGGCCAGAAAGTGGCCAAGACCCTGACGGGCGGCCTGAAGCCGGACGGCAAACTGCTCGTGGTGGAAACCGGCGTACGCCTCACCGGACGCATCATCAGCCTGATGCGCGAACAGCTCATCGCCGCCGGACTCGCGCCGCTGGCCCCGTGCCCGCACGTGAAGGATTGCCCCATGCCCGGCACGAGCCACGGCCGCTGGTGCCATTTCAACTTCGACGTGAACGGCGCGCCGCAGTGGCTTGAGGACATCACCCGCAAGGCGCGGCTGACCAAAAAAAGCGTCAGCCTGAACCTGCTGTACATGACCCGCGACTTCCAGCCGCCGGAGCAGATGGTGCGCGCGGTCTCCGAGCCCTTCGATGTGGAGGGCGGCAAGGCCCAGTACGGATGCGCGGCGCGCGGCCTGACGCTGCTGCGCTACCCCGGCGGCACCCCCACGCTTTTCCCCGGACAGTCCATCACCGCCCGCTGGCCCGAGGAAGACTCCTTCGACACGAAATCCGGCGCGGTGGAGCTGCCCGTGAACTTCAAGAAGAAAACGCCGAAGAAATGATCATCAAGGACCTTGGCCTCATTTCCTACAAGGACGCCGAACAGCTGCAACTGGAGACGCTGCGGTCCGTCATCGACGGTGAGCGCGAGAACACCCTGTACCTGCTGGAACACCCCAAGGTCATCACCTACGGCAGACAGGGCGGCGGGGAAAACCTGCACGTACCGGAGAACTATCTGGCCGAACAGGGCATCGAAGCCGCGCAGACGGCGCGGGGAGGCAACATAACCTGCCACTTCCCCGGCCAGCTCGTGGCCTACCCCATCTGGCGCGTGGAGAAGCGGCCCGGCGGCATGCGGGCCTTCTTTCACGACATGGAGCAGGCCGTCATCGACACCTGCGCCGCCTTCGGGATTTGCTGCGCCCGACGCGAGGGGCACCCCGGCGTCTGGGTGGACGAGACCCGGAAAATATGCTCCATGGGCATCGGCGTGCGCAAATGGGTCACCTATCACGGGCTGGCCCTCAACGTCGGCTCGGACGTGAGCCTTTTCAATCTCATCACCCTTTGCGGCATACAGGGCGCGTCCCCCACGTCCATGAGCGCCGAGGCCGGAAGGGAAATAAGCGTCGAGGAAGTCAAGAATGTCTTCGCCGAAGAATTCCGAAAGACCTTTGCGGATTCCGCCGTGGCTCAGGACCAAGCTGCCGCAGGGCAATAACTACTCCTGCACGTCCAGCCTGATCCGCGATCTGGGCCTCAACACCGTCTGCCAGAGCGCCAAATGCCCCAACACGTGGGAATGCTTCGGCAAGAAAGTCGCCACGTTCCTCATCATGGGCGGCATCTGCACGCGCAACTGCCGCTTCTGCAACATCACCTCCGGCGACCTCGAGCCACTGGACCCGACCGAACCGAAGCGCGTTGCCGAAGCTGCCGAACGGCTGGAACTGCGGCACGTGGTCATCACCTCGGTCACGCGTGACGACCTCCCGGACGGCGGTGCGTCGCACTTCGCGGCCACCATCCGCGCGGTACGCGAAAAGCTCCCCGAGGCCAGCGTGGAAGTGCTCATCCCGGACCTTCAGGGCGACGAGCAGGCGCTGCGCACGGTGCTGGCCGAGCGGCCGGACATCATGAACCACAACGTGGAGACCGTGCCGCGGCTGTATGAAAGCATCCGCCCGCAGGCCGACTACGCCCAGAGCCTCGAGGTGCTGAAACGGTCCAAGGCGATCGCCCCGGAGATTCCCACCAAGAGCGGGCTCATGCTCGGCCTTGGCGAGGAGGACACGGAAGTCATGCGCGTGCTCGACGACTTGGCCGCCGTGGACTGCGACATCGTGACCGTCGGCCAGTACATGCAGCCCACCAAGGATCACCCGCCGGTCAGGCGCTACGTGCCCCCGGCACACTTCGACGAGTTCGCCGCCGCCGGAGAAGCCAAGGGCATCCCGCACATGTTCTCGGCACCGCTTGTCCGTTCAAGCTACAACGCGAGCCGGTTCGTGGGGAAGAAGTAACTCCTCGTCACGCCGCGCCGGAGACCGCTTCCGTCTGGCCGCCGTGGTTCAGGTTCTTGATGTCGCGCAGCGGGGGAGCGCCGAACTGGCGCTTGTACTCCCGGCTGAACTGCGAAGGGCTTTCGTACCCCACCTGCAGGGCGGCGGTGGTGACGTCCTGATTCTCCGTGAGCATGAGACGCCTTGCCTCGTTGAGTCTGAGCCACTTCTGGAACCGGAGCGGACTCATGGCCGTCATGGCGCGGAAGTGATGATGAAACGTGGACACGCTCATGCCGCTCTCCCTTGCCAGCCGCTCCACTCTGACGGGTTTGGCGTAATTGTCCTTCAACCAGCCGATGGCCCGGGCGATCTGCTGCCCGTGGCTGCCCGCCGTGGCGATCTGCCGCAGCCGCGGCCCGACCTCGCTCATGAGCAGGCGGTAGAGTATCTCCTTGAGGATCAGAGGAGCCAGAATGGGGATGTCCCTCGGCTCGCCCTGCAACTCCACAAGGCGCTGAAAACTGTCGAGCAGCGGTCCGGAGACTTCGCAGACCGCCATCCCCCTGCCCGAACGGCAGGCCCGTGTGTCCGGCAGGTCGCTGTCCACCAACAGCTGTGCCAGCATGCCGAGGTCGAGCCTGAGCACAAGCCCCAGCAGCGGCACCTCGCTGCTCGCCTCGATGACCCTGCCCACCACCGGCAACCCGACCGAGGTGACAAGCAGGTGATTCTCGTCGTACACATACTCCTCATCGCCCAGCCGAACCTGCTTGGCCCCCTGCGCCACGAGACAGATGCTCGGGTCATACATGACGCTTTTGGGCTCGGTGGGGTCGTCGTACCGGAAGAAGACCATCCCCGGAACCCCCGACTCGACGGGCCCGTCCTGTCGCGCCCAGCGCGCAATGTGCTCCGCCAGCCTGCTCCGGGTCGCTACCACCTGACCATCGCGAGTATCGCTCATGGAAATCTCCTTTGACATGCTCGATACCAGACGGCCCGGCGAGCGGGCAAGCGACGGCGAGCACATTTCGGAGAATCGTGCAAGACTGACGGAGGATCGGCCTATGCACCGGATCACCCTTTGTCCAGAAGAACCTCAAGGGCCGGTTCGTCACTTACGACACTCATTCACACCTGAGCCACAGCAGATCAGTCGTGCGCCTGTCGTCGCTTCGTCGCAACCGGCGGTGTCTTTTCCTTCACAAATGATTTACGGTGTCTTTTTTGTACCGCCGCCACGCACTTCACCTCGGAGAATCAGGCAAGAATTCGCGACGGTGAGGCATGCAGGAAAATGCTGGTGCGGTTATTTAGTACAACACCGACCGGACGAGCGCCGGACGATTCAATGTTCACACAACAAGGAGGCAAGAGTGCTATACAGAACAATGCCCCAAAACGGCGACAGGCTCTCCGCGCTCGGCTTCGGCTGCATGCGCATGCCCATGGTCGACGGCAAGATCGACGAGGAACGGGCCATATCCCAGATCCGCACGGCCATCGACGAGGGAGTGAACTATCTCGACACCGCATGGCCCTATCACGACGGCGAGAGTGAGCCCCTGCTCGGCAAGGCGCTGAGGGACGGGTATCGCGACAAGGTCAAGATCGCCACCAAGCTGCCTACGTGGATGATAAAGACCCGCGAGGACATGGACTCCTTCCTGAACGCCCAGCTGGAAAAGCTCGGCACCGACCGCATCGACTACTACCTCATCCATGCGCTCTCGGGCCCGTCCTGGGAATCCATCAAGAAACTCGGCGTCATCGACTTCCTGAACAAGGCCGGAAAGGACGGCCGCATCGTCAATGCAGGCTTCTCCTTCCACGGTCTCGCCGAGGACTTTCAGCCCATAGTCGATGACTATCCGTGGGTTTTCTGCCAGATTCAGTACAACCTGCTCGACACCGAGTTTCAGGCCGGCAAAAAGGGACTTGAATACGCGGCATCCAAGGACATGGGCGTCATCGTCATGGAACCGCTTCGCGGCGGCAACCTCGGACTGCCCGCGCCGCAGGCCGTGGCCGACATCTGGGACCTTGCCGACACCAGACGTCCGCCCGTGGAATGGGCCCTGCGCTGGGTCTGGAACCACCCGGAGGTCACGGTCGTGCTTTCCGGCATGAACGAGGAAGCGCACGTACGACAGAACATGGAGATTGCGGGCGACGCCGAGCCGAACTCCATGACCGAAGGAGAGCTGGATCTCTGTCGACGCGTGGCCGACACCTACCGCAAGCTGATGCGGGTCGGCTGTACCGGCTGCGGCTACTGTATGCCCTGCCCCGCCGAGGTGCAGATTCCCACCTGCTTCGACCTCCTGAACAAGGCGCGCATGTTCGACTTCACGGAGGCCAAACGGATGTACGGCATCTTCGCCGAGGGAACGGTGCTGCAGCGCAACGCCGGTTTTGCCTCGCAGTGCGTGGAGTGCGGCGAGTGCATCGAGAAGTGTCCGCAGAGCATCGACATCCCCGAAGTCCTGAAGCAGGTCGTCAGCGAGTTTGAATAGAAACCGCCGGTTTCCGTTTTCGCGGCAAGCGGGCGCGCACATGCCGCCCGCTCGCCTCGAAAACCGACACGGCATCGGAAAGAGTGATGAACATACTCTACTATGACTGCTTCGCCGGCCTCAGCGGCGACATGAATCTGGCCGCCATGATCGATTTGGGCGTGGAACCGGCACACCTTTCGAAAGAGCTGGACAAGCTCGGCCTCGGTCAGGAATTCGAGCTGGTCATCACCGAGGAAATGCGAAACGGCATCCGTGGAACACGTGTGGACGTGCGCCTTGCGGCTGATGACGATCATCATCACGGGCACGGGCATGGACACCACCGCACCTTCGCCGATATCCGCGAAATCATCATGTCCAGCTGCCTGAATGACGCGGTCAAGAAGACCAGCCTGCGCATCTTTCGCCGCGTGGCCGAAGCCGAGGCCAAGGTTCACGGCAAGACTGTGGACGAGGTGCATTTTCACGAGGTCGGCGCCACGGATTCCATCGTGGACATCGTGGGCGCGGCCATCTGCTACCACCGGCTCGACGTGGACGCTGTTTGGTCAGCTCCCGTGGAGCTGGGTGGCGGCTTCGTGCGGTGCGCGCACGGCGAAATGCCGGTCCCGGCTCCTGCCACGGTGGAGATATTGCAAGGCGTGCCGACCTCTCGCGGCAACACGGACCATGAGGCCACCACGCCCACGGGAGCGGCCATCATCGCGGCCCTGACAGACGAATACATCGCCACGCCGACCATGACCGTCACCCAGACCGGCTACGGTATCGGCCACCGCGAAACCACACGCCCCAACCTGCTGCGCGTCCATCTGGCGACGACAGGGGAACAGGACCGCGCGGAGAGCAGCCCCGCCCGTCTGCTACAGTGCAACATCGACGACATGACCGGTGAAGCGCTCGGGCACGCCATGGAGCTGCTTCTGGCAGAGGGGGCCATGGACATTCACTTTTCGTCGATCATGATGAAGAAGAACCGCCCGGCCACCATGGTCTCCCTGCTTTGCGCCGAGGACGAGGAGTCCCGCTTCAGGGAGTTGCTGTTTCGGCACACCACGACGCTCGGCATCAAGAGTTTCGCTCTGGACAAGACCGCCCTTGAACGACGCTTCGACACACTTGAGACGCCTCTGGGGCAGGTGACCATGAAACGTACCCTGCTCGACGGCAGAGTCATCCGGTCCAAGCCGGAATACGAGGACTGCCGTGAACTCGCACGAAAACACGACCTCCCGCTGGCCGAGGTCTACGCCGTCATCGGCAGGCTCGAATAGGAACGCTCATGACACTTTCGGCACGACAGCAGGATCAGTATGCCCGGCTCGTCCGGGAGCTTCGCTCCATGGAACGGGCCGTCGTGGCCTTTTCCGGCGGTGTGGACAGCGCCCTGCTGCTTCACGCCACGCGCGAAGCGCTCGGCGATAACGCCTTGGCGGTGACTTTCGACACCCCCTTCTTTCCGGAGGCAGAAGTCGCGTTCGCGGTGGAGATGTGCGAAGAGCTGGGCATCGCGCACCGGGTTGTCGAAATGGACATGCCGGACAGCATCAGACAGAACCCGCCGCAACGGTGCTACCTGTGCAAGAACGTGCTGTTCGGCGAACTCGTCAGGCTGGCCGAAAAGCAAGGCATCGACCACATACTTGACGGCAGCAACCTTGACGACCTCGGCGACCACCGTCCCGGACGCAGGGCCATCAAGGAACTCGGCATACGCAGCCCGTTGCTCGAGACGGGGATGACCAAGCAGGACGTTCGCGACCACTCCCGAGAACAGGGGCTTCCCACATGGGACAAACCGGCCGCCGCCTGCCTCATGACGCGTATCCCCCACGACACCTTTGTGGAGGAAAGCGAACTTGCGCGTATCGACCGGGGCGAGGCCTTTCTGAAATCTATCGGCTTTCCGGCGGTGCGACTGCGCAGCCACGGCCCGGTGGCCCGGCTGGAATTGCCGCCCGAGGATATCGCAGTCTGCCTCGACTCCGGACTTCGCCAGCGGATTGACGACGCCCTCAGAGAGTTGGGATATCGCCACGTGGCCGTGGACCTTGCGGGCTACCGCATGGGCAGCATGAACGAAGAAAGGGGCACCGAAAATGACGAATGACGCGCTGACCAGACTGCTGGAGGACATCCGGGACGGCAAGGTGACCGTGGAGCACGGGGCTGACCGGCTGCGCGACCTGCCGTACATGGATCTGGGACACACCAAATTCGATCTGCACCGCCCCCTGCGCAACGGCTTTCCCGAGGTCATCTACGGCGAGGGCAAGACCCCGGAACAGGTCGGTGAAATTTTCACCAGAATGGGAGACCGCACCAACATCCTCGCCACCCGCGTTTCTGCGGAGATGGCCGAGCATGTGTTGCGAGTCTGCCCGGACGCCGAGCACAACGCCGCGGGCCGCACGCTCACCCTGACCCGAACACCGGTGAAGTACCGGGACGGGGAAATCGCCATCGTCACGGCCGGCACTTCCGACCTGCCCGTTGCCGAAGAGGCGCTGGTTACGTGCGAAATGCTCGGCAGCCGCGCTTCCATCGTCTGCGACGTGGGCGTAGCCGGCATCCATCGCCTGCTGGAGCGCATCGAACAGCTTCGCAAGGCGCGGGTGATCATCGTCATAGCGGGGATGGAAGGCGCGCTGGCGAGCGTGGTCGGCGGCCTCGTCTCTCAACCCATCATCGCCGTGCCCACCTCGGTCGGCTACGGGGCATCCTTCTCGGGCCTTTCCGCCCTGCTCGGGATGCTGACCTCCTGCGCCAGCGGCGTGAGCGTGGTCAACATAGACAACGGCTTCGGCGCGGCCTGCGCGGCCTGCAAGATCAACAACCTCGGTTCCTGAGAGACTTGATCCGACAAACCATCCCAATAAGAGAAAGGCCGGGACGAAATATTTCGCCCCGGCCTTTTGCCTTACGCATGAAAAGTGTCTGCTAGAATCCTTCCTCAAGCGGCGGCCAGACAAGGGCTGGCGCGGATGGCTCCGAATCGGCCCGGGGATGGGCCGCAAGCGGCTTGGGGCCGACATTCAGGTGAACGTGACGCCCGTCCACGGTCAGCCGCTCTTCAGCGAGCCACTGCAGGGCCTGCGGCAGGATGCGGTGTTCAAGCTTGAGGATGCGCGGCCCGAGGGCATCGCCGTCCTCACCGGCCTGCACAGGGACGGCGGCCTGAATGATGATCGGGCCGTTGTCCATCTTCTCGTCCACGAAGTGCACGGTGCAGCCGGATATCTTCACCCCGTATCCGGCTGCGTCGCCCTGCCCGTGGATGCCGGGGAAACTCGGCAACAGGGCGGGATGGATGTTCACCACGCGGTTGGGAAAGGCGTCCAGCAGTGCCGGGGTGACGATGCGCATGAACCCCGCCATGACAACGGCTCCTTCGGGCGCGGTGACGCCGTGCTCACGCATGGCCGCGACCATGTCCCTATCAAAGGCTTCACGGCTGGCGTAGTCCTTGTGGGACATAACCTTGGTGGGGATGCCGTGGTTGCGGGCGCGGGTGATGCCGTAGGCCCCCGCCCTGTTGGAAATGACCAGCCTTATCTCCGCGTCGAGCGAGCCCTCCTCGATGCGGTCTATGATGGACTGGAGGTTGGACCCTCCGCCCGAGACGAGAACTGCTAGAGGCAGCGCCATGTCGGAATCTCCCTTAGTGCGTGCGTTGAAAAACCAGTCCGGCCTTGTCGTCGGTCAGCTCACGAGCCTTGGTCTCCAGCCAGCGCCGGACCTCCCTGTTGCCCCACGGCAGGGTGCCGAGCCCGGCGTGGAGCAGGTCCCAGCAGTAGAGCCGGTCACCGCGCTTGCGGGCCAGAAAGAAAACGTTCCGAAAATCCTCGCTCCCGTCGTCGCCGCTGACGGTGAACCGGGAGAAACTCAGGACCCGGATATCCGTGCCGGGGACCTCGGAGGCCACAAAGCTGCCGCCGTAGCTCTCTCCGCACCCGAAGGCCTGCGCGTGCCACTCGGGTCCGCTCTTGCCTATTACCACCACGGGAGCCACGCCGCAGTCGCCGGGGGATTCATCGCTTGCCGCCACGTATTGCCATTCGCCGAGCCAGCTTTCGGGCAGCCCGATGGCGTCTTCATAGACCAAAGGTTCCACCGATGCGGGCAGACAGCCGCCCAGCATCATACAGAGAATGAGAGCCCCGAGCAGCCCGATGAAAAAGGTCCTGTTCATGATCCTCCCCCGCTTGCGTGCGGTCCTTGTAATGCAAGCGGACGGGATGCTCAAGAAAAACCCCGGCCCTTTAAACGTCCAGCTCTATCCCGATCGGGCAGTGGTCGGAACCCATGACGTCCGGCTCTATCCAGGAGCGCAGCACCTTCTCGCGCAGCTCCTCGGAGACGAAGAAATAGTCTATGCGCCACCCCGCGTTGTTCTTGCGGGCGTTGAAGCGGTACGACCACCATGTATAGTGGTGCGGCCCATCCTCGAACATGCGGAAGGTGTCCACGTAGCCGTGCTCGATGAATTTGTCGATCCACTGCCGCTCCTCGGGCAGAAATCCGGATCGCTCGGAATTGGACTTGGGATTCTTGAGGTCGATTTCGGTGTGCGCGGTATTGAAGTCGCCGCCGACCACCACGGGCTTGTCCCGGCGCAGCTCCTCGGCATGGGCGAGAAACGCATCGTAAAAGCCCATCTTGTAGCGGAGGCGTTCGTCGGACATCTGCCCGTTGGGGTAGTAGATGTTGAACAGCCAGAAGTCGGGGTATTCCAGCCGCACCACGCGCCCTTCGCCCTGATACGCTTCATCGGGAAGGCCGTAGTGCACGGAAAGCGGTTCGGGACGGGAGAAGCAGGCAGTGCCGGAATAGCCCTTCTTGACCGTGGCCCAGTTCCAGTAGTGGTGCTCGTAGGATTCAGGAGCCCTGCCCTCATCCGAGAGCTGGTCGGGGTGCGCCTTGGTCTCCTGCAGCATGACCACGTCGGCCCCGCAGGCGTCCAGCCAGTCTTCGAAGCCCTTCTTGAGCACGGCGCGGTAGCCGTTCACATTCCACGAATAGATGATCATCCCGCCTCCCGGGAACACGCAAGGGAACCGACCCCGCCGATACGGGGACGGCTCCCTTGCGGAAAAGATGCTTCGCCCGTCGCCGGGCGACCTGTCCTAGTCTTCGTTGGGCGTGCTGACCTTGATCATTGCCAACGTGGCGATGACGGCGACCAGACCCAGAAAAAACCAAAAGAAACCCATCATAAGCCTTACCCTCCTCGATTGTGGCGATTGTCCGCCATGAGTCCGAACTCCATAACAAAACTTTTCATGGTTGAAAAGCGCCCGCCCCGCCGAAAGGCGAACACGTTCCCGCTTGCCAGCGACGGCCCCCTGCCGTACAAATCCGCCATGCCAGAAAGCGACGTCATCATCCTCGGGGCCGGGGCTTCCGGTCTTTACTGCGCCATCAACGCGGCCCGAGCGGGCCGGAGCGTCACCGTGCTCGAACACGGACAGAAGCCCGCCATGAAGGTCCGCGTCTCCGGCGGCGGCCGCTGCAATTTCACCAACCTGGAGACCGGCCCGGAGGACTACCTCTGCGACAACCCGCACTTCTGCAAGTCCGCGCTGGCCCGCCACACCCCGTGGGACGCGGTGGCCTTTTTCGCGGAGTGCGGCCTGAGTCACGAGGAAAAGGCCGCCGGACAGCTTTTCTGCGCGGAAAAGGCCGGACGGCTCGCCGGGGAACTGGTCGACCGCGCCAAGAAGGCGGGCGTCGAGATCGTCCTCGACGGCAGTATCGAAGCCGTTTCCGGCGAAGGACCGTTCACCGTGCGTTTCAAGGGCGCAGAGTACACCGCCCCGAAGCTGGTGGTGGCCCTGGGCGCACCGTCATGGCCGCAGGCAGGAGCCAGCCGTCTCGGCTTCGACATCGCCCGGCAGTACGGGCTGAATCTCATCAAGCCCCGCCCCGCGCTGGTGGGATTCGAACTCTCCGGCCCTGATGCCGAGCTGTGCCGATCACTGGCGGGGACCGCGCTCCCCGCACGGGTCGAGACATGCGGCACCGCACACCTCGACGACCTGCTGTTCACGCACAAGGGCATTTCAGGACCAGCGCCCATGCAGGCCTCCCTGCGCTGGAACCCCGGCGCCCCGCTCATCGTGGACTTCCTTCCCGGACAGAATATTGTGGAGCTCATCGAGAACAACCGCGGCCCCATGAAGCTGGGCAGGCTTCTGGAAAAGCACCTGCCGAAACGATGCGTCGCCCTGCTGCCGAAATCGCTGACGAACAAGCCGCTGGCCGAGATTTCCAAAGGGGATGCGGCGCGGGCCGCTGGTCTGCTGCACCGCCGGGAGCTGCTTCCGCGCCGGACCGAAGGCTACGCCAAGGCAGAAGTCACGGCGGGCGGCGTCGACACGGACGCGATCTCCTCCAAGACATTCGAGTGCAAGAAGGTGCCGGGACTGTACTTCATAGGCGAGGTGCTGGACGTGACGGGGCGGCTCGGCGGATACAATCTCCAGTGGGCGTGGGCCTCGGCGCACGCCTGTGCAGAGGCCCTCGGCAGAGATTGATCGTTACAAGGAAACGTACCAGCGCATGGCCGCTTCCCCGACGAGGATGTAAAGCATGGCCCCGAAACAAAGAAAGGGACCGAAGGGGATTCTGGTCTTGAAGCCGGATGCCCCGGGCAGTCGCATGTAGATCACGCTGCCGACCATGGCGCCCAGCGCGGCTGCGAGGATGGTGAACGGCAGCCCCGCCGGTCCCACGAGCGCGCCCACCGGCAGCATGAGCTTTACATCGCCGGTGCCGAGTCCCTCCTCCTTGCGCACGATGCGGTAGACCCGCTGCATGACCCAGAACAGCCCGGCAGCGAAGCCCGCCCCCAGAAGCGCGGGCTTGAGCGGCATCAGCACGTTGCCGAGCTGCAGACCGAGCATTGCCTTATAAGCAATCACCAACACGAAGCCGCCGATTGTCACGCGGTCCGGCAGGATGAACGTGCGAAGGTCCACGAAGCTGCCGAAGATGAACAGCCCGCCGAAGACCATGTTCGCCAGCCAGAACCACGACAGCCCGAACTTGACCGAGAGGGCGACCGCCCAGAGCGTAAAGGTTGTCTCGATGGCCGGTCCGAGGGGCCGCTCCGGGCTGCCCGCGGAAGCGGGCGAAAAGAGCCAGCGAAGCGGCAGGGGGAAGCGAAACGGCGACAGCAGCGGCTTTTCTTCAACATAGCGGTGCACCAGAAGGGTACACAGGCTGCCGAGCAAAAGCCCCGCGCCCATGGCCGTGGGCAGGGCGAACCACAGTGTTTCGGGTATGGCATCCGGTGACGGCATGAGGCTTCCCACTTGATGAATGCGTCGGAATTATGCATGAATGGCGCGTAGCGGGCAGTCGACAGCAACGACGCGGACCGCCCTTTCCGACCTTCCGGGGCCCCGACTCGGCTCCCGGACGTTCTCGCCATTTTGGCTACTTCATTTCCTGTCCGCGCACAAGCCGGGCCACACGGAATCATTCGAGGGAGACCATGTCCGAGCATCGATTCATACCGCACCTTTCGCAAGACGAAATCGCCGACATCCAGAGCAGGGGGCTTCAGTGGACCGTGAAGCACTCTTACGAGAACAGCCCCTTCTACGAGGCGAAGCTGCGCGAGGCCGGAGTGGAGCCGGGCGACGTCACCTCCCTGGACGATATCACCAGTCTGCCCTTCACCACCGCGGAAGACCTCAAGGCGGGGTACCCGCTGCCGCTGCTGGCCGTGCCCGAGGCGGACGTGGTGCGCATCCACGGCTCCAGCGGCACCACGGGCAAGCGCAAGATTCTCAGCTACACCCAGCGCGACATCGACACATGGAAGCACATGTTCGCCCGCTGCTACGAGCTGGCCGGACTGACCGTGGAAGACCGCGTGCAGATATGCGTGGGCTACGGCCTCTGGACCGCCGGCGCCGGATTTCAGCTCGGCTGCGAACACTTCGGGGCCATGGCCCTGCCCATCGGCCCGGGGATGCTGGAAATCCAGCTTCAGATTCTGGAAGACCTGAGCCCCACCTGCCTGTGCTCCACGGCCTCCATGGCTCTGCTCATGGGCGAGGAGGTTCAGAAGAACGGCCTGTTGGAACGCATATCCCTTAAAAAAGCCATCTTCGGCGGCGAGGCACACTCCGAAAAGATGCGCAGGCAGTTCGGCGAGGCGTTGGGGCTGGAGGACAGCTTCGACATCACGGGCATGACCGAGCTCTACGGTCCGGGCGCGGGGCTGGACTGTGCGGCCCACGACGGCGTCCACTACTGGGCGGACATCTACATTCTGGAGATCCTCGACCCGACGACGCTGCAACCCGTGGAGCCGGGGGAAGTGGGCGAGATGGTGGTCACCACCCTCTCCAAGGAAGCCGCGCCGCTCATCCGCTACCGCACCCGCGACCTGACGCGCCTGATTCCCGGCACCTGCGCCTGCGGCGTCTCCATGCCCCGTCACGACAAGATTCTGGGCCGCTCGGATGACATGTTCATCTTCCGCGGCGTGAACATCTACCCCGGCCAGATCGCCGAGGTGCTGGGACACGTCCCCGGCGTGTCCGCCGAATACCTCATCCAGCTCACCCGCCGCGACGGACTGGACCACATGGCCGTGCGCGTGGAGCGCAGGCCGGACGAACGCTCCGACAGCGATCAGGCGCTGGCGCGGGCCGTGGGCGACGAGATCAGAAAGCACATTCTCGTTCGCAGCGAAGTGCAGATCGTCAACCCCGGCGAGCTTCCGCGCAGTTTCGGTAAGACCAAGCGCGTGCAGGACGACCGGGCCGACACCTGATCCAACCGCCGGCCCGCCCCGCCGGGCCGGAAGGAGTACGCCGTGCCAAGCCTTTCCGACGACGCCTCGCGCCATGTGGTCATCGACCACCGGCAGGGGCACTATCTCTGTTTTCCGGACGTGCGCACCATGAACGACGGCAGCCTGCTCGTGGTCTACAACGAATATGATCGGCACGTGGGCAACCGCCGCAGGCTCATGCAACAGCGCAGCACGGACGGCGGCCTGACATGGTCCGGCCCGAGGATGATCCGCGCCCGCCGCAGCCACTGCCCGCGCCTTTCCGTTCTTTCCGACGGCCAGATTCTGCTCATGGACGACGTTCCGCCCAACGCCACATGGTCCACGGACGGCGGCGAGCACTGGGTGGCGGACGACCGCGTGAAAATCACCGCACACGGCCTGCTGGACCGGCCGCTGGCCCTCGGCACGGAGACCCTGCTCACGACCGGGCACTGTCACCGGGGGCAGGCGGCGCATCCGGCCATCCGGCAGGCGCCCACGGAGCAGATGCTTTACCGCTCAGAGGACCGGGGCGCCACATGGGAGCAGCACGCTCCCATCGCGCGCCATCGCAATCTGGTGCTGTGCGAAGGCAGCCTGTGTTTGCTCCCTGACGGCAGGCTGGCCTGCCTCATGCGCGAGAACAGCATGGTCTATGAGCCCATGTACCTGAGCCTGAGCGACGACGGCGGCGACACATGGTCCGACCCGATTCCCACGCCGCTCGTCGGGCACCGTCCCACGCTGGGGATCACCCCGGACGGGAAGCTGCTGGCGACCTATCGCAACGTCGGACCGGACTGGGGAACCGCCGCATGGATGGGTGATCTGGACGAACTCACTTCAGGGTTCCGGGTCCACGGCAGGATCTCCCATGCGTCGCCACCTGAGTTCACCGCCGAGGGGATGCGCTGGCGAAACGACGCAGGCCCGGACGTCACGCGCTTCGCCCTGCGGCCCATGACCGATCCCCGCTCCGCCACCGCCGAGCTTGAGGCCACCCTGCGCGTGGACCGCGCCGGGCGGAACGGCTGCGGCCTGCGGCTCGGCTGCTGGTGGCGCGTCTTTCCGGACCGCGTCGAGGCCGAGGGGGAGCATGTGCTCCCTCTGGAGCCGGGCACATTCAACCACTTCCGCCTGAGCTATTCGGGCGGTGTCTGCGAACTGACGGTCAACGACCGCGACCGCATTGCCATGACCGTCCCCATGGACAGCGCCGAGACGCGCGGCATCCTTGTGGGCGCACCCCTGCCCTTCGAGGACAACGAGGTGGACTGCGTCTGGCGGAACCTGAAGGTGAGCGTCAACGAACCACGCGAGCTGCGCGAACATCATTTTGCGTGGGACCACACGCAGGGCCTGCCGGATCGCTGGGTGCGGGAGAAGGTGCTGGAACTGAAGAACGACCGTCATGCGGCATGGGCGGATTTCGGCTACTCGGGCTGGTGCGTCACCCCGGACGGCGACTTTTTCTGCGTCTATCATCACGGCGGGGGCGATGAACCGGATTACGCTCCCGGCCTGTCATCTCGGATCATGGGCACACGTTTTTCAAGGGATGATTTCAAATGATACGGGAACAGGATTTCCAACATGAACACGACGCTACGCGACTGGAGAGCGTTCTGGTGCTGCCGAAAGGCGAAGGACCGTTTCCCGGCGTACTGCTGATTCACGAATTCACGGGCCTCGGCGAGTCCACCCTCGACCATGCCCGCGCGCTTGCGGCCGAAGGGTTCGCCGTGCTGGCCGCAGACTTCTACGGCCCGGCCCTGCGTCCCGCCACGCGCGAGGAGGCGGCCACGGCGCACCGCGTCTTCCGGGACGACAGGCCCTTCATGCGCCGCCGGGCCAGAGCCTGCCTCGACGCGCTCGCCGGACACCCGGATGTGGATGAAAGCCGCCTCGGCGCGCTGGGTTTCTCTTTCGGCGGCGGCGCCGCGCTGGAACTGGCGCGTACCGATGCGCCCCTGAACTGTGCGGTGAGCATCTACGGATATCTGGACACATCGCACCCGGCGCAGCCCGGTGACATCCGCGCGCAACTGCTTGTCGTGCGAGTGGCCGGTGATGCGGTTGCGCCCGACGAGCAGGCTGCTGACTTCGAGCAAGAGATGAACGCGGCCGGAGCCGAGTGGGACATGGTGCTGCTGCGCGACGTGGAGCACGGCTTCGCCGATGTCGGCAACGACTGTTTCGACGCGCCCGCGGCCTCCCGCGTGCAGGACATGATCGCCGGAACGCTGATCGAAGCCCTCCGGGACCGCTAGCAGCCCATCTTCTTGGTCACGAGCACCAGAAACGCTTCGGCTTCGGGGAAGCGGGGGTTCAGCTTCAAGGCCTGCTTGAGGTGGTCGCGGCACTCGTCCAGCTTGCCTTTCTCGTACCACGCACGGGCCACATTGAAGTGCAGGTGGTCGTCCTCGCCGTTGATCTCCATGGCCTTGACGTAGAAACGGATGGCGTCGTCGTAGAACTCGCGCTTTCTCAGGTTGATGCCGAACTCGTTGAACTTGTGGCGCTGCTCCTCGCGGAACACCTCGTCATTGTTCAGCAGCCGGTCCAACACTTCGCGCAGCTTGGAAAATTCGCGCTGTTCAGAGTAGACGTCGGTAAGCCCGATGTTGGCGTCCACGTTCTCCTCCTGCATGACCACGACCTCGCAGAATTCGCGCTCCGCGTCCGTGAGCTTGCCGAGGTTGAAGTAGCGCCTGCCGAGCTTCACCTTGCGATACAGGGTCTCCATGCAGGGGAGGGTCCGCTGCTGGTAGTAGTCCAGCTCAGGAGTATAATATTTGAGAAATTCCTCGCGGTCCACGATGCGCCGGACGCCGGAGGGAAGGCTGTTGGCGTTGAGCGGCTGCACCTCGTAGGCCTCGTCGTGCAGTTTGCAGACGAACCAATAGGTACCGTTGCGGTACCGGGACCCGCGCTCACCGACTTTGTACTGATAGCGCGTACTGTGGGAGTAGACCCCCAGAATCTCCCTCTCGCTCACGTAACCCCTCGCTCAAAATGCGTTTTTACGCCCGAGACCATGCAAAGACGCCGCATACCAGCCGGAGTGCGGCCCGAACTCGCCGCAAATGCTCCCCGTCCCGAACGCGTTTGCGGCATCCATCCGGGAACTACCCGATATACGCCCGGGAAGCAACAGTCCCTTGCATCGAGACACGATTTGCAGCAGTATGAAAAGTGGAGGTAATTATATGGAAAAGCAACGAATCAAGGACATCTTCGACGCCTATTTCGAGAAGTACAAGAAGACCGAGGGCGACCGCACCTCGTGGTCCGCCTTCTGGACGGAGCACACGCCCAAGGGCGAACTGGTGCTGAACATGACCAAGTGCCCGGAAGGGTTGACCTTCAAGATTTTCGTGGACAACAAAAAAGTCGACGAAGTCAAGGGCTGGGACGCCTTCTTCGAGGCGGTCTCCAAACTGGACCCCGAGCTCTATGACGAGGACGCCATCTTCGAGGGCATGGAGTTCGCCACCTGACCCCCGCTAGACCAGCACCACCCTGAAATCCACGCTGATGAGATCATACACGACGTGGTAGCCGAGATGCTGGAAAAAGCGGGATGAACCGTAGATAATGCCCCACTCGGTGCGGTCGAGGTCGAGGTTTCCCTGAAGGGAGACTCCCTCGGCCGCATTTCTGAGTTGGGCGGCAAAAAAGACGTCGCGGGTCGCTCCGCACATGGTCAGGTCACCCATGACCCGGTAGTTCGGCAGCGTGGCCGGGGCGTCGGGGATGGGCTGCATCCCGGTGATGCGGAACACGGCATCCGGAAACAGTGATGTGAAGAAGAAGTCATCGGAGCGCAGGTGTTCCTCCAGCACCGGCTGCAGTTCGTCGCCTTCAAGATCGAGGTTTTTGAGTCCGCCCATGTCCAGCTTGAATTCGCCAGTCATACTGCGGGCGTCGAACTCGCCCGCGCTCACGGGAAGCAGCCCGTGGTGCGAACCGTTGGCGCTCCGCCCCGTCCAGCGGATGACGCTTGCCGGCGCGGCCAGCGGATACACCCGCTGCTCAAGCACAAGCTCGGGGTGCGGCGGATCCACCGCGCGCACCGCGGACCCGTCCAGCGGATACCCCTCCTCACGCCATTCCTCCAATCCGCCCGGGAAATAATACACATGGGCATACCCCGCGCGCTCCAGCTTTTCGGCGGCGGCGAGGCAGTCCAGCGATCCGGGGCCGGCCCCGTAGAGGAGCACCGCGGCGTTTTTGTCCGGGATGATCTTCTCCATGAGCGCAACGAATCCGACCTCGTAGACGCAGGCGTTCACCGCGCCGGGGATGTGGCGCCGCTCGAAATGCTCGGGCACCAGAACATCCACCAGCACCGCCTTTTCCTCACGGATCATGTCCATAGTCTCGATGATGCCGAGCTTGCCGATAGCCATGTGTTCCTCCGGGCGTGGACCGGCCTGAGCGAAAGCTCCGGGCCGATGCTTCGGTTTATCCATTTCATCCGGAAAGTATTGCAAAGAGTAACGTTTCGTCAAGCCGAAGCGACGCATTTGCCGCAGGCACCTCCCTGCGCAGGCCACTCTAATCCGCTTGTTTTTTCAATACACCCTGCTATCGTGCCATGAGGTACAAATCATGCGCACTACCATCAAGTCCACCACACTGCTCATTCTGGCGGGGACGTTCGCGGCCACCGTCGCGGCGGCTTTCGCCATTTTTCACGCATTCCTGCTGCCCGAATTCGAAAAGATCGAAACAGAGCAGGCCCGTACCAACGTGGTCCGCACGGTGAAGATCATCGAGCACTCGGTGGACAACCTGCAAAGCCTCACGCGGGACTGGGCCTGGTGGGACGACACCTACGACTTCGTTCAGAACCGGAACCGGAAATATCTCCGCTCCAATCTGGTGCCCTCCACCTACACGGAGACCAACCTGCAGGCAGTGGCCTTCTTCAGGCCGCAGGGGCAGATCATCTGGGGGAAGGGTCTGGCGGACGACCGCAAATCCCTTGTGCAGATCCCCTGGCAGCTGGAAGCCTTTGTGCATCAGTGGGCCCCGAACGCCGTGAAGACGAACGACATGACAACCAAGGGCCTGCTCGCCGTGGGCGAACAGGTGCACATGATCTCCGTGGAGCGCATCAGGAACAGTGACCTGAGCGGCCCGCCGCGCGGCTGGATGCTCATGAGCCGCCTTCTCGACGCATCGCTGCTCGACAGGATAAGCGAGCAGATGCAGGTGAACCTTTCCATGTCCCCTCCTCCCAAGGACGCCCGGCCGGGATCCATTACGACCAGAAAGAAAGGAGAGACCATCACGGCCGCGACCGTGCTGGGGGACGTCATGGACAGGCCCGCGCTCAAAGTCTCCATGGTCCTGCCCGCACGCATCACCAAGACCGGCTACAGGACCATGTATACCCTGCTCGGGATGCTGGTAGCCGCGAGCTTTTTGCTCTCGGTGCTGGCGTACCGGCAGTTCCGGGTGCGCGTGACCGACCGCATCATGGATATTCGCGGTCAACTCTCCACCGTGGCCGGAGACCGTGACCGCAGCAGCACCATCCAGTTGCCGGGCGACGACGAGGTCACCGATCTGGCCGGGGACATGAACACCGTCATTCGGGAACTGCGTGCGCAAGAGACCTTCCAGCAGGAACTCATCGACTCGATGCAGGTGGGCGTGGCCATGGTCTCGGCAGATACCCGGACGGTGGTACAGATCAACCGCAAAGCCGCGGAAATGATCGGGCTGGCGGAAGAGGACGTGATAGGCGTCCCCTGCCAAAAGGTCATCTGCCCACAGAACAACACCGACTGCCCCATACTCGACCAGGGAAAAAGCGGCGAAATGCGCCGGTGCGAGATCGTCACTGCCGACGGCACACGCAAGCACATCCTCAAATCCGCCGTTCCCGTAATCCGCCATGGCGCGACGTTCCTCCTCGAATCCTTCGTGGACATCACCGAACTGGAAACGGTCCGCAGCGAGCTTGCCGAATCCGAAAACCTGTACCGCGCGATTTTCATGAACACCGGCACGGCCACCATCCTCATCGAAGAGGACTGCACCATCGCCATGGCCAACGGCGAGTTCTGCAAACTGGTGGAAGCGCCTTCCGAGGATGTGGTGGAACACCACTCACGCTGGATGGATTTCTTCCACCCCGAAGACGCAATCTGGATGCTCGAATACCACAAGAGACGGCGCGCGGACCCTGACAGCGCGCCACGCTCCTACGAGGCGCGCGTTCTCACCTCCGGGGGCGGGGTCCGAAATGTGGAGCTCACCGTGGGCGTGGTTCCCGAGACCTCCATGAGCGTGGCCTCGCTGCTGGACATCACCCGCCGCAAGGCCGTGGAGAACGAGCTGGCACGAAAGGCCTATCACGACACCGTCACCAATCTGCCCAACCGTTATTTCCTCATGGACGAGCTCGAAAGACGCATCCCCGAAGTCACGGGAACCGAACGGCTTCTGGGCATGTTCATGCTCGATCTGGACGAATTCAAGAACATCAACGACACCTTTGGCCACGCAGCGGGAGACGCACTGCTCGCCGATGTGGGCGCCCGCCTTCAGGAGAGTCTGAAGCCGGGCGATCTGCTGGTCCGGCTCGGCGGGGACGAGTTCGGCCTTCTTTCGGAAAGCGGTATGGGCCGGGAAGGTCTGAGCACCAGGGCCGAGACGCTGCTTGAATGCTTCCAGTCGCCGTTCTACGTCGGCGACGCGAGCTTCTACCTCGGGGCGAGCATCGGCATCGCCGCCGCGCCCGAAGACGGTGAGAACGCCGAAGAGATCGTCCGCTCCACCGATTTGGCCATGTATCAGTCGAAACAGGTGGGCAAGAACACGTACAGCTTCTTCACCCATGCGCTCAACCAGCGCTCTCGCGCTCATCTCGAAATCGAGAACGCCCTGCGGCACGCGCTGGACCGCGACGAAATGGAGGTCTGGTATCAGCCCAAGGTGGATGTCACGGAGGGTACCGGAGAGATCGTCGGCATGGAGGGGCTTGTCCGCTGGCGACGCGACGGCAAGCTCGTGCCCCCCGGTGACTTCATCCCCTTTGCGGAAAGAACCGGTCTGATCAAGGGGATAGACCTTTTCGTCATGGAACGCGCCTGCCTCGACACGCTGGAGTGGTATCGGCGCACCGGCACAATCCGTCCGGTATCCGTGAACCTCTCGGCCAACCACTTCATGCGCGAGGGGCTCGTGGACGAAGTGGTCGGCATACTCGAGCGCACACAACTGCCTCCGGAGCTGCTGACGCTGGAGCTCACCGAGACCACCCTCATGAAGAACTTCGAGACTGCGGCCTCCGTCATGAACCAGCTTACGAAGCGGGGCGTGCTCTTTTCGCTGGATGATTTCGGTACAGGCTACTCATCGCTCTATTACCTCAAGCGTCTGCCCTTCAGCACCCTGAAGATCGACCGGAGCTTCATCTGGATGCTCGACGGCAAGGACGCCGAAGGGAGGACCTTCGTCCGCACCATCGTGACCCTCGCGCGCGAGCTGGGCCTGAACACGGTGGCCGAGGGCGTGGAGACGCCGGAACAGCTCAAATATCTCATGGCCGAAGGGTGTTCCTGTATTCAGGGCTACCTTTTCTCCCCTCCAATGCCCGCATCGGATTTCAGCCGGCAGCTTGAGCAGAGCGGCTACGAAATACCGGACCCTGCCACATAAAAGGGCGGGAGGAAAACCTCCCGCCCCGTCATGCTCTAGCTGTCGGACGACTATTCGGCGATGGTCAGCACCGAGTCGGCGACGAACTCGCGGCCTTCGAAAAGGTCCTCGTCCATGTTGCCGGTCACGCTGACCACGTCACCCACGTCGATTCGCTGGTATCCTTCATTGTCGAGCGGGTTGAACGGCAGCTCGTCAACTTCCACCACGACTTCGCGCAGGCCGGTATCGAGCTTGAACTCCTCCGACCCCACTATATCGGTGACAACGCCTCGCAGGACCATGTCTCCATATTCCACGCGGCCATAATAGGTAAGGGCGAAATCCTCTTCATCCATGGGGCTGGCGTAGAAATAGGTGTTCAGCTTCTCGACGTACACGCTCGAAGCCTCAATGGTCCGCTTTTCGTACACGTCATCGTCAACGCGGCCGGATACGGTCACCTCGTCACCCTTTACCAGCTTGTATCCGTCGGCGTCTCTGTCACCGTCATCCATCTCCACGGTGATCTTTCCATCACCATAGTCAACGGTGAAGGAGTCCGCTTTCACCTCCTCGACGGTGCCGCCGAAAGTGATCCACGAATCGTTTCTGGCTCCGGCAGGGTCCGCAGCCGCTGCAGCGACAGCGGTGAACACTATCATCATCATTGCCGTTGCCATACATGTCGTCATCTTGATGTATCGCATGGAACCTCCTTGTCTTTGCGGTTCATACAAACCAAGTTTTCGATGATGGGCATATTGGCTCAGTCAGCCGCGGACTTGAAGGGAACGAATTCGGTAATAATTAGTGAGGCCGATTTCCCCACAAGGAAAATTTCCCATCCATGAAAGGGGTTACGGCAAAGACTCCCCCCGGGCCGGTTCACGACCCGGAAAAACGGCTCCTTGGGGACGTCGTGTTTGTCGCCCTCGATGTACGTCATTTCTTGATTTATCTACCTAATCAAGTAAGATTATAACGCGTCCGAAACGGAATACGCCCATCAATTCTTATCCAACCGAGGAACATGAAACTTTCCGCACGCTCCCGCTACGCGACACGTCTGCTTCTCGATTTGGCCCTGCGACAGACCGACATGCCGCAATGCACCACGGTTCTCTCCGAGTCCACGGGCATCTCCGCCCAGTTCATTGAGCAGATCATCCGCCCGCTCAAGAAAGAAGGGCTGATAACCTCGGTCCGCGGCGCCGCGGGCGGACACATTCTGGACAAGGACCCGGCCGAGATCACCGTCGGCGACGTGGTGCGCATCATGGAAGGCGGCATCCGCCTCACGGACTGCATCAATGATGACGGCCTGTGCGAAAGAACCCCGGTCTGCCGCACTCGTCAGGTCTGGCAGCGGGCGTCCAAGGTTCTTGAGGAGGAACTCGACTCCATCACCCTTGCCGACCTCATGGAATCACCGGAAGGCACTCCTTTCACCGACTGATCCGCCAGCCCGAACCACCCTCCACCGCCCCTCGCGTGCCCACGGCACCCCGTCTGCTTTTTCACCAAAATTTCATGTTAAAAAAATCGCAATCTTGAGCAGTATTTTTTCAACATGCTGTTTTAAAAGAACATCCTAAAAATACACCCCCTTGACAAGTATACAATTTTCCGGTTAATCCGGACCTCTCCAATCGGGAATAACTCGGTACGATTTGCCTCCATTCCGGACTAGATTAATCCCGATTGACTTTATCAGATATCGTGACCGTTCCATCCCGAAGGCAATCAGGCCTGCAATGGAACAAACGGGACACCGTCCCGAGGGACAGGGCGAGACGTGAACAGAGCCGATACCTATCGACACACGAGCAAATCGCTCCATTGCGAAGCCCCGAGGCATCGCGAGGTCTTCGCCTTTTCAGCCGACCATGCCGCAATGGAGGCCGACGTCTGCGACGGCCCCGACGCCATCCTGCCTCAGTTGCCCAATCGTCCCGGTGTCCGACTGTCCCCCGGGGCTTCTTCCTCGCTGTCGCCGCATGAAGTGAAGAACGCCCACTGCGAACCTCCCGGCGACAAAGCTGTCGAGTCGTAAAACTGGAGTCCCCATGCCGGAACGAATCATCATCATAGGCGCCGACGCACCCGCCCTGAACGGCGTCCTGAAATACATCGAATCCCGTTCAGCGGAGGCTGTCGTCCTCTACCCGGAACAGAATCCCCTGCCGGAATTCACCTGCACCGCGATCGAGCAGTATCTCGGTCACGGCATCGATTTCCCCGAACGGCAGCGCGCAGTGGGCGTCGATACGGCCAACCGCCACGTTCTCGTCCGCGACATAGTCTCCGGCGCCGAATCACATCTCGAATACGACAAGCTCATTTTTGCCACGGCGGCGGCCCCGTCGGACCTCGACGTTCCCGGCGAACACCTCACCGACATCACCCGCATCGCCACGGACGAAGACGCCCGCCGCCTCCGCCCGGCGGACGGCAAAACCGTGGTCATCGGCAGCGGACACAACCTGCTGCTGACGGTATCCGCGCTGATGCAACACGGCCGCGGTGAAATCGAGATCATCTCCGGCCCCTGCCCGCAGGGCTTCGACCCGCTTTCCGGCAACCTCATGGATATGGTGGCCCACCACATGGCCGAAAAGGGCGTGACCATCCATGAGGGGCACCAGCTCAAGGGCATCGAACGCGACGGGGACAGGCTCAGAGTCGTGACTGACAGAGCAGCCGTCAGCGCGGACCGCATCATCAACGCCCAGTTCAGCAGCCCGCTCTCCGCCATTGCAGCCGACGCCGGGCTTGCAACCGGCCAGACAGGCGCCATCATCGTCAACGAGAATCTGCGCACCGATATTTCCGAAATCCTCGCCTGCGGCAGCTGCGCAGCCTTCAAGAACAGCAACTGCAAGACGCCCATTCCGGGCACCGCGATCCGCTCCACGGAACTTCGGCAGGCCACGGTCCTCGCCGCATCTCTGGCCGGAGCAGAGCCGGTCTTCACGGCCCCGGCCTGCGCCTACTCCGTAAAGCTGGGCGAGCTGACGGCCGCCGGCGCCGGGCTCACCGTCGACGCCGCGCGCCGCTGCGGGTTCAGCGCCATGAGCTCCACGGCAATCCAGTTCGACCGCGCGCACTTCATGCCCGACGCCGCGCTCATGACGCTGGAGCTGGTCTTCGACGCCGACACGCGGCAGGTCCTCGGCATTCAGGGCATCAGCACCATGGGCGACGCCCTCTGCGGTCGCGTCAGCGCGGTTTCGGCCATGCTGACCAGAAAGCCGAGCATAGAAGACGTTGCCAACCTCGAAATCGCCTACGCGCCCCCCTTCGCCTCGGCCATGGATGTGCTCAACACCGTGGCCAACGTGGCAGACAACATGCTGGCCGGGATCAACAGCGGAATCGACACCCGCGACTTCCAGCGCCTCTGGGCCGAGCGCGATAACGGCGACCACTTTTTTCTGGATTGCAGGGAACTGGGCAACGCCCAGCCGTTTCTGGAGCGGCACCCCCTGCACTGGAACCACATCCCGCAGGGCGAACTGGCCCGGCGGCTCGATGAAGTCCCCGAAGACGCAAGGATCGTTCTGGTCTGCAACACCGGCACCCGCTCCTACGAGGCGCAGGTGATCCTGAGGCACGCCGGATTCGAGGACGTGATCAACGTTGACGGCGGCATGTCCGCCCTCAAGCAGAGCGGCGTCAAGCTCTAGGCCGCTCACGACCAAGGCAACAGGCCTCTCCACAGTTCCGGAGGGGCTGGAGAAGCATCAATACAGTTTCAAAGGAGTCCTGAAATGAAAAAACTGGTTATTCTCGGCGCGGGCGCGGGCGGCACCATGGTCGCGACCAAGATGCGCGAAAAGCTCGATCCCAAGGAATGGGAAATCACCGTCATCGACCGCGACTGGAAGCATCACTACCAGGCGGGCTGGCTGTTCGTGCCTTTCGGCATCTACACCCTCGACGACTGCGAAAAGCCCAAGGCCGACTTCCTGCACGGCGTGAACTTCGTGCAGGACACCATCCAGAACCTCGACCCCGAAAAGAAGGTCGTCACCTGCAAGGAAGGCAAATACGAGTACGACTGGATCGTGGTCGGCACCGGCTGCCGCATCGTGCCTGACGAAATCGACGGCATGATGGACGACTGGCGCGGCGACATTCACGACTTCTACACTCCCGACGGAGCGGAAGCCCTGTTCAAGAAGTGGAAGTACATGAAGAAAGGCCGCGTGGTTCTCAACATCGCGGAAATGCCCATCAAATGCCCGGTCGCCCCGCTCGAGTTCGTCTACCTCGCAGACTGGTTCTTCACCGTCAACGGCGTGCGCGAGAACATCGAGATCGACCTCGTCACCCCGCTCACCGGCGCGTTCACCAAGCCCGTCGCCGCCGAGATTCTCGGCCGCGTGTGCAAGGAAAAGAACATCAACGTCGTCCCCAACTTCAACATCGACAACGTCGACCCGGGCAAGAAGATCATCGAGGACGTCATGGGCGAGCAGGTCCCCTACGACCTGCTGGTCTCCATCCCGCCGAACTTCGGCGCCCAGTTCCTCATGGACTCGGAAGTTTCCGACCCCATGGGCTACATGGACACCGAGAAGCACACCCTGAAGTCCGCCCAGTACGAAAACATGTACATCATCGGCGACGCCACCAACTGCCCGACCTCCAAGGCCGGCTCCGTGGCACACTATGAAGCCGACATCGTGGTGGACAACATGCTGCGCGAAATGGACGGCGAAGAGCCGCGTCCGGACTACGACGGACACTCCACCTGCTTCATCGTCTCCGGTTACGAGAAGGCCTACCTCATCGACTTCAACTACGATGTCGAGCCGCTGCCGGGCAAGTACCCGTTCCCGGGTCTCGGCCCCTTCGCGCTGCTCGGCGAGAACCACCAGAACTACTGGGGCAAGATGATGTTCAAGTGGGCCTACTTCAACCTGATGCTCAAGGGACACGAACTGCCGCTCGAACCGCAGATGTTCATGGCAGGCAAGATGCGCCACATGGCAGGCAAATAACCCTGCGGAGGCAATATCATGAGTAACGAAGCAGCTATTATGGAACGCCTCGACAAGATCGAGGAAAACATAGCGTTCCTGACCGAACGCGCGAGAGCCACCGAAGAGCTCAAGCAGGACCTGTCGCCCATCGTACACGACGGCTTCAAGGTGCTGATGACGGAATTCGGCAGCATCGAGCACGGCTTTCAGCTTGAAGACCTCACCGAGTTCATCAAGAAGCTGATGCTCAACATCAACAACCTGACCTACATGCTGGACAAGATGGAAGACGCCATCGACCTCTGGCAGACCATGGAGCCGCTCCTGCACTCCTCGGTCCCCCAGCTCATCCAGTACCTGGACGAACTGGAACAGAAGGGCGTTTTCGAGACCTACCGCGCAATGATCGACATCCGCGCGAAGGTCGCCGAGACCTACGGCGTCGAAAACATCCGCAACATGGGCGACTCCTTCGTCTTCCTCATCGGCATGCTGGAAAAGCTGAGCGACCCGAAGGTGCGCATGATGATCGAAGGCGCGGCGAACGCCTTCTCGGAACTGGACCTCACCGATGTCAAGCCCACCGGCCCGCTGGGCATGGTCGGCGGCATGGCCTCCAAGGACGCCAAGCGCGGCCTGGGCATCATGCTCGAGATGACCAAGACGCTTGGCAAGATCGGTATGGAAGTTCCCAAGGTGGACGGTCACGGCAGGGCTGCCGAGACCAAGGAAGAGGCATAAAAAGGCCAACCCCGGCGGTTTCGACGCATCGAGCGCCGCTCCCGCCGGGGTTCACATACAGGCCGCAATAGTTCTGCCAATCAGTCAGGACTCCATGACGGCCCATGCCGCTTCCTCACCTCAACCTCAAGGACTGGAACTGGTCCTTTGGCGGCATGGGCCCGCTCTGGAATCATTGCGGGCCTGAAAATAGCTACCGGCCTTCAGGCTGCGGACCATCGGTCCGGCCGGGGCCACAATGCGAGGAGCATTATGGCTAAAAAAATACTCATCATCGACGACGATCCGAACATCGTCTCGTATCTCGACGACCTGTTCACGGACAACGGTTACCAGACCTGCTCCACCAGTGACGGAGCCGGGGCCGTGGACCTCGTGAAGAGCGAAAAGCCCGACCTCATCACCCTCGACCTTGAAATGCCGAAGGAATGGGGCCCGCGGTTCTATCGCAAACTCACGCAGCAGGGCGACGAATACAGGGACATCCCCGTGATCGTCATTTCCGGCCTCGAGAGCAATCAGTACGCCATTCAAAAGGCTGTTGCAAGCCTCTCGAAGCCCTTTGACAGGGAAGAACTGCTCGGGATCGTCAAAGAGACGCTCGGCGAGTAGCTTTCCGGCAACCTTCCGGCCCGGTGGACGCCTCACAACGTCATCTCCTCCGCCGGGCCGGATTCAATCCAGCAACTCCGAGACCGCAGAAAGGCAACTATGAAGACACGGGTTCTCCTCACGGGCGGCGACACATCTCAAACCGAAGCCATTGCGACCATGGCGGCCGAATCCGGACGGCACGTCACGCTCTGCGCGTCGGGCGCCGAGATTCTGTCCGCGCTCGACTCCGGAACCGATGGCGGCGACTTCATAGTCCTGTGCGACCTGCACCCGTCCGACATGACTGGACTGGACCTTGTCGAGCGGATTCGCGGCAAGCACGCCAATGCCCGGGCCGTGGTCACGGTCGGTCCCGATGAAATCGAACAGGGCGTCAAGGCGCTCCAACTCGACGCCTCGGATTTCATGGTGGAACCGGTCACCCGCGACGCGCTGGATGTGTGCCTGAGACGAGCCGACCAGAGGCTTCGCACCGACGGGTGCGAAGCCTCGGCTCAGCTGCCGGCTCCGCATGACGCGCCGCAGCTCACCTTTCAACAGCTCTTCGACGAAGTGCCCTGCTATATTTCCGTGCAGGACAGGGACCTGCGCATCACCCGGGCCAACCGACGCTTCAAGGAAGACTTCGGGGACGAAATCGGCGGCCACTGCTACCGCATCTACAAGCACCGCACGACCCCCTGCCCCAACTGCCCGGTGGAGAACACGTTTTTCGACGGCAAGCCTCACCAGACAGAGGAAATCGTCACCACCATGTCCGGCAAGCAGCACAACGTGCTCATCTGGACGGCGCCCATCCGCGACGAATCCGGCGCGATCACCCATGTCATGGAGATCGCGACCGACATCACCCAGATTCGCGAGCTGCAGGACCACCTGACCAACCTCGGCCTCATGATCGGCTCCATCTCCCACGGCATCAAGGGCATGCTCACCGCCCTCGACGGCGGCATGTACAAGCTGGAGTCCGGCGTCAAACGCAAGGACTACGAAAAGATCGAGGAAGGCGCCGACCTTATCAAGCTCATGGCCAACCGCGTGCGCAACACGGTCCTGGACATTCTCTTCTACGCCAAGGAGCGCGACCTGAACTGGGAGCATGTCAACGTGGTCGAATTCGCCAGCGAGATCGCCGCAGTTGTCGACGCCAAGGCCAAGAACGAGGACATCCGGCTCGTCAGGGACATAGACAACTCGCTGGGCGAGTTCGAGATTGATCCTTCGGTCGTCTCCTGCGCGCTGGTGAACATCCTCGAGAACGCCATCGAAGCCTGCCGCGATGACGAACCCGACAAGGATCACGAGATCCTGTTCAGCGTCACCCGCCAGAACGGACACGTCATCTTCAAGGTCTGCGACAACGGTCCGGGCATGGACCGCGAGACGCTCGGCAAAATGTTCTCCCTGTTCTTCTCCTCGAAGGGCAGCAAGGGCACCGGCCTCGGGCTGTTCATCGCCAACGACGTCATCGAGCAACACGGCGGCAAGATCGAAGTCGAGTCGGAGCTCGACAAGGGCACCTGCTTCACCATCCTGCTGCCCGCCACCTGCCGCTGGCATCACGGAAAGACCTCCGAACTCGCCTGCATGAGCCCCGGTCCGGTCTCCTGACGGACGGCAGGCCGAATATTTCCCGCTCAACGGGGGGCTGAAGGCGGGGACCGGGAAGGGGCGTTCCCGGTCCCCGCCGCTCGCTCCCCGACTTTTCTTCTCTCCTTCAAGCGGCTTCCTACGCGCGCGGCCACTGCCGTCTAATCGCGAACGCCATCCCATGGCTGAATCTGCACGTTTCGTGTTATAATATCATCTCGTGCCCTTTCGTCCGAACATTTCAAGAACAGAACCTTCGTGCACATGCTTCTGATTTGATTGCACACAGCTGCACAACAATCGGAAAGACTTTGCACTTTTTTATACTTTTCGAGTATAGAAAAGACTGGCTACACATGTAAGTATCCATTTTTGCGGTACATTCACACACGGCACGCTTATTGTTAAGGGATATACACAAAGGAAGCACCCATGTACGCAACAAGAATCATCATCCCACTCGCCCTGCTTGTCCTCATAGGCACCGCGCACGCGGCCGCCGCCCAGTCGGAGCAGGCTCCCGCTCCGGAAACGACGGTCGGCGACTACATCGGCGACAGACCCGAACTGCAGGACCTGCGGAGCTATTTGAGCCGCGCCGCGGAAAACAACAATGAACTTCGGGCCGCTTTCCAGCGCTGGCGGGCGGCGGTCAAGCGCTCGGTACACGCCGACGTCTTGCCCGACCCCAAGTTCACTTTCGCCTACTACACAACGCCGCTTGAGACGCGCGGCGGCCCCGCTCGCTACAAGTACGGCCTTTCCCAGACCCTGCCGTTCTTCGGTAAGCTGGACCTCAAGGAGCAACAGGCCCTGCGCGAAGCGGACGGCCTCAAGGCAAAGCTCGACGAGCTGAAGCTCAAGACCTTTTACGAGGTCAAGAAAGCCTACTACGAATACGCCTACCTCGCCCGGGCCATCGACATCACCCGCGAGACCATCGCGCTGATGGAATATCTGGAGCGGATCGCCAATGCCCGGTTCAGCACCGGCTCCGCCTCTCATTCCGACGTGATCCGTCCACAGGTGGAGCTCGGCAAGCTGGAAGACCGACTGCGCTCCCTGCGCGACCTCAAGCGTCCGCAGGCGGCACGCATCAACGCCCTGCTGGATCGCCCGGAAGGCACCGAGGTTCCCCTGCCGCCGTCGATCCCGGTCATGGTCATCCTCGAGGAAGAGGAAACTCTTGCGGCCGAAATGAAAGAGTCGAACCCCGGCCTGCGCTACTGGGACATGAAGGAAGCCGGGGAGCAGGCCGGCGCGGAGCTGGCGGAACATGACTACTATCCCGACTTCACCCTCGGCGTCGAATCCACGGAAGTGGACGATTCCCGCGCCCCCACGCAGGTCACCGGCGACGGGCAGAACCCGGTCATGGTCTCCATGTCCTTCAATCTTCCCGTTTGGTTCAATGACAAGCAGGCGGCCGTGGACGAGAACCGCGCCAAGGCCAGAGCCGCCCGCCGCAGCAGGGCCGGGCTGGAACGCAAGCTGGAGGCCGACCTGCAGCTGGCGCTCTACAAGTACCGCGACGCCGGTCGCAAGCTCGAACTTTACAAGAATGCGCTGATCCCCAAGGCGGAGCAGTCTCTTGGCGTGATAATGGAAGCCTTCATGACCGGCTCCGGCTCTTCGCTCGACCTCGTGGACGCCGAGCAGACCCTGCTCGAACTGCAGCTCTCCTATTACCGCGCCCTGACCAATCAGGCCGAGCGCATGGCCGAGATCGAAATGCTGGTGGGCCGCGAACTCCCGTGCACCTTCCACGGCTCGCTGCTGAAAACCGACCCTCTCGACGGACAGGAAGGAGATTCCTGATGCGCCGCATCTCACCACATGAACCGTTCACACCGTCTGCTCTGCGGAGTGTTTTCCGCATCAGCGAAACATCCCGGACCGAATCATGAGCAAAAAGAAACTCATCCTTTTCGCGGCCATCCTCATAGCCGCAGCTTTTCTGGCAGGGTATGTCCTGCGCGGCGGACAGGCTCCGCAGAGTCAGATCGAAAGCGTCGAGGAACACGCCGAACACGGCCTTGAGGCTTCCGTCGACGAGTCGGGAGAAACCATCTGGACCTGCTCCATGCACCCGCAGATTCAGCTCAAGGAGCCGGGCAAGTGCCCTATATGCTTCATGGACCTGATCCCCCTCGAGCCCGAGGAAGGCGGCGAAAAGCAGAGCCTTCGCGAAATTCGGCTCTCCCCGGAGGCCCGCAAGCTCGCGGGCATCAGCGTGGAGAAGGTCAAGCGGCTGGACGTCGCGGTCCAGACCCGCATGGTGGGCAAAGTCAACTACGACGAGACCCGCGTCCGGGCCATCACCGCGTGGACCGGAGGCCGCATAGACCGCATGTACGTGGATTTCACGGGCAGCGAAGTCAAACAGGGCCAGCCGATGGTCTCGATATACAGCCCCGAGCTGCTCACCGCGCAGGTCGAGCTGATTCAGGCGATCAAGGCCGTGCGGGAGCTCAAGGACAGCTCTCTCGACCTCGTCCGCAAAAGCGCCACCCGCACCGAAAAGGCCGCTCGCGAAAAACTCCGGTTGCTCGGCCTGACCCGCAAGCAGATTCAGCGCGTGGTGGACCGCGGCGAGCCGCGCGACCACATCACCCTCTACTCGCCCCTGAGCGGCGTGGTGATCGAAAAGAAGGTCAACGAGGGCCAGTACGTGGACACCGGCACGGCCATCTATTCCGTGGCCGACCTGTCTTCGCTCTGGGTGGAGCTCGAAGCCTACGAGTCCGATCTGCCGTGGATCGAACTGGGAAAGACCGTCGAATTCCGCACCGAGGCCTACCCCGGCAAAAAGTTTTCCGGCGAAGTGGTCTACATTGACCCACTCGTGGACGAGGACACCCGCACGGTACGCGTGCGCCTGTCGGTCTCCAACGAAGACGGCAGCCTCAAGCCCGGCATGCTGGTCAAGGCCGTGCAGCAGAGCGATTCCCCGGCCGAGGGCGGCAAGGACTCTCCGCTGGTCATCCCGGCCTCCGCGCCGCTGATTACCGGCAAGCGCGCCGTGGTCTACGTGGCGGGCGAAGGCAACGACGGCACCTATGAGGGACGCGAGATCGTGCTCGGCCCCAAGGCCGGAGACTTCTACATCGTCAAGAACGGCCTTGAGGAAGGCGAGCTCGTTGTCACCAAGGGCAACTTCAAGATCGACAGCGCCGTGCAGATCGTGGCCAAGCCCAGCATGATGAATCCTTCGAGCGTTGCGGCCGGGACTGTGGAGCAGGAGCTTCCCGAACTGTTCCGCTCCAAGCTGCGGCTGCTGCACCAGAGCTTCATCGAATTGGAGAAGACCGTCGCCACCGGCGATCTGGACAAGACCCATCTGGCTTTCGGCAGCTTCAACAAGGAAATTCGCACCATCGACGACGACTCGCTCGAGGGTGACGCAGCCCTGAAGTGGCGGGAATACTCCATGCTCCTGAGCAACGACGCCATCCTCGCCGCCGAGGCGCCGGACACGAAGCGGCTCGGGGAGATCTTCGGCGAAATGAAACAGCACTACGCACAGCTCCGGAACGCCTTCGATCTGCGGTTCGGCGACGCGGAGTCCACTGTTCCCCGGAGTTTTCGTGAACAGCTCGGCGCGGTCTACCGTGAATACGTGAAGCTGGCGGAGGCGCTGGCGGGCGACGATCTTCAGGCGGCACGTCAGGCCACCGAGGCCGTGCACGCCGCCTTGCAGAAAGTTGACCCATCCGTGCTCGACGGGCCTTCTCACAACATCTGGACCTCGGCCCTGACCCGCATGAACGACGGCCTGTCCGCCATGCGCGAGTCAAGCGATCTGGTGGACATCCGCGCCGGATTCGAGCCGCTCTCCACCGGCCTGACCGACGCCGTGCTCAAGCTGGACGCCGAGACGGGCGGCCCCGCCTTCGAGATGTTCTGCCCCATGGCCTTCGACTACGAGGGCGCCACCTGGCTGCAGAGCGACGAGGAAGTGCGCAACCCCTACTTCGGCGCGGCCATGCTCGGCTGCGGCGAGGTAAACCGCCAACTCAAGCGTTGATCGGGGCCGGAATCCCATGGAAAACAAAACAGACAACAGGATAGAAGCGAAAAGCTTCACCGACAGGATAATCCGATTCTGCCTCGAGCAGAAGCTCATCGTGGTGCTGCTCGTCCTGCTGACAATGGGCTGGGGCATGATGGTCGCGCCGTTCGACTGGAACATCGGCGGCGTGCCTCGCGACCCGGTCCCCGTGGACGCCATCCCGGATATCGGCGAGAACCAGCAGATCGTCTTCACCCAGTGGACCGGCCGCTCTCCGCAGGACATGGAGGATCAGGTCACCTATCCGCTCACGGTCGCCCTGCTGGGTATCCCGGGCGTCAAGACCGTCCGCAGCTATTCCATGTTCGGTTTTTCCACCATCTACGTCATCTTCGAGGAGGACGTGGAGTTCTACTGGTCGCGCTCGCGGCTGCTGGAAAAGCTCAACAGCCTGCCGCCGGGCACGTTGCCGCAGGGGGTGCAGCCCACCCTCGGGCCAGACGCCACCGCCCTCGGACAGGTCTTCTGGTACACGCTGGAAGGACGCGACAAGGACGGCAACCCCACCGGCGGCTGGGACCTAGACGAACTGAGGAGTATACAGGACTGGTATGTCCGGTACGCCCTGCTCTCTGCGGACGGCGTCAGCGAGGCGGCCTCGGCGGGCGGCTTCGTCAAGGAATACCAGATCGACGTCGACCCGGACGAACTGTTTGCCGCCGGCGTGAGCCTTGAAGACGTGTTCTCGGCCGTGAAGATGTCCAACCTCGACGTTGGCGCGCGCACCATCGAGGTCAACAGCGTCGAATACCTGATCCGCGGCATCGGCTTCGTCAAGAATCTGGAAGATATCGGCGAGTCGGTGGTCAAGGTGGTCAACAACGTCCCCATCCGCGTGAAGGACGTGGCCGACGTGACCCTCGGCCCGGCCCTGCGGCGCGGCGTGCTCGACAAGGGCGGCGCAGAGGCGGTCGGCGGCGTTGTGGTCGCCAGATACGGCGAGAACCCGCTTCAGGTCATCAAGAACGTCAAGGCCAAGATCGAGGAGATCTCGCCGGGCCTGCCCACCAAGACCCTTGAGGACGGCACGGTCAGCAAGCTGACCATCGTCCCCTTCTATGACCGCTCCGGGCTTATCAAGGAGACGCTCGGGACCCTCGACAGCGCACTGACCGAGGAAATACTCATCACCATCATCGTGGTCCTCATCGCGGTGATGCATTTGAAGAGCTCTCTGCTCATATCCTCACTTTTGCCCATGGCCGTGATGATGTGCTTCATCGGCATGAAGGTCTTCGGGGTGGACGCGAACATCGTGGCGCTCTCGGGCATCGCCATCGCCATCGGCACCATGGTGGATATGGGCATCATCATCTGCGAGAACATCCTGCGAAAACTGGAGCGCGCCGCCCTCGACTGCAACAGGATGAAGCTCATCTTCAAAGGCGCCTCGGAGGTAGGCGGCGCAATCATGACGGCGGTGGCAACCACCATCGTCAGCTTCCTGCCGGTGTTCGCCATGGAAGGCCCCGAAGGCAAGCTCTTCAAGCCGCTGGCCTATACCAAGACTTTCGCGCTCATCGCCTCCATCATCGTGGCTCTGACGGTGCTGCCCACCATCGCGCACCTCATCTACAAGCGCAGGACCGGCAAAGGGTTCCGCTTCTCCGGACACCTCGTGACGGCCATGTATCTGGCCGCAGCCGCAGCCGCGGGATTCTACGTGAAGTGGTGGCTCGGCGCGTTCCTGCTCCTGCCCGCGGTGCACCGCATGTTCGCCAACCGGATGCCCCGGCGCATCGAGAGCCTGTTCGGCCACACGGAAAACATCGGCGTCATCCTTCTGGTGGCCGTGGTGCTCTCCAGTCACTGGCTGCCGCTTGGCCCCGAAAAGGGCGACCTGCTCAACTTCCTGTTCGTGGCGACACTCATCGGCGGAATCATGGGCTTCTTCCAGATATTCCAGAGGGCATACCCGACCATGCTCCGCTGGGCGCTGAGCCACAAGGCGGCGTTCCTGTGCCTGCCGTCGGGCGTGATTCTCTTCGGCGCACTTGTGTGGTTCGGAGCGGGAGCGCTGACCTCGTGGCTTCCCGACTCGGTGCGCGCCTCGCGCCCCGTGACCGCCCTGGTGCATGCCATGCCGGGCCTCGGCAAGGAATTCATGCCGCCGCTGGACGAAGGCTCGTTCCTGTATATGCCCACCACCATGCCCCACGCCTCCATCGGGGAGGTAAAGGACGTGCTCGCCAAGCAGGACATGGCCATGCTGGACATACCGGAGGTCGAGGAGGCCGTGGGCAAGCTCGGCCGCGCCGACACCCCGCTGGATCCGGCACCGGTCTCCATGATCGAGACGGTGATCAACTACAAGCCTGAATATCTCGTGGACGAGTCCGGCTCCCGCAAACGGTTCCGGTTCGACCCGAACCAGAAGGACTACTTCCGCTCCGAGGACGGCAAACCGCTCCCTGCGGGGGACGGTCTCCCGTATCTGGTACGCGGCTACTATCCCCGTGACGATCAGGGACGGCTCATTCCTGACCCCGACGGCAAACCCTTCCGGCTCTGGAGAAGCCCCCTCGACCCGGCCCTGAACCCCGGGCGCGAAGCATGGGACGGCGTCGACGACCCCGACGACATCTGGGACGCCATCACCGAGGCCGCCGAAATGCCCGGGACCACTTCGGCCCCGAAGCTGCAGCCCATAGCCGCCCGCATCGTCATGCTGCAGTCCGGGATGCGCGCGCCCATGGGCATCAAGGTCAAGGGGCCGGACCTCAAGTCCATCGAGTCCTTCGGCCTGCAGCTCGAGAAGCTGCTCAAGCAGGTGCCTTCGGTACAGCCTGCCGCCGTGGTCGCGGACCGCATCGTCGGCAAGCCCTACCTTGAAATCGTCATCGACCGCGAGGCCATCGCCCGTTACGGGATCAAGCTCGCCAAGGTGCAGGACGTCATCGAGGTGGGCGTGGGCGGCAGCAGGATCTCCACCACCGTGGAAGGCCGTGAGCGTTATCCCATGCGGGTGCGCTATCAGCGCGAACTGCGCGACAGCATCGACGAGTTGGAGAACATCCTCGTGGCAGCGCCGACGGGTGAGCAGATTCCGCTCAAGCAGCTGGCGGAGCTGCGCTACGTGCGCGGCCCGCAGGTCATCAAGAGCGAGGACACGTTCCTCATCGGCTACGTGCTCTTCGACAAGAAGTCCGGCTTCGCCGAGGTGGACGTCGTGGAGCAGGCCCGGGCCTACCTTCAGAGCAAGATCACGGCGGGCGAGCTGACCGTTCCCAGCGGCGTCTCATACGAGTTCGCCGGAAACTACCAGAATCAGGTGCGGGCCCAGAAGAAGCTGGCCGTCATTCTGCCGCTGGCACTGCTGGTCATCGTGATCATCCTGTACCTGCAGTTCAAGTCCATCGCCACGACGCTCATGGTCTTCTCCGGCATCCTCGTGGCGTGGTCAGGCGGGTTCCTGATGATCTGGCTCTACGGGCAGGACTGGTTCCTGAACTTTAGCGTGTTCGGAACGCACATGCGAGAACTGTTTCAGGTGCATTCCATCAACCTGAGCGTGGCCATCTGGGTGGGATTCCTCGCCCTGTTCGGCATCGCCTCGGACGACGGGGTCATCATGGCAACCTATCTCGACGAAAGCCGCGACACGCGCGACATGTCCAACAGGCGAGCGGTGCGTGAGGCCATCGTCGAAGGCGCGAAGCGTCGCATCCGGCCCGCGCTCATGACCTCGGCCACCACCATCCTCGCACTCATTCCGGTGCTCACCTCCACAGGTCGCGGCGCGGACATCATGGTCCCCATGGCCATCCCGTCCTTCGGCGGCATGACCATAGCCATCCTGACCGTGTTCGTGGTGCCGGTCCTCTACTCGCTCGTCGAGGAAATAAAACTGAAAAACGCACAAGAAACGTCCGGGCCCGAAGCGGAACCATCCGACTCGGCCTCGGCATAATACCTAAACTCCAAAGGAGATCGAAATGAAGAAACCGACCCTTTTCGCGCTGGCGCTTACCCTGACCCTCTCCATGGCCGGATTCGCTTCGGCCGGCACCATGAGCAACAGCAACATGGACCACGGCAACATGAACCACGGCAGCATGGAAAACGGCTCCATGGATCACGGGAACATGGACATGCAGGGCGCTGGCAACGCCCACAAGGGCATGATGCAGATGGAGACCAACCTCGAACTCATGAAAAAGGACGTGGAGGCCATGAAGAGCCCCGCGGGACGCGACGCCGCCATGAAAGCCATGAACAAGCACATGATGGACATGCACATGGGCATGAAGTCCGTGAAGGACCACGCCCACTCCTCCGGCAACACCGGAATGCAGAAGTCCATGAAGCGTCTGGACAAAGACATGATGACCACCATGAAGGGCATGGGCCTCATGAAGAAAGACCCGGATCAGGCCGTTCCCATGATGATGGAAGGCCTCGAAGGCATGGAGTCCACCGTGGATTCCATGAAGGGCCAGATGTAGGCTCGTCCGGCGTTCGGACCCCGGCGGGGCGCGGCTTGTCCGCGCCCCGTCATCTTTCTTGCCGCACCGTTTCGACACGCAGGCCCGGAACTATTCGTGCTGACGTTTTATTATCAGCAAAGCGACACCTATTATAAAAGACCAGTTTTCTACAGGGATGGTACGTAACGTCCATGGACAAAACCAACCTGCAGACGTGCCGGGACTATTCCCCCTCCTTCGCGCTAAACATTCCGACCAAGCTGTACGGGCGTGAAGACGCCATTGGCAGAATGCTCGGCACCTTCGAAGACGTATGCCTCGGAGAGGGAAAGCTGCTGCTGGTCCCCGGATACTCCGGCGTCGGCAAGACCGCGCTGGTGATGCAGCTTGAGTCGCCCATCGCCGAACGAAACGGTTTCTTCTGCAAAGGCAAGTTCAACCAGTTTCGCAAAAACGTCCCCTACTTCGCCATCCGTCAGGCTGTTGACGAATTGCTGGAGCACCTGCTGCGGGAGCCGCCCGAGCAGCTTGCAATGTGGAGCGAACAGCTCATGGAGGCCGTGGGCGAGCTGGGCCAGCTGCTCTTGGACCTGTCCCCGAAGTTCGAAAGGATCATCGGCCCGCAGCCTAGCGTTCCCGGCATCAGCCCGCAGGAAGCCAGACACCGGTTCAGCAAGGTTCTGCGCAGCGCGCTGAAGGTATTCTGCAAGCCGGACACCCCCCTCGTGCTTTTCATCGACGACTGGCAGTGGGCGGACCCGGCATCGCTGGAGTTGCTGAAGCAGCTGCGCATCGGCGAGGACCTGCGCTACCTGCTGGTCATCGCCGCATACAGGGACAACGAAGTGGACGAGGAGCACCCGTTTCAGCTCGTGCTCAACGACCTGCGCCTGCAGGAAACCCCGATCGACATCGAGCACGTCGCCCCTCTCGAATTCAAAGACGTGGACCGGTTCGTCAGGGACAGCCTGCGCCCCGCGGTGGAAGCCAAGTCCGGACTCGTCGAGATCATCCATGACCGCACCCGGGGCAACCCGTTTTTCATGCACGCCTTTCTCGGCTTCATCCACCAGACGGGCATTCTCCGGTACGATGCCGAAGAGGGCCTTTGGATATGGATGGACGAGAGAAAGCACTGCGAACAACTGCCTGCCGACGTCGTGGAGCTTTTCGCAAGAGAATTCCGACGCCACGACAAGCCCCTTCAGGACCTGCTCTTCAAAGCCGCCTGTCTGGGAAGCCGTTTTCGGACGGATATTCTGTCCATTGTCAGCGGACACCCGGCCTCCGAGTGCTTACGGATTCTCTCGTCCGAGGCGGTGGGCCCTTTCTTCATCAGGCAAAACAACGGAAGAAGCAGCGCCGCAAGTGGCGATACGGACATCGTCACGTTTCAATTTGTCCACGACAGGGTCCAGCAGGCCGCCTACGGTCTCGTGCCAGATGCCGACCTGCCCGAAGAACGCCTCGCCATCGGCAGGGCGCTGCTCTCCGCCCTGAGCAGGCCGCAGGTGGACGAGCACCTTTTCGAAATCACCGAGCACATGAACGCCGGGCAGCCGCTCATCCATGACGCCGAAGAACGACTCAGGCTTTTGGAGCTCAACATCCGGGCCGCGACCAAGGCCCGGGCCGCCACGGCGTATCAGGCTGTGCTTCAGTTTCACCGCGCCGCCGGGAGCCTGCTCGAAGACCCCGCCGCAGCCGAAAGAGCCTGGTCGGAACGACACGACAGCACCATGGCGCTGTATCTCGGCTGGTCGGAGAGCGAGTTCCTCGAAGGAGACCAGTCCGAGTTCCGGCACCATATCAAGACCGCCATGGAGCACGCGCGAACCCCGCTGGAGCGTGCCGAAGCGCAGCGGGTACTCATCGTCCAATACACCCTGCTGGCCCGGTACCCCAAAGCCATTGCCGCAGGCATCAGCGGTCTCGAGGCGCTGGGTGTCAAGCTCCCGGAGGATGACTACGAAGCCGCGCGCGACCGCGAACTGCGATTGATCAGGGACAAGCTCAGCACTCGCGACGTCTCCTCGTTCCACGACATGCCTGTCATGAGCCGCGAAGACACCCGCATGGCGACGCAACTGCTCATCACCATGGGGCCGCCCTGCTACCGGGCGCACCAGCGGCTCTGGTCCGTGCTGGTTCCCAAGGTGATCAACCTGATCCTTGAGCACGGAAACATGCCCGAGGCTGGATACAGCCACACCGCACTGGCAGGCCTGCTCGTCTGGGTGGACAACGACCTCGAACTCGCCGGAGAGTTCACGGACCTCGCCGAAAGGCTCATGACCGAAACCTTCGACTCCCCTTCGGACCGGAGCGTCTTCTACCTCATGATCGGCAGCTCCGCCCGCCACTGGTTCCGGCACATGAAGGAGAGCTCGCAGGACTACGCCGATGCTTACGAAATCGGTTCCAGATCCGGCAACCTCCAGTACGCGGCATACGCTTTCGGCCACAACATGTACTGCCGCCTCTTTCAGGGGACCCCCCTCGCAGTGCTGAAAAAGGAAGCCCAGAGTTCCCTGAACTTCAGCCGCACGCGCTTCAACCAGTGGGCCATAGACCTTCTGGAAGGGGGCATCCACATCGTCGACAGGCTCTGTTCCCCCGACGAAGCGCAGCCCTCCGCCCTGCGATGGGAGGAGGACTACCTCGAACGCGTGGACCGGAACCACAATATTCAGGTCCAGTGCATCTACAACGTGCTGCGTTCGCTGCAGCTGCTGATCATGAACGACTACTCCCACGCGAAAGCCGTCTCCGATCAGGCACATGAAATCATCTACACGGTGGGCACGCAGGGGCTCCTTCCGTGGCCGGAACACCTGTTCATCCGGTTCATGATCCTCGCCGCACGAAACGACAGCGGCACAGGGCCGGACGCGCACGGAGAAATGGAGCACATCCTCGGCCTGCTGGAACGCTGGGCCCTCCACTGCCCCGCCAACTACGAATTCAAGCGGCTACTCGCCAAAGCGGAAATGGACCGCCTGTGGGGAAACCACGGACAGGCCATGGTTCACTACGAAAAGGCCGTTGCCGCTGCGCAGCAGGAAGGCTTTCTCCACTGGCAGGCGCTCGCCAACGAGCGGGCCGCGCTGTTCTGGGAGGGGCGTGGCACCGGACAGGTCGCGCAGACTTACTGGCAGCAGGCGTACAACGGATATGACGACTGGGGCGCGCACGCCAAGACGCGGGCCATGGAAGACCGTTTCCGCCAGCTGCTCACGAATGCCGTGCCGGACGCCGGGGACGAGAGTTCCTCCGAGCACCTGAATGTGGTCCGCTCCACCCTCATCGAAAGGCAGATCGATCTGCTGCGCTCCAAGGAAATCCGCTCCGAAGAGTCCCTCAAGCGGCAGGACGCCGAACGACAGGCCCGCGACCTTGCGAAAGCCACCGGCCGACTTCGCGAGGAAGTGGCCCGGCGCAAGAAGGTCGAGGAGGAGCTTCGCCAGAGCGAGGAACGCTACCGCCTGACCATCGTGGCGGTGCGCGACGGCATGTGGGACTGGAACATGCTCACCGACGAGATCAGCTGGGACCGCCGCTCCTACGAGATGCTCGGGTTCGAGGCGAACGCCTTCGAACTGAAGATGGACACATGGACAGAGCTGCTGCACCCCGATGAAAGGGACCAAACCGTCGCCTCGATGAAACAGCAGATTCGGGAAATGGAGGCCTTCAACATCGAGTTCAGGTACATGACCGCCGATGATGACTGGCTCTGGGTTCAGAGCCGGGGACAGGTCGTCAGTCACGAGGCAGGTGCCCCCGCCCGGATGGTCGGCACCTGCACCGATATCAGCGCCCGCAAGCGCGCCGAGGAGTCCATGCTGGAGGCCAAGGATCAGGCGCTGGCCGCCAACAAGTCCAAGTCCATCTTCCTCGCCAACATGAGTCATGAAATCCGCACGCCGCTCAACGGAGTCACCGGCATGCTGCAACTCATGCAGACAACCGAGCTCGACGAAGAGCAGGCAGAGTACGCCCGGACGGCCCTGCAATCCAGCAGGCGGCTGACACAGCTCCTGAGCGACATTCTCGACCTCTCGCGCGTCGAGGCGGGCAGGATGAAGCTCGCCGACGCGCCGTTCGACTTCCATGAAGCAATGGACGCCCTTGTTCAGCTTTTCCGTCCGGTGGCTCACCAGAAAGGGTTGGAGCTGCGCTCGTGGATCGACCCCGATACGCCGGCCTTTCTCTCCGGAGACTCGCTGCGCATCCAGCAGATTCTCAGCAACCTGATCGGCAACGCCATAAAATTCACGGACACCGGGCATATCGAACTCCGAAGCCACTACATCCCGGCCACGCACAGCGAGACCCCCCAGCTGCTCTTCGTGGTGGCGGACACCGGCATCGGCATCGCCGAAGACATGCAGAGCAAGCTCTTCGAAGCCTTCACGCAGGCCGAAGGAGAGTACAAACGCCACTTTCAGGGGGCGGGGCTTGGGCTGGCAATCTCAAGAGATCTCCTCGAACTCATGGGCGGCACCATAGAAGTCGCCAGCCGTGAGGGTGAAGGCACGGAGTTTCACGTGGGCATCCCCTGCAAACCTGTCGACCGGGATACGAGCTCCGCAGTCCGCCCCTCCGAAGAGCCTGCCCTGGCAAACCTGCACGTGCTGCTGGCCGAAGACGACCGCATAAGCCAGCTCAGCATGAAGCGCATGCTCGAAAAAATGGGCCACCGCGTCCTTGCGGTGGAAAACGGCGAGGAAGCGTTGCAGGCTCTGCGGGAGAACACCTTCGATCTGACCATGCTCGACATTCAGATGCCCCTGCTCGACGGCGAGGAGACCACGGAAGCGATCCGCAGAGGCGATGCCGGAGAAGCATCCAGCGATATCCCCATCGTCGCAATGACCGCCTACTCCATGTCCGGCGACAGGGAGCGGTTCATTGCCTGCGGCATGGATGGCTACCTCTCCAAGCCGGTGGACCTGAAGGACCTGAAAAAAGAGCTCGCCGCGGTGATGAACCCCTGAGGTCCGCCATGGCGCTCCCCGGACAGTCCCTTTTTTTCGCCGAAACCGGTTGCCCCGGATACCTCCTTGAAATATGATCGGACCAATACCATTTTCAGGAGGTTTCCATGGGACGCGAGACCATTCTCTTCAAAAGCGAAGAAAGCAAATCCTCGGCAGAGGCGGCGGCCGTGCTGCGCACCATCGCGGACAAGGTAGAGGCCGGTTCCATAACCCTGACCGCGCATGACTCGCAGGTGATGCTCTCCATTCCCCCGCAGGTCACTCTTGAGATCAAGGCCGAAGAGGAGGAAGGACGCACCCTCAAGCGTTCGCTGGAAGTCGAGATCGAATGGGCCGAAGGTGAAGGCGAAGCGGCGGCAGCGGGTGTCGCAATAGACTGACCCCGACCTCGACGCCGAGCCCGGATGAAACGTGATGAAAAAAGGCCGACGGGATACTCCGTCGGCCTTTTGGTATCTTGATCGGCGTGGTCTCGGTGTGCCTCGAGGTGCGATGCTACATGTCGAGAATCCGCTTGGCGGTCTCGTCCATGACGTCGGTGATGAAGGGCACGCCGGTCTCACGCTCGGTCTCGCGGTTGCCGGAGGCGATGTCGTAGCGCGAGATTTCATCAAGAGAGAACTTGCGTGCGCCGCACAGGAGCTGCTGAAGCCCGGCGGACAGCTTGTCCACGAGGCACCAGATGGCCACAGCGCCGAGCGGAACGTTCTTCATCTCGTCCTTGCCCACCTTCTTCTGCACGTCCTGATAACAGGTGAAGATCTCTTCGGCGGTGCTGCCGTAGCGGGCAACGGAAGCCGGGAGCTTGTCCCAGTTGCCGTTGAGCGCTTCGCGCCGCTCGGGGTGCAGAACGCCCTCGATGTTGGCGCCGAGGAAGCCGGGGATCATCATGGCGCGACCCATGCAGATCATCTTGGTGAACGGGGCGCCGAGCGAGAGGGCCTTGAAGATGTTGCTGCACTTGCCGAAGCCGCCGGCAAAGGACATGTCCGGCACGCGCTGGCCCTTGGCGGCGAGGTGCGATGCATACTCGTGCGCCTTGGAATGCAGCAGGATGGACGGGACGCCCCAGCTCTCCATCATGTTCCACGGGCTCATGCCGGTTCCGCCGCCGGAGCCGTCCATGGTAAGCAGGTCCAGCTCGGTCTCGGAGGCGAACTTGATGGCCATGGCCAGCGCTTCCATTCCATAGGAGCCGGTCTTCAGGGAAATGCGCTTGAAGCCGAGCTCGCGCAGGTAGTTGACGGTTTCGTAAAACTCGTCGCGCACCTGCTCGTAGGAGGCGAGGTTGGTGTATCCCAGACGGCTGTGGCGGGCGAAGTGCTTGATGGCGCCCTGATGGAAGCCTTCCTGGACCTCGGGCTTTTCCGGATCCGGGTCCACGAGGTAGCCGCGCTTCTTGAGAAAGAGCGCGTAGTCGAGGCTGGAGACTTCGATTTCGCCGCCGATGTTTTTGGCGCCCTGTCCCCACTTGAGCTCGACGATGACCTTGTCGCCGTACTTCTCGGCAAGGTACTCGGCCACGCCGTTGCGGGTGTCCTCGACGTTCATCTGGACGATGATGGCCCCGTAGCCGTCGTAGTAGCGCATGTAGGTGTCGATGCGACGTTCCAGCTCGGGAGCCTTGGTGATGCGACCGTTGCTCATTTCGGCCTCGCGGTCCACGCCCACAACGTTCTCCCCGACCACGATGGGCGCGCCCACCAGTGCGCAACCGGCGGCGAAGGAGTCCCAGTACTTGGCGGCGATAAACGTGGAGCCGAGGGCGCCGGTCATGAACGGCACACGACACTTGGTCTTTTCGGACGCGCCGAAGGAGGTTTCCAGGTTCACATCGGTGAAGAGCAGATCTTCATCGCTGTTGACGGGACCGTTGGCACCGTAGTTCAGGCCCTGAATACGAAGAGAGTTGTAGGAAACGCCCACATGCGTGGTGTTGCCGCTGCCCGCGGTGACCAGACCGAAGTCGCGGGGGTAGAGAATTTCACGACCGCGCATGGAGGACATCCAGGTCTCGCACTTGCCCTGACAGTCGGCACGGCAAAGGGTGCAAAGGCCGGATTCCACGGCATTACCACGGTTTACGCTTCCAAGAACATCATTGCTTTTTGACCAGTTCATTCGTTCGAATCTCCTTCCGTGTGATCATGAGTAATTGCGCAGAGGCCAATACCAATATCGCAACCCGGTGTCACTCAAAAATCCGTTTTTTCGACATTTCAAACCCTGTTTTCCGTCAAAAGACTCCTTAAATCCGCTGCCGCGACAGCCAAAAATTACAATATCGACAAAAGCAAGACATAATTCACGACCTCCAGCATACACTCACCCCACCCATTCCGCACAATCTTACACAATTGGGAAATGATGACTTCGGCAACGCACCCGCGCCCGGCGGAGAAACAGATTTTCAAGTCAGGCTAGTCAAACAGTCCGGCAATGAGTATTCTTCGAACATAGGCCTTTCCGCCATGAAGAGAGCCGCGGCGGACGCTGCCCTGAAACGGCTCCAGCGCCTGCGTCCGGGAAAGGAATCCGATATTCCGGCTCGGAGGCAGATACCCGACAGGGATTCCTCATGCCTGTTCCGCGGAATTGCGTGAGAATCCAGCCGACTGCGAATCAACGTTCATCCTCTTTGCACCACACGAAGGCCGATCAGCATCATGAAGCACCATCAAGCAATGGAGGGAGAACCATGGATCGTCGTGATTTTCTGAAACAAACCATCCGGGGCGGTATCGTCGCCGGGTCTACCCTCGCCTTCGGCGGCGTGCAGGCCTTCTGGAACACGCCCGCCATGGCCGCCCCGGAAAACCCGTGGGACCTCGTGGCCATCCGCGGCGGCGAGCCGGACGAAATGTTCGACAGCGCCATCAGTGCCTACAACGGCATGAAGACCTTCGTGTCCCGAGGCGACAGGGTCGTCGTGAAGCCGAACATCGGCTGGGACGTGTCTCCGCAGCGGGGCGGCAACACCAACCCCAGACTGGTCGGGCGTATCGTCGAACATTGCTACGACGCCGGAGCCGCGGAAGTGATCGTCTTCGACCATTCCTGCGACAACTGGCGGCAGTGCTACCTGAACAGCGGCATAGAAAACGCGGTGGAGGCCGCCGGCGGCAGGATGATCTCGGCGGACAGCGAAGGATACTACCGAGAAGTCCCGATCCCCGAAGGCCGCCGTCTGAAAAGGGCGCAGGTGCACAAGGCGCTTCTGGACGCGGACGTGTTCTTCAACGTCCCGGTCCTGAAGGATCACAGCTCATCGCTGATAACCGCCGGCATGAAGAACCTGATGGGCGTGGTCTGGGACCGCTGGTACTTCCACCGCAACGACCTGCACCAGTGCATCGCGGACATGGCCTCACTGCGCAAACCCGACCTCACCATTCTGGACGCCTACCACGTCATGATGCGAAACGGCCCGCGGGGAGTCTCGGTGGAAGACGTTGTGCAGATGAAGGCACAGGTCCTGTCGACGGACTTCGTTGCTGCGGATGCCGCGGGGGCAAGACTCTACGGTGTGGAACCGGACGAGGTGCGCCACATCGAACTCGCCTCGCAGATGCAGCTCGGCAGGATGGACCTGAAAAACCTGTCCATCAATCGCATCAAGCTCGGATAGAATGCGCCGCTCCAGACTGAAACGCCTCCGGGTCGCAGCCGCCCTCGCCTTTCTGGTCTCGACCTCGCTTCTCTTTCTGGATTTCAGGGAGGTCGGGGCAGTAAGGCTTGCCGACGCAGTCGTGTACCTGCAATTCGTCCCGTCGCTGCTCGATTTTCTGGATAACGCCGCGCTGGCGGCAGCCGGTTGCCTTGCGGTGCTGCTCGTCACGCTCCTCTTCGGGCGTGTCTACTGCTCGACGGTTTGCCCCTTCGGCACACTGCAGGATGCGATCAGCCGCGCAACCGGCCGAAGACGTAGCGGCTTCGCCCTCACCAAGCCGCACAACATGTTGCGATACACGCTGCTGACCCTGACCGTGCTGCTGTTTCTCGTCGGGAGCGGGCTACTGGTCAATCTTCTGGATCCATTCAGCAATTTCGGACGCATCCTCTCCAACCTCGCCCGCCCCGCTCTCATCGCCGTAAACAACGCCCTCGCCCCCATGTTCGAAGCCTTCGGATCGCACGCCGTGTACAGGGTCCGGTGGCCGGTCATCGCGCCGGCTTCCATTGCCGCGGCCACGACGATGCTGTTGCTGGCGGGCTGGCTCAGCGCCCGACACGGGCGCCTCTACTGCAATACCATCTGTCCCGTCGGTGCGCTGCTGGGGCTAGTCTCAAAGCTGTCGCCGGTTCGCATCCGCTTTGAAGCGGACATGTGCCGAGAGTGCGGCCGCTGCGAGCGTGTCTGCAAGGCAGCTTGCATTGATTTCAAACAAAAGCAGGTTGACGTCAGCCGCTGCGTGTCCTGCTACAACTGCCTCTCGGCGTGTCCGGACAACGTCCTGCACCTGAGGACCGCGTCCACGCCCAAAGCCCGGACGGGCAACAAAGCCTCCGGCAGAAGGAAATTCATCATCGCACTGGCGACCGGCGGACTGGGACTCGCCGCGACCGGCGTAGAAGCCGCCCTGCCGCCGGGCTTTGTTCCGAGCCGCCCCACGACGATCCCCGAAAATCGAACCGGTCCGGCCTCGCCGCCCGGTTCCATGTCCATCGCTCACTTCACGGCCAAATGCACGGCTTGCCACCTCTGCGTCTCCGCCTGCCCGTCACGCGTGCTGGTCCCCTCCGTGCTCGACTACGGTCCATCCGGCATCATGCAGCCCAAAATGGGCTTTGCCTCGGCACATTGCAACTACGACTGCACCATCTGTTCGCAGATATGCCCCAGCGGCGCCATCCTGCCCCTGACCAAAAAACAAAAGCACCGCACCCAGATCGGCAAGGCACACTTCATCAAGAAAAACTGCGTTGTATACACCGACGAAACAAACTGCGGCGCCTGCTCCGAACACTGCCCCACCAAGGCGGTTCGCATGGTGCCCTACGAGAACGCCAAAGGCCGAAAACTCGTCATTCCCGAAGTGAACCGGAAGATATGCGTCGGCTGCGGCGGCTGCGAACACGCCTGCCCCACCCGGCCCTACAGGGCGATCTTCGTGGATGGAAACCCCGTTCATCAACGCGCGGAAAAACCTGTCATCAAGAAACTGAAACCGGCCCCGCACCTTGAAGAGGATTTTCCCTTCTGATCTTCAAAGATCCCGAACCCTCACGGACAGAAGGGGCATCAAGGCCCTCCGGGCAAATCCTCCGCGACGCACTCCGTCGAGACAACGGCATTATTGATTCCCTTTCACGGAATACAAGCGCAACCAGAATACCGTGAGGCCGCCGGCATACGCACATGCGGATGACTGATATCCGTTTTCAGAGTTTGCGCCTGTTGCGCAGCAAGTCTTAGGGTATGGTCAAATAAAAGAACCAAGGAGGAACATATGAGCCTTTACCTTCGCAGCAGCACGGCCACCACGGCCGGCGTGGCCCTTGCCGGGGCAGCGGCCTACGCGCTTTACAAGACCGGCGCCCTCCGGCCCGTGGCTGTCGGCGTGATCCGCGGCGGCATGAAACTTTCCGGCTGGGTCGGCGACAAGTACCGGTCCGCCGGGAGCGAGTTCAAGGGTATGGTGGAAGAAGCCAGAAAGCCTTCCGCTTCCGGGATCGAGCAGAAAGCCGAAAAATAGTTTTCAAAAAGCCCGACAAGACGGTCCGACCGCATCCGGCCGGACCGTTCAATTCGGTTTCCCGGTGCGGTCAGGAAGTCTTCCCCGCGGCGAGAGCGGCTCCGCCGAGGATGGAGAAGGTCGTCAGATTATGAATACCTGCGGCCAGTGTCGGCGTCAGCAGCCCCGCGCTTGCAGCCAAGAGCAGGCCGGTGTTGACACCCACGCCGGTTGCAAAGCAGCTCTTCAGCACGCGCCCTGACCGTTCGGCAATCCGCCGCAGATGCGACAGCCCATCCAGCCTGTCGTGCATGAGGACTATCTGCGCGGATTCGCGGGCCAGCCCCGTCGCGCGAGACATGCATATCCCCACGTCCGCCGCCACGAAAGCCGGGGCGTCGTTGATACCGTCGCCGATTACCGCCACCTTCGCACCGGCGCGCTGCAGCTCCCGGACGGCCTCGGCCTTGTCTTCGGGCATGAGTCCCGCGCGAATCTCGTCCACGTCCGGGACGCGCTCGGCAAGCTGCGACGCAGTCTCCTGATGGTCGCCGGTCAGCACAACCACTCGTTTCACACCGTGCCCCCGAAGGGCTGCGAGAGTTCGGGACGCCTCGTCGCGAACCGTTTCCCTGAGCGCCAATACGCCGAGCAGCGTCTTATCCCGAGAGATGTAGACGAGGCTGGCTCCCTTCGCGCGCAACCGTGTTGCGGTTTCCTCAAGTTCGGAACAATCAACGCCGCAATCGTCGGCGATGAAGTGGCGGCTGCCCACCCGAACGCGCTGTCCGGCAATGCGGCCGCTGACGCCGTGGGCAATGCTGCACTCGCAGTCCTGCACTTCGAGAGGCGCCAAATCGCGTGAAGCGGCCTCCCGCACGATGGCACGGCCAACGGGATGCCCGTTGCGGTCTTCCACGGACGCCGCGAGCCGCAGCAGCTCACCGCGCTCCAGCTCACGGCATGGCACGACCTCGGCGACCGTCAATTCACCGGTGGTCAGGGTCCCGGTCTTGTCAAAGACAAGGGTGTCGGCTTCGGCGAAGGCGTCAAGCCCGGAGCCGCTTTTGACCAGAATTCCGCGCTGCCCCGCAGCGTGCATGGAAGCCTTTATCACCACCGGGGCAGGGAGCTTGACGGCGCAGGCGTAGTCGACTGTCAGCACGGAAAGCGCGCGGTTGGCATCGCGGGTGGCCGCATAGATGGCGGAGCCCATGCCGAGCGTGACGGGAGCCAGCAGATCCGCAAGCCGGTCGCTCCGACGCTCCGGGTCCGACTTTTCGGCAACGGCCTGCTCCATGAACTCGGCGATGCGCGCCATGACCGTTTCGCGTCCGGTCTTTTCCGCGCAGATGGCGAGGCGTCCTTCCGAAACGCTCGAGCCCGAGGTCACGGCATCGCCGGCGTGCACCTGCTGGGGGTCGAACTCGCCGGTGATCGAGCTGCGGTCCAGTACGGCCTCGCCGTCGCGGACGGCGCCGTCCACCGGCACGAGCTCTCCGGCATCCACATGGACCACGTCACCGGGCCTGACAGCGTCATACGGCAAGGCGGACTCGACGCCGTCTCGTTCGACGCGGACCGTTTCCACCGGAGCCGCCATCAGCCCGCGAAGCAGACCGTTGTAGCGGTCTTCCGTTACGCGGCGCAGATACTCGCCCACCACGATCATGGCGGAGATGGAGGAAGCCGCCACGTAATCGCGCCTGAGCAGAGAGAAGCCCACGGTTGCCATGTCAAGCACACGCACCTTGAGACCCTGATTGAAAAGCGTATCCAGCCCCTGAAGAACGGCCGGCGCGCCCATGAGCGCGGCAAGCGGCATTCCCAGCCCCGGCGGCAGGAAAGGAGATGCCCCGGCCAGGCCGCCGTGCACGGCGGCATCGGCGAGGCTGCGCCTTGGGCGCGCAGGGTGCCTGCGCCCGAACGCCTCTTCAGGCACGTGGCCCAGCGAATCCACAACGGCCGTTCGGACGGACTCGCGCCCATCGTAGACGACCACGACGGTCGCGGCAGCTCCGTTGACCCGCACCGACTCCACGCCGGGCAGATTCTCCAGCCAGGCCTCAAGATAATCCGGGGCCAGATTCGGATGCAGCAACCTACGCCAGCGCAGGCGGATGCGTCGCTGCGTCTCGTGCACTATCCGCGGGGTCACGGCTGTGGTCATTCCCCGCCGCCTTTCCGACAGTCCGGGCATACGCCGAAGAGCAGCATGCGATGCCGGGTGAGGGAGAACCCCTGCGCCCGCGCAAGCTGTTCCTGACGGCGCTCGATTTCCTCGTCCACCACTTCCACCTTGCGTCCGCACTCCGAGCAGATGAGATGATCATGATGCTCGTTGCCGTAACTGAGTTCGTACAGTGCCACGCCCTCGCCGATGTCGAAGGACTCTGCCAATCCCGAATCCACCAGCAGCTTCAGGGTGCGATAGATGGTCGCCTGACCGATTGTCGGGTCCGAAAGGCGGGCTCTCCTGTACAGGTCCTCGGGCGTGAAATGCCCCTCCTCATTCAGAAACGCTTCCACGATCAGCGCTCTTTGCGGAGTCAGGTTCATGTCGTGCTTGTTGAGATAATCCATGAACACCTCCCTCGCCGACTTCAGCATGCGGTCCCTCCGTCAGCTTGATGCGCAACGATCACGACATCGGCCTGGTCCCGCCGCAGGAAGAGCCGGAGGCCCTCGCGACTGGAGACCACGAACCGTTCCCCCCGGCTCATGCGGTAATCGGGAGCCCTCTCCACCGCCTCAAGCCGCAGCACGCTGCCCTTGGCGATGCCCAGCGACGAGATGGCCCGTCTGGCCCGCTTCCCGCCGAGGATGCGGGTCACCGTGAAGTCCGCTCCGGCCCGGGCGTTGGCGAACTGGCAGCCCACGCCGCTCATTTCGCCCAGGATCTTGGCCGCCATGCCCTCTGCCAGCCGGATGCGCCGCCCGTCCGCGAGGGTGATGTATTCCATCGGCGGCAGTCTGCGCACCAGCGTGATTTCGTCCTCATTCTTCAACCCGAGCACGGCCAGCGCATCGGTGAGTTCTTCACCAGCGGTAACGGCCTCGATGTGCGCGGTCTCGCCCGGGACCATTTCGGTAAGGGGGATCATCCGGCCGTCGGGAAGATGAGCGACGACCTTGCCGCCCATGCCGCCGCCGAGCACCACCTCGCCGTTGGGTCCCCTGACGCGGACCGTGTGCAGCGCGACCTCCTCATCCAGCCGCGTGACGACGCTGCCGTCGCCCAGCCCCATGGACGCAAGCCGGGAAGCCAGCTCCCGGTCCGCGACCCGTACAATCGTTAGGGAGACGCCGCACGGCGCGTCCGCCAGACTTGAATGCATCAGGCCCCCTCCACACTTCGTCCGTCGAAGCGGACGTGTTTCTTCGATTCCGGCGCCGTACCGGCCGAGGCCGCGGCATATCCGAGGATGCCCAGCGTAGCGGCATTGTGCAGAAACGCCGAGGCCACGGGAGACAGTCTGCCTCCGGCAGCGAGCAGCAGCACGGCGGAGTTGATGCCCACCGCGGCCTGAAAGGACCGCCGCAGAACCTTGTCGGTTCGTTGAGCAATGTCCCGGGCAACGGCCAGCGCCTTGAGATTCTCATCCAAAAGCACCACCTGCGCGGCCTCGCGGGCCAGATCGGCCCCTCCGGGCATGCACAGGCCGACATCGGCCGAGATGAGCGCGGGAGCGTCGTTGACGCCGTCCCCGGCAAAGGCGGTGAAATGCCCGTCTCGGGTGAGCCGACGCATCACCGACGCCTTGTCCTCCGGCCGCTGTTCCCAATGTACTTCGTCGATGCAGCCGAGCGATCCTGAAATGGCCTCGGCGGTGTCTCGATGGTCGCCGGTGAGCATGACGATCTTGCGGATGCCGCGCTTTTTGAGCATGGCGAGGGCCTCGGCAGCCTCCGGCCGCAGCTCGTCGCGCAGGGCGATGACGCCCACGAGCACTCCCTCGCGCGCCACGTAGAGGAGCGATTTGCCTTCGCCGCGAAGTTTTTTGCCGAGCTTCGCGGCCTCGAAGCAGTCCACGCTCTCGTCGTCCTCGAGAAAATGCCTGCTGCCCACCAGCACCCGCCTCCCCTGCACGAATGCGGAAACCCCATGGGCCACGATGAAGTCCACCTGACTGATGGGCGGAAGCTCCAGATCGCGGGCCCGGGCTTCGGCGACGACGGCGCGGGCAACGGGGTGGGAGTAATGCTCCTCGGCACCCGCGGCCAGAGCCAGAAGCTCCTCGCCGTCCATTCCGTTCAGCGGGACAAGGTCGGTGACCTTGAGGTCGCCACGGGTGAGAGTCCCGGTCTTGTCGAAGACAACGGTGTCAACCCGGGCCAGATTGTCCAGCGCGCGTCCGCCCTTGAGCAGCACGCCGCAGTGCCCCGCCGCGTACATGCCTGACTTGACCGCCACGGGCGCGGCCACCTTGATGGCGCAGGAATAGTCCACGGTCAGCACGGAGGCGGCCCTTCGCAGATCGCGGGTCAGGGCGAAGAGCCCCAGGCCGAGCCCGAACGTCACGGGAACCAGCCTGTCGGCCAGTTCGTCGCTTCTCGTCTGCGACGGAGAGCGCGTGCGCAGGGAGCTTTCCAGGAAGCGCCCCATGCGGGCCATGCTTGTCTCGGCGCCGACGCTGTGCGCCGCGACCTTGAGCCGCCCGTCCTCCACCACGGCCCCGGAGAGCACGTCGTCACCGGGCCGGATGTGGACCGGCAGGGACTCGCCGGTGATGGAGCTCTGGTTCACGGCGGCCTCCCCGTCCGTCACCACGCCGTCCACCGGGATCAACTCTCCCGAACCGCAGATGACGATTTCACCCACGGCCAGATCGCCGAAGGGGATCTGCACCTCCCGGGCGTCCCGCTCCACCCAGACGCTCTCCACCTGCGGCCTGAGCAGGTTCTTGAGCAGGTCGTCGGATTTCTGCTCCGTCCACTGCTCAAGGTATTCGCCAAGCCCGAGCATGGCCACGATGGCGTTGGCCGCGGCGTAGTCACCCCGCAACAGGGAGAGCCCCACGGCCGCAGCGTCGAGCACCTCCACCTTCAGGCCCTCGGAGACCAGCGTCCGGGCACCCTCCAGCATGGTGGGAAGCCCAAGGACCGTACTCAGGGGCGCTTTGACCCGCTGCGGCAGAAACGGCGTCGACAGGGCGGCTCCCGCCTGCGAGATCATCGTTCCCGGCTTAATGGGGTCGCGACGGTTCACCTCGGGCAGGTAGGCGTCCTCCGGAATGTTCTCCAGAAAATCAAGAAGACGCCGCCGCGTTTCGCCGGAACCGTCGTACTCCACCACCATGCAGGAGGCAGCGGTGTTCACCGTCGCCCGATCCACCCCGGGCAGCGCCTCAAGCACCGCCACGAGGTAGTCGTGATCCAGCGAGGGGTCGTACAGCCTGCGACTTCGCAGCCGCAGCCGTCGGGGCAGCTCATGCACGACCGAGAACGCGCGCCTCACTCTCGCGGCGCGAATCCCTGCGCTCATGTCCTCTCTCCGGATTTGCCCCCGGGGGACTTGTAGAGCGAGTAGTGCCAATAGGAAAAGCCCACCAGCGCAAAGCCGGACCAGAGATGGACCTTCTTGACCTGCGGGGTCTTGTCCGACTCCATGAGGCTGGTCGCCACGAGGGTTCCCAGCGAGACGGCCATGCCGGTCTTGGCCCATGAACGCTTGGTCTGCATGTCCAGTCCGCCGCGCTCGGCGGGAGTCTTGTTTCTTCCTGCCATGGGACTACTCCTGCTGGCTGAGTTCGGCCTTCACGTCCTGAATCTGCTCCTTGACCTCCTCGAAACCGCCCTGAACGGACGCCCAGAGCTTCACCGCGCCCGAGACCACGGCCTGCTGGACCTTGGGGTTGCTGGCCACCAGCGCCACGCCAGCGCCGAGCGCCAGCCCCTTGAGGTAGTCGGAGTTGGAAAAGTTGACCCATGACGAGAGGCCGGACCGGGTGGCCGGAGGCTGCTGATACGCGCCCTGCCCCGGCGGCTGCGCCCCCTGCTGAGGAGAACCGGCGGCATACTGGTTGGCGTCGTGATAATAATACGAAGGCTGCTGTGGATTTCGCATGTAGGCTCCTTCCTGCGAAGACTCGCCCGGCACGGGCTGATATTTGTAATGATCGCTCATGATCGATTCCCCTTATTGTTTTTCGTCGGATGGTTCGGAGTCGCTCTTCCTGCTCTTGGCCGACTTGGCCTTTGTCTTGGTCGCGCCTTTTGTCGCGGCCTTGGCTCCAGCCTTGGATTTGGGTTTTTCCGGCACCGCGGTCTCGGCCGGCTTCTCCTGCTCTTCCACTGCGGCGGCCTCTTTCGGGCGGGCGTGCTTGAGAGCGGAGTCCAGCGCGTACTTGGTGCCCGTGGCAACGGCCACAATGCCCACGAAAGAGAGGACACCGCCGAGGCCGAGCGCCCCCGCAACGGCGACGCCCGCCCCTGCGGAAACCCCGGTTGTCCCGGCTTCGCGCGCTACTTCGCGGACCGCATCGCAACGGGCCATTTCGCCCGAGCGCACCTTGGGGTACGTCCCGGCCGCGACTGCCGCGCCGCCGAGCACCGCGCCGAACACCGTGGCGCCGACGGCTGCGCCGCCCGCCATTCCCGGCTTTCTCAGGTAATGTCTGCTCATGATGATCTCCCGGTTTCGAGAAGCGACTATTCGCCTTCGGGCTCCTCGGTTTCACCGCCGAAGAATGCGCCGAAGGTCCCGGAGACCGCATCCTTGACCGCGTCGTTGTTCATCAGGAAGACGGCTGCGGCGCCAACCAGAGCGCCTTTCCAGAAATCGCCGCCGTTGCCGGAGAGCATTCCGAACAGCTTGGAGGTGTCGGCCTCGCCGTTCATGACGTCGTTGACCATGCCGTAGACCTCGCCCATGCGGTTCTGATCGAATTTGGGCTCTGCTCCTTCGGGAGTTCCGGGCATCCCAGCCCCGGGAGCCTGTCCGCCGTGTCCCGTGGCATACTGGGCTCCGGGATCGCCCTGCATTCCGGGGTGCATTCCGGGGGGCGGTCCCTGCTGAGCTCCCGGCGCGGGGCCGGGCTGCACCGCCACGAATCCGAGTCCGGGCTGGTACTGGTACAGCCCGCCGGGCTGCGGCGGCGCCTGATGGTATGTCCCGCCCTGCTGAGCCCCGGCCGCAGCGCTTGCGCCCTGCTCGTCGGACGCATTATTCCGGTTTGCGTACATCTGTTCCTGATAGTCCATGGGTTCCTCCTCAGGCCTGCTCGGGGAGCAGGGTTTCCCTCAATTCTTCCGCAAGGGCCTCGAACCGTTCGCCGTCTCCGGTGGTCAAAAGCTCGGCAAGTTTGTCGGGGTTCAGGACGTCGGGGTCATACTCAATGACTACCGAGCGTCCCAGTGGATTGGTCCGCATGCTGCGGATGGCGGGAGGCAGCTCCTTCGTCCCCGCCTGCCTCATGGCCTCGCCCGCACGCGGATCGCTCAGCAGCTTGAGGCTGAACTTGACGCGGATCCTGCCCGGGACGTGATGCGCCACGGTCAGGTACCGGCGGAGGTCCATCAGTAGATTGAAATCCATGCCTTCATTCTCCGTTGGGTAGTTCACCGCAGCCCGCTATCGCGGGAGCGCGGTATCGCAGGAGCCGGGACGAGTTCGCCAGGACACCGAGCGAATGGATTATGTGCAGCAGGCCCGCCGTCACGGGCGAAAGAACGCCCGCGGCGCCGAGCACCACGCCGATTATGTTGGAGCCGGTGGCTATCCAGAAATTCTGGTGCACCACGCGGATGGTCTGGCGGCTCAGGGAGTGGACGTAGACCAGCCCGCCGAGGTCGTCGTTGACCAGCGCGATGTCGGAGGCCTCGATGGCCACCTCGGAGCCGCCCGCGCCCATGGCCACGCCCACGTCCGCATGGGTCAGGGCGAGCGCATCATTAATACCGTCGCCAACCATGAGCACCGAGCGGCCGCTGTCGCGAAGCTGGTCCACGATTCGGGCCTTCTCTTCGGGCATGACCGAGGAGTGGCAGTCGCGGATGCCTATGCGGTCGGCCAGCTCCAGCGCGGTGTTGCGCTCGTCGCCGGTGACCAGCACCGTGTGCTTTACCCCGCCCCGCAGCAGCCGGGACACCACTTCCCCGCTCTCGGGACGAATGGTGTTGTCGAAGGTCAGCAGGCCGATGACCTCGCCCCCGCGCGCAGCGTAGAGCACGGTGAGGCCGCGCTTGCGGAACGCCGAGACCCTAGAGGAGACGCCGCCCACGCGGACGCCGTAGCGTTCCATGAGCTTGCGGTTGCCCACCAGCACTTCAGCTCCCGTTATCTCGGCGCGCATTCCCATGCCGAGGAAATATTCGCACACGGTATGCGGCACAGGGCTCACGCCGCGCCGGTCGGCCTCGATCTTCACGGCCTGCGCCAACGGGTGGTGGTTGTGGACCTCCACGGAAACCGCGAGCTGAAGCAGGCGGCGCTCGTCCACGCCTTCGAGAGGGACCAGCGAGGAGAGTACCGGTTCCGTGGTGGTCAGGGTGCCGGTCTTGTCGAAGCAGACCGTGTCCACGCCGCCCAGCTCCTCCAGATACCGGCCGCCCTTGATGAGAATGTTCCTGCGAGCCGCCGCGCTCATGGCGGCGCTCACGGCGGTGGATGCAGAGAGGGCCGTGGCGCAGGGGCAGGCCATGACCAGCATGACCGTGAACGCGCGCCAGAAGCTCCCCGTGAGCAGGAACGTGGCTCCGGTCACGACGAAGCCGACCTTCACGAGGTTAGCGGCAAGCCGGTCCGCCACGCCCTCGATGGGGGCGCGGTTCTCCAGCGAGTCCTCCACGAGCTTGAGCACCCGCGCGAGGTATGTCCGGTCTCCCACCTCCCGCGCGCGGACATACACCACGCCCTGCCGCACGAAGGTTCCGGCCAGCACGTCATCGCCCGACTTGCGGGGGACGAAATCAGGCCGCCCGGTTATGGGGGACTCATCGAACAGCGCTTCGCCGTCGATGATCTCGCCGTCAACGCAGACCTTTTCCCCGGTGTGAAGCACCACCACGTCGCCGATTTCGAGGTCGCGGACCTCGGCCTCCACCTCCACCCCGCCTTTGAGCACGAAGGTGTGATGCGCACTCTGTTGCAGGATACCGGAAATGGATTCGCGGGAGCGCTCGGTTATCCAGGACTTGAGCAGCTCGGCGCCCGAATCGATCCAGAGCACCTCGAAGGCGGTCAGAGCTTCCCCCGCGGCGACTGCCGCGAGGCAGCTCGCACCCAGGAAGGTCTCCAGCGTGAATCGTCGCTGCCGGACCTGCGTCATCCCTTTGCGTAAAAGGGGCAGCGAGGCGCCCACGGCGAGCAGACCCAGCGGACTGAACGCGGTCTGGGCGACTGTCAGCCCAAGCAGGCTCCTGCGGACGAAGACGCCGCTCATGATGGCGGACATGACCGTGAAACGCCGCAGGGCGGGGCGGACAGGATCGCACCCCTTCTCCGTGACCTTGCAGGCCGTGCATTCGCAAAGAGATGATGCGCAGGAAGGCCCGGAGAGCGGACGCGGCCCGCAGGCCGCTCCGGCCACTTCCCCGGCAGCCGCCACGATGCCGTCTTCACGCGCGGCAGCGGCGTCGTACCGCACCACGAGGCTGCCGGAGCGGACTCCGGCGCGCACCCACTTGACGCCCTCCAACTCTCCGATCGCGGCCTCAAGCCGACGCGCCAGCTTCTCGTTATTTCGCATGACGCCTATGACGAGCCGAACTCGTCCGGCGATGGAATGTCGCACCTTGAACACTTTTCTCATATTGAACACGGCCTGCTAGAGGTGAATAATCTCGACCATACAATCTGGCAGGCTTTCCCCGCGAGGGCAGCCGGCCGCCGATTACCTTTTCCCCAAAATAATCCCTTCGCGACGCTCGCTTTTTCGACCACGGGGGCCGGACGCTCCGTGACTGACGCGCAGCTCATGCCGCACGTTCCATGGAGGACTTGTCACCGCGCAGGCCGTCCACCAGCCGCTGAAGCTCGCCCGACTCGCGCACCATCTGTTCCAGCACGCTGCGCACGCGGCGGGTTGCCGCAACGGTGTCGGCCGAGACTTCGCATGTGGCGCTGATTACCTGACGCGTCCCGTTCGCGGACACGGTCTGGGCCTCGGACGAATCGGCCATGGCCCGGACGTGCCGCTCCGCGCTGCCGGAGAGATCCACGATGCTCGCGAGTGACTCCCCGGAGTTGCGGACGAGCCCCACGACATGCTCCAGCGCCTCACCCGCCTCGCGCATGCCTCCCTCGCTTTCGCGGGCTGCTTCCCTGATGGAGGAGACCATGGTGCCCACTTCGCCAGTGGCGTTCATGGTCTTTTCCGCCAGCTTGCGGACCTCGTCCGCGACCACGGCGAATCCGCGCCCGGCCTCCCCGGCTCGGGCCGCCTCGATGGCGGCGTTGAGCGCCAACAGATTGGTCTGGTCCGCGATATCGTTGATGACGGAGATGACGCTTCCGATGCTCTCGGTCTCGCGTCCGAGGCGCTCCATTTGTCGCGCCACGCCGCCATACGAATCTTCCAGCCGGCCCATGGCCTCGATGCTGTCCTCAACGACCTTCGCCCCGCCCCGGGCGCGCTCGGAGGTCCCCTGCGCGATGGCCGCGGCCTCGCCGGAGCTATCCCGCACGCGTGCCGCGGCTTCGCTCATGGCCTCCACGGCATCGGCGGCCGCTTCAAGATCCTGTTGCTGGGCGGACGCGGCCACGCCGCATTCATCCACCATGTCGAAGACCTTCTCCGACGTGGTGCGAATGGATGTGACCACGCGCTCAAGCTGATGCGCCGCCTGCTCGAGACCTTCTGCCCGCGCCTGCCTTGCCCGGGCGGCCTCTTTCTCCAACCCTCGTACGGCCTTGGCCGCCTTGCGGGACTCCCGAAACGCTTCCTTGCGCATCGCCTCGGAATGTTCCACCTGTTCCTTCACGCCGGAGAAGACCTCTCCGAGCGCCTCCCCGACTTCGCCCATCTCGGCCGGCGCGGCGGAGCTGGGCGGGTGATCGTAATCTCCGGCGACAGCGCGGTGGCAAGAGTCGCAGATGCCGGACAGGGGCCTGCACACGTAGTGGCGCAGCAGCAGATGGGCCGCTGCGCCGAGAAAAACCCCGCCCCCGAGCGCCGCGGCTCCGAGCACGAGCGGCGCTCCCGCAATGCTCGCGGACCCTGCCGCGTATCCGCCGAAGAGCGCAGCCGCGAAAAGAACCGTTCCCGACATGGTGATTCCCGCCAGCAGCCGCCGCGCGAGGCCGCTCAGGCGGCACAGTTTCAAAGGATTGCCCATAGCGTTCCCCCTCCCCCGAAGGATCAGCCGGTTATCTCGACCAGGTTGAAGCGGACGTTCTCAACGTCCTCCATGAACTCCTCACCGCACTCCTGCGCGGTCTCGTTGTCTTCGTGGTAGCGCCAGTTGACCTCTATCCGCTTGCCCCGCCCGGCCTGATCGTCGAGCATGTCGAAGAGGTCCATGAAGGTCTTGGAAGTGGAGCTGTTGAAGTAGACGATCTCCATGTTCAGCTCCATGCGCTCACCGTGGTATTCGGTGAAATAGCGGTTCAGGCAGTCGAACATGGGACCGTAGAATCCCGAGCAGTTCTCGGGATAGGATTCGCCCCGAATCTCCATGATGCCGGATGCCGGATCAAAGTCGATAAGCGGGGAGGACTTGGTTTCCCTTACGCAGAATTTGGTCATTGCGAGCCTCCTTCAGGCGATTACTTTCATTGAAAAAAAGCTGTTTCACTATCCACGGGGCGGATGTGGTAATCCATGGGGCCCTCGGCCCTGCGCGCCATCTCGATGAAACCGAGCCCTGCCCCTCTGGACTCGGCGTCCGGTCCCTTGCGGCGACACTCCTTGTAGTAGCGCTTGAGCTCGTCCTTGCTCATGCTGCTTACCTTGTTCAGCCTGTCCGAGAGGCGTCGGCCGGAATCCGCGCCGATTCTGTTGCCGCAGGCCACATAGAAGCGACCATCCTCCTCGCGCCCCACGACCACTTGGCCGCTGGCCATGTCGCCCCCGTCGAGTCCGGTGGCATCCCGCTCGGCGGAGTAGCGTACGATATTCTGCATCTGCTCCACGAGGATCGCGAATATTCGGTGCGAGACTTTGGCTTCGGCCTCTTCGCTGCGCAGTTTGCGCCGCATGAGATCACCCATGCCTTCCACCACGCACTGGGATACGGGGCCGTTGAAATAGAGAATGACTCCCTCGCCCCTGAGGGATTCGTAGCAGTCGTACATTTTCGGGGTCATGCCGATCCTCCCTGTGTTTCGAAACCGAGAACGGTTATGTCGTCACGCCGGGGCTCGTCCCCCCTGAAGGCGTCGACGTGTTCCATCAGCAGCCGGTCCTGCCCCTTCAGCGGGAGGTCCGCCTGCCGCACCATGAACTCCTTGAGCCTGCGCTTGCCGAACGGGAACCCCTTGGGGCCGCCCACCTGATCGATGACGCCGTCCGATGTCATGTAGAAGCGCTTCCCCGGCCCGGTCTCCACTTCGTGATCGGTGAACGCGAAATCCCTGCCGGAGCGCACGTAGCCGATGCCGCAGCGGTCGCCCTTGACGACGCTCACTTCGCCGTCTTCGAGGACGTAGAGGGGATTGTTGGCACCGGCGAAAACCATTCTGGAGCGAAGTCGGTCCACGAAGCAGAGCGAGCAGTCCAGCCCGTCGTCCGACATGCCTCCGGGCTCGTTCTGGCCGAGGGCGTCCTTCACCAGCCGGTTGAGTCTGCCGAGGACGATGGCTGGGCTGTTGCCGCACTCCGCCGAGGCCGCCTTCTCGAACAGGGAATGGACGATCAGGGTCATGAACGCGCCGGGGACGCCGTGACCGGTGCAGTCGATGACAGCCACGAAGAAACCGTCCTCGTTTTGGCGGAACCAGTAGGAATCGCCGCCGACCTTGTCGCGCTGGTCCCAGAGCAGAAAATGATCGCTGAACACCGCGTCGAGCTGTCGCTGGTCCGGCAGGAAGGAGCTCTGGATCAGGCTGGCGTAGTCGATGCTCTCAACGATCTGCTTCTGGGCGTCGGACAGGCTCTCCATGGCCCGGGAAAGCCTCCTCTCGCGCGAGGCAATGGCGTAGCCCATCCAGTGCAGATTCCGCTTGAGACGCATGAAGTCGTGTTCCTCCCCGCGCTCCGGGGGCAGGTTTTCCAGCGCGTAGTCGCCCTGCTTGAGACGCATGCACTGTTCGTTGAGTTCGCGGATGTTTCTCAGCGCCAGCAGATGGCTGAAAAGTCTGGAAAGCGGAACAAACAGGATCACGACGGCAGTCAGGAAGACCGCGAGGACGTTGTTGAACAGCCCCGTGTCCCCCGTCTGCGCAAGCACGAGCAACGCCAGCGGAGGCAGCACCAGCGCGGAGAAAAGGATGAAGTCCATTTTCCTGCGGATGCTCATGCCGCCCACGCGCCGGAACGATTTGGTCAGTACGGTCATCGTCTCCCCCTCCACTTTCGATATTGAAACTCAATTTCATCAAGGTCTCAAAAAAAACATCAGGCACAGCGGTCCCGCCGCCGATACACCTCGAACCGATCCCTGCCGTTCTTCTTGGCGGCGTAAAGCGCGATGTCCGCGAGCTTGAGCAGTCCGTCGAGGTCGGTGGTCACGCCCCGCTCCGCAGCCACGCCGATGCTGACGGTCAGGCCGAACTCGCACGCCCCGCTGACGACGGTGGCCGCCCGGACCTCGTCCAGCAGCCGCCTTGCAGCGCAGCAGGCCCGCTCGCGGGTTGTATCCGGAAGCAGGATGACGAACTCCTCGCCCCCGTAACGTGCGGCGACGTCCTCTTCTCGCAGGCTGCGCGCGAAGATATCAGAAAGCCGGCAGAGCGCGCGGTCTCCGGCATCGTGACCATGGGTGTCGTTGATGGACTTGAAATGATCCGCGTCCACCATCAGCAGCGCGAGCGGCTGGTCCCTGCGGGCACTGCGCGAGAGCTCGCGTCTGGTGAGTTCCATGAAGTAGCCCCTGTTCCAGAGGCCGGTCAGTGCGTCGGTGCGGGCCAGCCGACACATGTCCTCCATGGCCTTGCGCCGCTCTGTCACGTCGGCCACCACACCAACCATGCCGCAGGAGGCATTCCCGGCACCCTCAGCATGCAGGGCTGTCGCGCCAAGCTCGCACCAGCAGACGCCGCCGCCGTGAACGTGCATCTCCGCCTCCATTCCGCGAAAGCTGCGTCCCAGCTTCAGCTCCTGCTCGTAACGCCCGGACATTTGCGGTGACAGGAACAGCTCGGAGACCCGGCGGACAGTCTCGAGCATATCTTCCGGCGAGGCGAAGCCGAAAATGGATGCCATGGCCGGATTGACCTCAACCAGCCTCCCGTCGGGCCGCGCACGGTAGATGCCTTCCGCCACACGCTCGAACGTGGTGCGGTACTTCTCTTCGTTGACGGCCAGTTCGCGATTCAGGTCGCTCAGGGAGCGTTGCATCCTGTCGCCCATGGCCACCAGCCTTCTGGCCTGCCGAAGCAGCCTCGCGTATTCGTCAGCCAGCCCCGCGAAGGACACCGCCTCCCTATCGTTTTCAAGGGACCGCAGCGCCTTCTCGAGGATAGCCTCTTCCCTTTCGAAGCCCGTACCGTTCTGCATCAGATTCCCGATTTGCTCTTTGTTTGCATGTCAGGCTGAATTGATATTGAAATTCGTTTTCATCGTCAAGGAGCAAATTGTTTTTCCTGTTTCGAGAGATGCATCCGGAAGAAACAGGGCGCATGAAGCACTGCTTCGCCAATTTCCCTTCTCCATACGCAAAGCTAAGACATTGCTCTTCCCGCTTGACAGAGAGTGTACCGCTGGCCTAGCTCGTGATGATGAAAATCATTTTCACACCAAGGAGCCATTTATGACAAGCGCCATAGAAGTCCGAAATCTCAGGCACGCCTATGGAGGGCGGGTGATATACGACGGATTGAATTTCACGGTGCCACGCGGGAAGGTATACGGCCTGCTTGGCAAAAACGGAGTGGGAAAGACCACGCTCATCAAGATACTCATGGGCTTTCTGCGGCCTCGCGGCGGCACCTGCCGCATCCTTGGCGACGACTCCCACGCGCTTTCTCCCGAGACGAGGCAGCGGGTAGGCCTGCTCTTCGAGGGACATCTGGCCTATGAATTCATGAGCATCGAAAGCGTCGAACGGTTCTTCGCGCCCTTCTACCCTGAATGGAACCGCGACCACTACTACGCGCTCACGGACAAGCTCGACCTGCCCGGCAGCCACCTCATCGGCAACATGTCGGAGGGGCAGCGCTCGCAGGTGGTGCTCGGCCTGCTCATGGCCCAGCAGCCGGACGTGATGATCCTCGACGACTACACCATGGGTCTTGACGCCGGATACCGACGCCTGTTTCTCGATCACCTCGCCGAGTACCTCCGCGAAGGCGACAGGACCGTCCTCGTCACCTCGCACATCGTGCAGGACCTCGAACGCTTCGTGGATGAAATCGTTTTCCTGGAACGCGGCGGGAACACCACGCAAGTGTCGCTTGACGGATTCCTCAGCGAGTTCAAGCAGTTCGTCCTGCCCAAGAACGGCTCTGCCGCACCTCCGCCCGTCGGCGGCCCCCTGCGGAACGTGGAAGAGACCGGAGACGAATATCAGCTCTACACCTTCGAGGACCGAAGCAGCGTCACCCGTCATCTCGAATCGCTCGGGTTATCGGACCATGCGATGTCCCGCCGCGACATGAGCTTCGAGGACGCCTTCATCGGTTTCACCGGAAGATACTAGGAGACATCATGATACGCTCCATACTCCTCAAGGAATATCTCAAGCTGCGAGGTCACGCGGCGGCGGCCCTGCTCCTGAATCTGGCGGTCATGGCCTACATCTACACGGCCATGCGCAAGCTGTTCCTCATGGATCACGCCGAAGTGGTCTGGTACCGCGTGATGCATCTCGGCACCCTGTTCTACGATCCGTTCATGTACCTGCCCGCCATCACCGGCCTGTTCATCGCCACCGCCCAGTTCCTGCCCGAGACCGTCAGCCAGCGGTTTCGCATTTCCCTGCACCTGCCGCTGCCGCCCCACGTGCTGGTCCTCGGCCATATCATGGTGGGACTTGCGGCGCTGGCGGCCATCGTCGCGCTGGACCTCGCGGCCCTGTCGCTCATGACCGCCTCGCGCTTTCCGCACGAGACGGTCGTCTCCGCAGTGCTGACCGCCCTGCCGTGGGGTCTGGCGGGGGTTACGTCCTACCTCGGCGGCGCGCTGGTGCTGCTCGAACCAACGTGAAGACTGCGCGCAGTCAACGCGGTCATTGCCGCCGGACTCACGGGCCTCCTGCTCTGGAGCGAACCCGCTGGCGCATACGCGCACGTGCTGCCGCTGTTCCTCTTCGCCACCGCGGCCTTCGTGCCCGGGGTGCTGTATCCCGCCTACCGTTTCCGCTACCGGAGGTCCTAATGACGCTCGTTTCAAGATACGCCCTGACACTCGGCGCCGTGCTGGTCATGGCCATATATACCCCGCTGCTGTTCGACATGGCCTTCGGTGAGCGGATCAAGACCACGCACCTTTTCTACAGTCCGGTGATCGAAAAATTCGTCTGGCGCGACAAACTGCTGGAGTTGCCAGAAAGCGGCGAAAAGCACCACGCCCGGTTCGTGCAGATGGACGAGGACGGCAACCGATACTCTCGCAAGGAGTTCGAAAAACTGCTGCCGTTCATCTACTACCGGAACATGGACCTTTGGGGCCGCCTGCCGCTCGAACTGCAGGGCCGGCGCTTCGACAAGGAGACCATCCGCGCGAACAGACAGGTCACCGAGTTCAGGCCGGAATGGATTGCGGGCGGCGCGCCAAGGGAAAAGCTGCGCCCCCTGTTGGAATCCGTCCCCGGCAAGGCCCGCCTGGTTTTCCCTGAAGAACGGTTCCGGCTCGGCGATGAAATGGAATTCATCAATGCCGACTTCAATCGTCGGGACGATGCCATGACCGAAGAGTATACGCGGGCTCTCAGGGAAAAGGGCTTCACCTTCCCGGGCAAGGCCGCGTTTTCCAATCCCACCATCCTCAAGCCGTATGATTCGGGCGTGTTCCTGCTGGACGCCGAGGGGGCGCTTTTCCATGTGAGGAAAGTGCAAGGGCGGCCGGAGGTCGTCAGGACGCCGGTGTCCCCACAAAGCGGGGTCCGCAGCATCCGTGTGGCGGAAAGCTCGCGGCGGGAATACTACGGCCTGCTGCTGACCGGCGACGGCACCCTCAACCTGCTGGGCACAGACGGCTACCGGCTCACTCCGCTGCCCCTCGAGGGGTATGATCCCGACACCATGGACTTCAAGATGATCGTCAACCCGCTATACAGAACGGCGGTCTATTCGGACGATTCCGTCATCAGGGCCGTGGTCATGAATTCCGACTATCAGCCCATCGCCCGGTACCGGCATATCATGCCCGGCGCCGGGACAACCGCCGCCGAAGCCCTCTTTCATGCGGCCACTCCGTTCGAGATCAGGCTGCACGACCCCAATTCGGGGTACCTCACTGCGGGAGCCGTGCATCACGGCTGGCCGGGGCTTCTGTCCTGCATCGCCGCCCTTGCAGCATACTTCGTGCTGGTGCGACGCCGCCGAATGTCCTCAACCGTGGTGGCCGACGGCGCGCTGGTCGGCATGACGGGCGTATACGGGCTGATAGCGGTGCTTCTGCTGCCGATGGACTGACTCGGCGCAGCTCCGGAATACAAAAAAGGCGCGGCATGGGATGCCGCGCCTTTTTTGCGAGCAGGGGCGTTGCCCGCAGGTCATGGCTGGCGACCATCGCCCCTCTCGACTTCGCGGTAGCATCTCGGGCAGTCGCAACACTCGGCGCACTCGTGGCAGATGCCGCGCATCTCGACAAGGCAGTTGTAGACCATGAACCCCTCTTGCCGGGCCGCCTCCCGCTGCACGCAGTCCAGATAGGGATTATCCAGCGGGATTCGCTTGCCGCATCGCTCGCAGACAAGGCAGCCGGTCTGGTCGCGCACGCACTCGTAACGGCTGACGCCGTCCGTCAGGCGCACGCAGCGCGCCACTCCGGCGTTGGCCAGATGCTTCAGCGACCGGTAGACCGTGGACAGGCTGATGGAGCGGTCAATGGAGTGCCCCTCGTTGAACAGCTCTTCACACGTGACCGGTTTGTCCAGCGTCATGAACACATCGAGGATGAGCTTGCGCTGGGATGTCAGCTTGAGACCATTGGACGACAGGTAGTTTTTGAAAATGTCTCTCGGGTCTTTCATGTTCTCTTCGTTGTTTTATGCATCTCCGAGCCATTTTTTCAGAACCGCTCTCGCTGTGTGAGGGCAGGACTCGACCTTCCTGCATCAGTTTCGCAACAACCGCCCTCCAAGACCGCTGTTTTCCCATCCAACTGACAACGATTTGCAAAATCCACTTTTCGTTGACCGTATGCGATGTGCGGGTTTATCAGTGATAGCGAAATTCATTTTCATTTGCAACGAATGCCTTGCAAAGACCGGAGGAATCATGACGACGCAGAAAACCCTTGAAGCGACTCCGTGCGGCGAATCCGCCATGGTGGTGGGAGTGCAGGGAGGCCGCAAGGTCCGCAACCGGCTGGAGGCCATGGGAGTATATCCCGGCGCCCGGATCGAGGTGCTGAACAACGGCAAGGGCCCCATGATCATTTCTCTGGGTGAGGGACGGGTCATGCTGGAGCGAGGCGTGGCCAACAAGGTTCTGGTGGCGTGAACGCCATCCGGGATACCGCAACCGTCGTAGAAACTAGACCCCCGGAGGGGAAGGGTATGACACTGGACGAAATCAACCCCGGCGCGACATGCGTCATGAACGATCTCACTGCCACCGGAGCGCTGGGCCAGCGGCTCATGGACCTCGGCTTCTATCCCGGCGCGAACATCCGCGTAGTGCGCAACGCTCCCCTCGTGGATCCCGTGGAGCTCGAGCTGGACGGATATCACGTGAGTATTCGCCACGAGGAGGCCAAACACGTGGAGGTCGGCGCGGCATGAGCATGAACGACGTTCTCGTGGCGCTCTCCGGTCAACCCAACTGCGGGAAATCCACGGTCTTCAACATGCTGACCGGCGCGCGGCAGCATGTGGCCAACTACCCCGGCGTCACCGTGGAAAAAAAGACCGGCCGCTATTCCGTGGAAGGCTCGCGGGTCGAGCTGGTCGACCTGCCCGGCACCTACAGCCTGACCTCCTATTCACTGGAAGAGCGCGTGGCCAGAGACTTTTTGCTGCACGACAGCCCCGGCGCGGTCATCAACGTCGTGGACGCCTCCAACCTCAAGCGCAACCTCTACCTCACGCTGCAGCTGCTCGAGATGGAAATTCCCATGGTCCTGAACCTGAACATGATGGACGTTGCCGAGCGCAGGCAGATCTCCATCGACCAGAAGGGACTCGAGGAGCGGCTCGGCGTGGCCGTGGTGCCAACGGTCGGCAAGCAGGGTGTCGGCGGCCGGGAGCTCAAGGAAAGCGTGGCCGATCTCGCCCTGCGCGAAAAACGCCCCGGCTTTCACGTCGACTACACGAGCCTCGAGCCCTGCATCGAGGAACTTTCTCAACTGCTCAACGAAGACCAGCGCATGGCCGCCACGTATCCCACGCGCTGGCTGGCCGTAAAGCTGCTCGAAAACGACGCCGAAGCGGTTTCCCTTCTGGAGCGCAACCACTTCGACGCCCCCGGAGTGCTCGAGGCCATCAACAGGCTCCGCGCGCGATTTGAGGAAGAGACCGGACAGGCTGCCGAGCGGCACGTCGCCTTTGCCCGACACCGCGTGACCGCGGAACTCTCCCGGGAATTCGTGAGCTTTCCGGAAAACAGGCGCAAGACGCTTTCCGACCTTGCGGACAGGTATGTCTGCAACCGCTTCATCGGCCCTCTCATCCTGATCGCGATCCTGTTCATCCTCTATGAAGTCTCCATCGTCTTCGGAAACTGGCTGGCCCTGAAGGCGTGGCCCATGTGGGGCGCTATCGAGGCGTTCACGGCAGACGTCCTGCCCGACGCCGGATTTCTGGAAGACCCGCTGCTGCGCTCGCTCGGCATCTGGACCGTCAAGAGCATCACGGCCATCCTGAACTACCTGCCGATCTTCTTCCTGCTCTTCTCGCTCATCGCGATTCTGGAAGACAGCGGCTACATGCCGCGCATGGCGTTCATCCTCGACCGACTGTTCCGGCGTTTCGGACTTCACGGGCAGTCCACCCTGCCCCTGATCCTCGGGGGCGTCTACGTCGGCGGCTGCGCCATCCCGGCCGTCATGGCCACCAAGGCCATCCCGGACGAGCGGGCCCGGCTGGCGACCATCCTCATCGCTCCCATGATGAACTGCCTCGCCAAGGTCCCCCTCTACCTGCTGCTGATAGGCGCCTACTTCTCGGACGTTGCGGGTCCAGCGATGTTCTTCATCGCCACCGTGACCCTTTTCATGGCTCTGCCCGTGGCCAAGGTCCTCTCCCTCACCGTGCTGAAGAATCGGGAAAAGGCCCCGTTCATCATGGAAATGCCGCCGTATCACCTCCCCACCATTCAGGGCGTGCTTCGGCGCGCCGTGGAGCGGGTCTGGCTCTTCCTCAAGAAGATCGTGACCGTTGTGGTTGCCGTGGCCGTGGTCGTGTTCGTGCTCATCAACTTTCCGGGCCTCCCCGAAGAGCGGATGCAGCATTACGAGGCGCAGCGCGAAGAGAGCATGCACACCTTCATGCAGGCCGTGGCCAAAACCGACTTCAAGGGCGAGATCCGCTCCGAGGACATCACGCCCATGATCCTGTTCGGCGAAGCGCTCAAGAACGCCAAGCGCGGTGTTTCCGACCAGGCCAAAGCCAGCGCCATCAACGACGAGTTTCAGGCCGCCAATCCGGTGTACTACAGCGTGGTCAAGCGCAAGGGCGCTGACGGCAGGAAGCTCTATCGTCAGCTCAAACGGGTCATCCGCACCCGCAAGCAGCTGCGCCGCGACATTCGGGCCGAACGCTTCGAGAACAGCTTCCTCGGCATGGCCGGGCGTGCCCTCGAGCCGGTGACGCAGTTCGCGGGATTCAACTGGCGCATCAACATCGCGCTGCTCTCGGCCTTTGCGGCCAAGGAGAACAGCGCCGCCACCCTCGGTGCCATTTACGGCATCGATGGTGACAACGCCTCGGTGGAGGAAAGCATGCGGGCCGAGGAAGCCGGATTCACGCCGCTGCACGCGCTGGCGCTGATGCTCTTCATGGCCCTGTATCCGCCTTGCGTCCCCACCTCCATAATGGTCCGCATGCAGTCCAACTCCAACAAGTGGATGCTGTTCTCCATCGGCTACCAGACCCTTCTGGGACTCGGCGTGGCCTCGCTGGTCTTCACGGGCGGCAGCCTGCTCGGACTCAGCGGTTTCCAGACCATGTGGGGCTTTTACGGAATGTGCGTCGCCGCCACCCTGATCATGGCCGTGGTGCCGGATCGGGTGACCTGCGACGACAAAACCATAACGAAAACGGGCACCGAAAGCTGCCCGGAAGGAGCGTAACGAATGAAACGGATGATGCTTATGATGACTCTCGTGGCCGCCATGCTGGCTTTCGCCGGACAGGCCTTCGCCCACACTCCCCTTTGCGACTGCTTCGACAACGGCGACGGCACCGTCACCTGCGAAGGCGGCTTCTCCGACGGCTCTTCCGCGTCAGGAGTCAAGATGACCGTGGTAGCCAGCGGAGGAGAAATCCTCAACGAAGGCAAGATGAGCGAGTTCAGCGAATTCACCTTCGACAAGCCCTCCGGCGACTACAAGGTGCTTTTCGATGCAGGTGAAGGCCACATCGTGGAAGTCAACGGAGCAGACATCGTCGAGTAAACGGATTCCAGCCGCCGTGCGGTCCGTTCCGCGCGGCGGCCTTTTCTGCAACCATCATTGAAATCGATTGTCAAACTCAAGAGGAGAACCCCAATGAAAAAAGGACTCATCGTATCGCTCTGCCTCGCGGCCCTGTTGGCCATGGCAGTTCCCGCGTCCGCCCACTTCATGATGCTCTACACCCCGGAAATCGCCAAGGAGAAAGGGTCGGAAATGGACTTCCGCATCGTGTTCACCCACCCCGCTGAAGCCGGGCACACCATGGACATCGGCGGGGTGCAGGACTTCTACGCGCTCTACAAGCGCGGCGAGAACAAGGCCAAGAAGATCGACCTCAAGCCCTACCTCAAGGAAATCGACTGGAGCAACCCGCACTCCAAGGGCAAAGGCTACGAAGCACTGATTCCCAAGCGCAAAGTCCGCTCCATGGGCGACTACACCTATGTCTTCAAGCCCGGCTACTACTTCGAGGAGAAAGAGGGCATCTACATGCAGCAGATCACCAAGCTGGTGGTGAATGTGGGCGGCATCCCGGGCAACTGGGCCGAACCCGCCGGGCTGCCGTGCGAAATCGTGCCGCTGATCAAGCCCTACGGCATGTGGGCCGGCAACGTCTTCAAGGGACGCGTCCTTTCCGACGGCAAGCCCGTCGCCAACGCCGAAGTGGAAGTGGAGTATCTCAGCCACATGCCCGACATGAAGGCCAACGCCATGCACGAAGAGTCCTCCGTGAACTATCCGCACGACGCCTTCGTGACCCAGACCATTTTCTCCGATGCCGACGGCTACATCACCTTCGGCATCCCCAAATCCGGCTGGTGGGGCTTCGCCGCCCTCGGCGTGGGCCCGGACAAGGAACACAAAGGCAAGGAACTGTCTCAGGACGCCGTTCTCTGGGTCAAGGCCGTTGACATGAAGTAGACTACAGTTCAGCAAGCGATCCAACCTGCGCGGCGGATGCTTCTCCAGCATTCGCCGCGTTACACTCTGTTGGGCAGAACGGCTGCAAGGCTTGTACAATCGAATTTTGAGTCACCACGGCATTCCGCAAAAAGCGATAACCGCGCAGGCTCGAAAGCAGGCCGCTCTACTGTGGAAGCTCAGCTTGCCACAGACTCGGCCTGAACGGATCGCGGGGGTTTTGGGTAACGCAGACTATGAATGAAAATTGCGATCTTAAAACAACTACAGTACCGAATCGGTACTTGGTGCCGCAGAGCACGGATAAGAAAAGGAATATTTGATAATTACGCCACAGGGCGGGGGTGAAGGCAAACCTTAATCCCGGCCAGATGTCCGGACCCACCAGCAAACAAAAAAGGCTTAGGAGAATCTCCTTAGCCTTTGACTTCTGTGGCGGAGCCGAAGGGACTCGACCCCTCGGCCTCCGGCGTGACAGGATATTGCAGCGTGCGCACTCCCCGCATTAACCCGCATTTCACCGTGGCTTACGGTGTTTCAAAAAGGCGGTTTGCGGATAATTTTACGTCCCGATTTACGTCCCGGTTTATAGTTTAGCCTGGAATTTCTGCCTGCACTGAATCGGACAGGAGAAACCGTTCAATGGCATCAACAACCAAAGGGAAAGAGGTTCCGCTTTTCCCTTTTAGAGCACACTCCCACACAACCAAGACTCTCCACCCCAACTCGTTCAATCTCAAAATGGAGTCACGATCTCGCTCGACGTTTCTAGTGATCTTCTCTCGCCAATAAGCTTTATTGGTTTGGGGCCACCGAAATCCTTCACAGTCGTGCTTGTGCCAAAAACATCCATGGACCTGAATAACTGCTTTCCACTTCTTCAAGACAATATCCGGCCTTCCTGGAAGCCGCTTGTCATGAAGCCTAAATCTAAACCCTTTTGAATGAAGGGCCTTCCTAATCAACAACTCCGGCTTTGTGTTCTTCCCCCTAATTCCAGCCATTATCGCATGGCGGGCTTCCTTAGAAAAGATGTCTGCCATTATGGAAGGTCATACTCCAAAGCATCTTGCAGCAAGGGCCAGTCGATATTTAATCCTACCCCGACCCTGAAGCCGCTAACCAGCCCTGCCTTTCTCAGCACAGCGAATTCTGCTTGAAATGGCTTCCTTTGTTGGCCGCCCCGTTTTGAGACTGTTCTCATTACAGCCAACTCGTTTGCCAGCTTGTCTTCCAACCAATAGCTATAGTCAGTACCATTAAAACTAACTTTCGCTTTCTTCAGGATTGCATAGTGCATCGGTTTTTTTGAAAACAGTTCTTCTGACAGTTTGTACACGTAATGCAAAAACACGCCGTACCCACCATGCTGCACCAAAGCGCTCCTGAACAAAGCCATCGGCTTGCCCGAATTGCTATCCCCACTACGCTCGCATGCATCGACAAAAGCATAGCCAAGTCCTGTGGGCTTGCCGTCATCCTCAAGCATGCCTAAAGCAGACAACCCTGAATCAACATCCTCTCGATAACTATGCGCCCTGAAATGTAGGTTTTGGGCGTACTTCTTCCATGCTTCATCTTCGCTAATTTTCTTAGTCACGAGAGCTACTGTCAGCTTGTTTTTAATGGAATCTTTCCTGCCCGAAAAAAAATACTTAGGGCTACCATTCTGTTGAAGAATCTTTGATGGGCGGTCATTGCAAGGAGCCGTCCCCTTCACCTGTTGCTGAATTGGAATATTCTCATCGTAAAGAATATTCTCAAACCAAAAATTCCTCCAAACAACATCGTGGAAATCATCACCGGTAGCATTGCTAAGATATTTAACGGGATCAATTCCTGGCCGCAACTTGGCAACAGCTCGTACGAGCTCGTCAGGTAGCTTAGGAGTAGGCTCTGGGGGAGAGTCCATTGGCAATCGACGGGCTGTAAGCAAATACTTATAGAAAGCGTCCAGGTCGGTACTCCCCTCCCTGACATGCCCCCACAAGGTTTTAGTCTTTCCAACTTCAAGCTTTTCAGCCGCTATTTGCTGAGTATCAAGCTGCAAAGGCCGAACGCAATTCAACTTCCCTCTAAACGGAGAGGCGATCTGTGGGTCAGGATCAGAGTAGGTGTAAACACCAACAGGCACATTCTCATTAACTGAAGCTAAAACCTTCGCAACGTGTTCGCCTGGAGTGCTATGACTATCATAGGCATCAGGGATCACAATCAAAGAACCCGCGAAGCCTTTATTAAGATAGGCAAGGCTTTGCCCAATTGCAGTAAGGGTTCCATGAAGCCCCTCATTCGTCCTCTTAATTTCAAGGGCAACATTATACTCATCTTTGTTGTGCTCTACGCTGATCACCCCATCACTGATCGGCCATGACCTTCCACTCTCCCTGGTAGCTACGACCGATAAATCTTTTGCGTCTGGAGGCGTTGTGTAGCAACAACCAGGGTCATTTTTGTATATAGCTGCAATTTCTGTCGTTGCCCACGAGGCATACATATCGTGACTCATATCAGCTCCTTTCTTCCGGCTTTTCCACTAAAGAGTAATAAGCGAGGGGCGGCACATCTCCTGGAACCCAACCATTAATTTCTGCTTTCTTTATGTTGGCAGCAAGCACTTCCGCTAACAGAGGAGGAAATGCATTGCCGACCTGGATACACTGATTCTGCCTCGACCCTTTGAACTCAATTGCGTCAGGGAAAGTCTGAATCCTTGCAGCCTCTCGCACTGTCAACGCTCGGTTGAGCCAGGGGTGAATGGGGAAAGCATTATGTCCAGGAACCATTGTTATTGAGGGTTTCTCTCTATGGAGCCTTTTAAAGATATGGCTGTAGTTCTTTACCTTATCGGTTCTGTATCCAAATTTGAGATGATCTGGAAGCTCCTGAACATTAAGCCTACCCCCTTCAGGTATGTAGGTATATCTCTCTACTAGCAGGGGCTTGTGCTTCATTGGAACATGACAGGTTTGCTTCTCATAAGACTTCTCTGTTGAAAGGTCAGAGATGACCTCGCCAACAGTTCTATATTTATCCTGCCAATCTTTGGGATCGTTAAAAAACTTCTTCTTAGGCCAAGGAATAATATGACCGGTACGGTTACCAACGACGACTAAACGCTTGCGCAATTGAGGGACACCATAGTCTGCGCAATTCATAATCATCCATTCAGTGTTGTCGTAACCAATGGACTTGAACTCTTCTACAACAGCTTCAAGGAAAAGACCGTTATCCAGGTTTGCTAGACCGGGGACATTTTCCATCACAAACCAACGAGGCTGGATTCTCTCAACAAGAGCCAAGTATGAGTATACCAACTTATTCCTTGGGTCTTTATGAGGATCATAACCTCTTGTGTTCACGAAACGCCTTTTGCCAAAGACAGAAAACCCCTGACATGGAGGTCCACCAACGATGACCCCAACATCCTTCCCTGCTGCGGCTTCTATGACTAATGATTGGACTTCCTCTTCTGACAAGTCTGCATTCAAAAATGGGACATTAGGGTAATTAAAGGCATGCGTCTCTACAACTGACTTGTTGTTATCGACACACAGCAAAGGCTTCCAGCCTGCCCGACTAAAGCCAATCGTAAATCCCCCTGCTCCAGCAAACAAATCAACAAAACTCATCTCGTCGCCCTGCGCTTGCAAGTCTGGGAGAGATAGGCTGGCTTCAAGCTGACTGTACTTGCTGCTGTTAGCGACGATGACCCTTTCAGGGGATTGCTTGTCTTCCTCACGAATATCGCCCGCCATGTGCGCTAAAACCTGTCGGCCAAGCACTTCGCCCAGTAATGGGGGCACAGCATTGCCCACAAGGATGCACTGATTTCGACGATCCCCGACAAAAACAAAACTATCAGGGAATGTCTGAATCCTCGCGGCCTCACGGGGTGTAAGGCTCCTATCCAAGACAGGATGAACAGGGAATGCATTATTCCCAGGAACCATGGTTAAAGATGGCTTTTTCCTGTGAAGCCGCTTGTAAGTATTTCCGAAATTTTTCCTGCGAATATCTTCTGGCAGCTCTTCGGGTGCAGGCAAACGTCCCCCTTCGGGGATGTACTGGTATCTTCTGACAACAACGTCCGAATGATTTAATGCGATATGGTTTGAGACTTCGTCTCCCTTATCAACCAAATCCATTATTGCTTCACCCACAGTCACATAGCGCTTGAGGGTTTTGTCTCCGTTGCAGCCGTGCGTCTTCCTTGGAAAAACAAATGGTTGATCTAAACGCGTACCAAACAAGAAGACCCTATTTCTGACCTGAGGCACCCCATAGTCTGCTGCATTAATGATTGTTTTGTAGACAGCATAACCTTCCTCGGTGAATTTCCGAATAATCTCTTTTAGGAACCGTCCCTTATACATTGTTGACAGAGCTTTCACATTTTCCATCAAAAAGCACTTGGGGGACAAGCCAGAGACAACATTGAAATATGCTCCGAACAACTCATTCCTTGGATCACACGAGAGTTTATCACCCAACGTACTGAACCCCTGACACGGAGGGCCACCGAAAACAAAGTCAGGCTTCTTTCCCCCGCTTGCCTCTAACAACATCTCTGGAGTGACTTTGCGTATATCCTCACAGACGAAAGGTGTATCGGGCCAATTCTCTTTATGCGTTTTCTCTGCGTGAGGATTCAGGTCAAGCCCAAGAACAACGTCGAAGCCTGCTGCCTCCATTCCTAGGTGGAACCCTCCAGCACCCGAAAAAAGTGAATAAGCCTTGGGCTGCCGTCCCTTGCGCTCCACAGGTCTTCGCTCACCTATTGCCTTTTGCAACAACTCTTCAATACGCTTTGCAGTATCTTTACGAGGATTGGATTTGCCTGTCTCCCAACGATTAACAGATGTAAAAGATACTCCCAACCGGGAAGCTAAATCCTCTTGGGTATATCCGAATTTTTCTCTTATAATTTTAATTGCTTTGGACGGATTCATGCATTCTCCCATAAACTTATTTGCTATAGCGCTTTGAAGAATACACAGGCTCAAGCTAGTGCTCAATATATTTCTGGAAATAATCTAAACTTGTTTTTTTAACGCAAAAATCTGAGCAGCTTTCTTTAAACATATAAACCGATCTCCCCCCCTTGCCCCCCACCTCGCTCAACTAGGACGACAAAAACTACACACATACAAAACATGCCAACATCCACTTTACCCTGGGAACCAAGAACAACGCTGTGCGACTAAACAGAATAAAGACAATCCCACAAAATTGACTGACCAAATTCAACACCACGTTGACATTAAACAAACGATCGCCTTATGATGATGTCAAATCGGCTATTTCCGTCATGATTTGGAACAGTAATCGTGGCAAAGCATTTACCGCGTACACTATACGGAGAAACCACATGCCCAACGTTTACGCCTATCTACGAGTCTCCACCGACCAGCAAGACCTGGAGAACCAACGCCTTGAGATCAGCCAGTATGCCCAGGAGAACGGCCTGGAGGTGGACGGCTGGCTTGAGGTCAAGGCGAGTTCCAGGAAGGACGAGAAGCAACGGAAGCTGGATGTCCTCATGAACACGGTGAAGCGTGGGGATACCCTGATCGTGTCCGAGCTTTCCAGGCTGGCGAGGTCGATGCAGGAGGTGTTCAGCCTCTTCGATGAGCTGACCAAGCAGCGCAAGGTCCGACTTCATATCATCAAGCAGGGCATCCAGACCAAGGTCAATGGTGAGATGGACATGCAAACCAAAGTGCTGGTGTGGGCTTTCGGCATGGCTGCAGAACTCGAGCGAGACCTGATCAGCCAACGGACCAAGAACGGGCTGGCGAGGGCCAAGGCCGAAGGGAAAAAGCTGGGCAATCCCCAGGTGGACAAGTTGAACAAGGCCAGAGTGGAAGCTGCAGACACCTTTGCGGAACGTCTCAAGCCAACACTGGAGGGCTTCAAGGCGACAGGCATGACCCAGCGCAAGATGGTGGACGAACTCAACGCCTTGGGGATCAAGACGGCCAGGGGCTGCGCCTGGACGCTGTGCGGGGTGCAGCGCGTGTTGAAACGACTTGGCGTCTAGGCTGAACCCACCGCCATTCCTGGATTTCCCATAACCCGACACTAAAGCACAAGCAAACAGCCACAACTGATACATTCTTTTCTTCGGTCACCGTCTTTCCAAGACACCCTCACAAATTCAATAATGCCAGGAGGTTGTATTTTTGGACACGAACGCACATGGGCACATCCTCGCTCATCCTCATTCTCCTTACATTTCAAGCAATTATATTTAGCACTCACTAAAGCACAAGCAAACCACCTGATTTAGGTGCCACTAACGCACAATAAGACAGCCCACAAAAATTCATCCTGCACTAACGACCAAGCAGGCAATTAGGTTGCACTAAAGCACAAGCAACGATTTAGGTTGCACCAAAGCATAAGAAGACAGCCCGTCAGGACGCACACACCACGTCTTGGCGGGTTTCTCTTTTGGAATCCGACTCCATCAATGGAGTTGTAAAGTCCCCCCATCTTAGGGCCAGTTAAGTGTAGAGATTTCCGACCGGTTTTTTGAGGTTGCCCAGAGGGCAGGGGGTCCCCCCTGCCCTCTGGGCTGCAAATTCGATTGGCGTCATGTTGCCGAGAGATTCATGAGGCCGCTCCTCATTGTACTCCCTGACAAACTCCTCGGTGCTTTGGCGGACTTCGCTCAAGCTGTCGAAGATATACAGATCCAATACTTCCTCCCGATATGTCCTGTTGAAGCGCTCGATATATGAGTTCTGTGTCGGCTTGCCCGGCTGGATAAAGTCCAGCTCAACGCCGTGCTCGGCAGCCCACATTTCCATTGCTGTGCTG
>NZ_JCANTV010000001.1:0-102192 GCF_059568665.1 Pseudodesulfovibrio halophilus DSM 5663 | reverse complement strand
CAGCATCCGACCAGAGTTGCTTGTTGCGGAAATCAGCCCCACCGTCGCCTTGGAGCACCTGAGCAACCTGAAGCAGCGCAAGACTGGCAATGCGGCCAACAAGGACCGGAAAAACCTCGTCGCAGCTTGGCACTGGGGGATAAAGTACCACAATATGAACCGGGTCAACCCCTTTCAGTTGGTGGACAAGTTCCCCGAAGAGCGTCATCCAAGGTATGTCCCGCTCTTCGTCGATTTCAAGGCTGTGGTGGATCTGGCGGACGAATACGAACGCTTAGTGCTCCTGACCACCTTCTTCACCGCAGGACGCAAGTCCGAAATCTTCCGCATCAAGTGGGATGAGGTCGACTTTGACCGCAAAACCGTTGGCTTCTGGACCCGCAAGCGAAACGGCGGTGACTGGGAATATGACCTGATTCCCATGGCCGATTCGCTTCGGGTCGAGTTTGCAAAACGCAAGCTGAAAGCCGGGAAAGCGGAATATGTCTTTGACCAGGCGCATAAAATGGTCAAAGACACTCACAATCGCTGGCTTGGCAGACTCTGCAAAAAAGCAGACGTGAAGAGGTTCGGCTTTCATGGTGTGCGCCATCTTGCAGGCAGCATCGGTATTCAAGCCGGGGCGAACATTCTGGATATCCAGCAATTGCTCCGCCATGTATCCAAACGGACCACCGAGCGATACATCCACCGGCTTACCCAGAACAACCGAGCTGTGGATGCCTTGAACAAAAGCATGCAGACGCCGGCAGACGGCCAGCCCCACTGGGACAAGGTCGAAGGCGAAGACTGACGGTTGACACAGGGTCGCGAGATTGAGGCTACAGCCCTGCGCATGACCTGAAGCCACAAACATGAGCCACCGAAAAGAAAAATGGTCCGAGCAGAGGGTTGTCTGACATGGTAACCCTTTGATTTTAAAGAACAACACCGCACGCCTCCAGCCGGGTGCCTCCGGCGGGCAGGGGCGCTGCCCCTGCACCCCGCCAAAGGGGCGGGCCCCCTTTGGAATCCCTGAGTTGTCAGCGAGGTTGCAGCCGCTGGGTTCATGCGGCCGCTTAAGTCGCGTCCAAGCTGCAACCCCGCTGACGGGGATTGGGGCAGTACGTCTTGGATGAACTACTTGGAATCGCCTGCGCCGTTATATTTCTCACCCCTCAAAGCTCGCCGCCAGCTCAGCCGCCAAGACGCCTACTCGACTCAGCCTTCGGAAAGCCCCAAGCGCGGCTTGGCAATCCAAAAGTTTTTGGAGATTCTTAAGAAACTTTTGCAAAAGGTTCTTAAGCCGCCGGAGGCAAAAAAAGCGGGGTGGACGCATTGCGTCCACCCCGCTTTTGAATGGCAGTCCAAATCCTATCCGCCGAAGCGTCCGTAGAGCATTCGGGCCATGTTGTCCGGCAGGCTGGCGCTCCAGTGTCCGGTGGCTTCTGCGGCGAGGTAGCCTATTAGCAGAAGAGCGACGGTGCCCAGTGCGATGCTCCAGTAGGGGAGTTTTTTCTTGCCTGCGGTCACGGAGAGGCAGCCCTCCACGGGGCAGGCTTCAATGCAGGCGGTGCATCCGATGCACTGGGTGGAGTTGACGGTCAGTTTGTCTTCCACGTTGATGGCTCCGGGGCATGCATTGGTGCATTTGCTACAGTGGATGCAGAGTTTTTTCTTCCGGCTGATGGAGAGCGGGCTGAGCAGGGAGACGAGTCCGAGCAGGGCGCCGTATGGGCAAAGGTATCGGCACCAGAAGTTTCTGATGACGACTCCGGCTATGGCGAGCGCGGTGAGGACGACGGCGGCGGTGGCGCTCAGGTCAAGGAAGAATTCCATCATGCGCGCGTCCGCGGTCATGTTGTAGGGCGAGCGCAGGAACTGTTCGATGGCTGGCAGGGGCATGGCCACGAAGGTTGTGTAAAGGAAAAATCCGAGTAGGGCGTATTTGATGCTTCCGAGGGCGCGGTCCGCCGGCTTGGGGGGGACCTTGTCGAGTCCGAGGCGGTTTCCGATGGAGGAGAGCGTGTTGGAGATAAGGCCGATTGGGCAGATGTAGCCGCAGAAGCCTTTGCGGAACAGCCATGCGATGAGCAAAGCGATGATCAGAAAGGAGAGTCCGGCCGGGTGAATGGGGTCCCATCTGCCGCTCAGGAGCAGCCGCTTGAGGCTCATGAGGGCGCTGATCGGCAGGAAGGCCTCGACGGATGCGGGCCGGGCTGCTTCCGGGCCGGTGCCGGCGGCCCACTGAAGGAAGGCATGAAAGCGCCAGCCGATGAAAAGGCAGTATGCAGCGAAAGCGGACTGGATGATTCTTCGTAACGTCGTGGGGGATGGGAGTATTGTTTTCATGGCCGGGCGACAGAATCAGAATGCCGGGGCGGCGTCAACCTTGTGCAATTCTGTGCTGCTACGGAGGAGTGGAATTTTGCTGGTGTAACCCGGACGGACAAAAGCCCCCGGGCGGGGGCTTTTGGCGATGCGTCCATTCCGGCGTGTCAGCCGATTTTGTCAGTCAGCGCACCCACGGGATTGAGTGCGGATGAAAGCACGCTTTTCTGAAAGCCGAAACTCTGGGACATGCGGTCCTGCATTGAGTTTCCGGCGTTCAGGGTGTCGAGGGTCCCGGAGACCACTGCGGCACCGAAGGTCTGTTTGTCGAACGGAGCGGGCCCCATCGTGGAGCCGGCCGAATTGTTCAGGTAGTCCAGCGTCTTGCTGACGACCCGGGCACCGAACAGTTGTTTGTCCTGATTCAGCCCGAGGCCGCCGTCGATCATCATGCTCATAGGCGGTGCCTCCTTCGGCATCAGGACGGAATGGACGCTTATCCGCTCAATCGGATTTTTGCGTGATATCTTTAGGGGCGGCTGATAAAAAGGTGTTGAAGAGAAAAAAAGAGAGTTGTTTCAATGTCTGAAGTGTCTTTGATGATCGCTGCAGTGATTGCCGGGGGTGGGGCGGCGTGGTTGGTGGCAAGAAAAATGCGCGCCGGATGCCCGCCGTGAATGTTGCTTTACGGAGGCATCGGCGCGGGATTCGCCGTTTACTGGCTGTTGAAGAAGCTCTTTTCGTAAAGGACTATTCGGACTGCTTGGCTTTGTCCCAAAGTCGGTTCATGGCATCAAGGTCCATGTCATCCAGCGACTGGCCGTGTGCTTCGGCCATTTTCTCCATCTTGGCGAACCTTCTCAGAAACTTCTGGTTGGCGAAGTCGAGGGCGGCGTTGGCCTTGATGCCTTTGCGTCGTCCGAGCTCCACGAGTGTGAAGAGCAGGTCGCCGAACTCCTTCTCTGATGCGTCGGGGTCGCCCGAGGCAAGGGCCTGCTGCCACTCGTCCCATTCCGATTCGTACTGGCGTTGCACTTCCTCGTCGCTGTTCCAGGTAAAGCCGTTGCGGGCCGCTTTTGAATTGATTCGATAGGACCGAAGGAGCGGTGGGAGGCCCTTGGGCAAGGAGTCGTAGACGCGCTTGCGGCCTTCGGATTCCTTTTCCTTCTTCTTGGTCTTTTCCCAGTTGTCCCAGAGCTGTTCCTGATTGTCGAAACGCTTTTCGCCGAAGACGTGCGGGTGGCGTCGAACCATCTTGTCCGCGCTGTGTCGAAGGGCGTCCGATATGGAAAAGTCACCGTTCTTTTCGTAAAGGGTGTTCATGAAAAGGAGGATGAAGAGGACGTCGCCCATCTCTTCCATGGTTTCGCGCGTGTCGCCGGCACGGATGCCCTCGATGAGTTCGAAGGTCTCTTCAGCGAGGTAGTCGCAGAGGCTGACCGGGGTCTGGTCCTTGTCCCACGGGCAGCCATCCGGGCCGAGCAGGGAGTTCAGGACATCGCGAAGTTCCGCCAGAGCTTGGGCTCCGTCGTCGAAAGTGCGGTCGGACATGAAATCGCTCCGTATCAGTTCTTTTGCGGGTTGGTCACGGTGCCTTCGATGATTCCTTCACCCTCGGGATGGTCCGGCAGGATCTCCGGCCTCTGGGAGGATTCCGGCACCACGAGTCCGCGCTGGCGTAGGGTCTCCTTTAAGGATTCCGGTGCGAGGTGCATGGTGTAGGCTATGACGGGTCGGGCCCGAGGGGCCACCGCGGATTCCCGAAGGAAGTCGGAGTCATCGAAAAAGGAGTTCAGCACCAGCAGGGTCATCATGACGACGACGGCGCCTTCGAGCATTCCGAAAAACGCCCCGGCAGTGCGGTCGAGCCAGCCCAGAAGCGCGATCTCCAGCATCTCGCGAAGCAGTCTGGCGATGAGCCAGCAGGCCAGCAACACGCCTACGAAAACCGCGACGTAGCTGATGCCCCGGATGGTCGCCTCGTTTGAGATATATACGCTCAGGTGCGGCGCGAGCACGTCGTGATAGCGAGAGGCCACCGCAAAAGCCAGAAAAATGGAGGCCAGAGAGATGGCTTCGCGCACGAAGCCGCGAAAGAAGCCGCGGGCGACCAGCAGGCCGAAAGCCAGAACGAGCAGTATATCGAGAAAATTCATTTCACTTTCCGGGGTTTCACGGTGACGCGTTCCGCACTCATTAACAGAGCATATCCCGAATGTGAACTGGGTATCCGGAAATGTCTTTTCCATGCAGGGATTCCCCTCCACGGGGTTGTTATCCATCCTGATCTCGGATAATTGAGGGCACAGTGTTCACCACATGAAAAAGGAAACTGATTTGCTGAACGTCATCGAAACCGGCCTGCCGGGCCTTCTGGTGATCGAGCCGCGCGTTTTTGCCGACCAAAGGGGGTTCTTTCTCGAATCCTACAACCGGGAGCGTTTCCGGGCGGTGGGCGTCGGCGTCGACTTTATCCAGGACAACCATGCCTATTCGGCCGACTCCGGCGTTCTCAGAGGGTTCCATTTTCAGCGTCCCCCGGCGGCTCAGGCCAAGCTGGTCTGGGTCGTGGCAGGGAGTGTGCTGGATGTGGTCGTGGACCTCCGTGTGGGATCGCCCACCTTCGGGCGGACATTCGCCGGGGAGCTCAGCGGCAGAAATCAGCGCAGGATGTTCATCCCCAAGGGGTTCGGTCATGCCTACGCCGTTTTGGAGCCGGGCACCCATTTCATGTATAAGGTGGACGCTCCCTATGCTCCCGACCTTGAAGGCGGCATCGCCTGGGACGATCCGCAGCTCGATGTGGACTGGCAGGGCGCCTTCGGGGAAGAAGGGCCCATCCTTTCCGCCAAGGACCGGGAGTTGCCGGGAATGACCGATTTCGAATCCCCCTTCAGCTATGAGGAGAAAGCATGACCGAACAGGAACCCGTGGACGAAGCGACGGGTGAACGGCCCGAGTGCCATGCGGTGATACTGGCCGGCGGGTCCGGGACCCGACTCTGGCCTTTGTCGCGCAACCTGTTGCCCAAGCAACTCATGGCGCTGGACGGCGAGTCGACTCTGCTGCAACAGACAGTGGAGCGCGTCGCCGCCGTCTTCCCGCCGGAACGGATATGGATTGTCACCAACGAGGACCACGTTTTCGAGGTCCGCAAACAGGTGACCTCCGTCGACAAGGGGCTCGACGGACATGTTCTGGCCGAGCCCATGGGGCGCAACACGCTTCCGGCTATCATGCTGGCTCTGGAAAAGATCCTTGAAGGGGATGGAGAAAAGCAGGTGGCGGTCTTCCCCTCCGACCACCTGGTGCGCGACGCCGACAAGTGGGGGCGCGCCGTCGAAGGCGGCTGCGAGCTGGCATCCCAGGGCCATTTCGTCACTTTCGGAGTCAAGGCCGTCAAGCCGGAGACCGGATACGGCTACATAACGGTGGGCGAGCCTCTGGGCGACAACGCCTACACCGTTGAGGGCTTCGTGGAGAAGCCGGACTTCGAGACCGCCGAGCGGTTCGTCGCGGACGGCAGCCATCTCTGGAACAGTGGCATGTTCCTTTTCGACTGCCGCCAGTTCCTGCGGGCGGTTGCAAGGCATCAGCCCGTTCTCTGGGACTGGTGGCTGGCCCGCGAGGAGCGGCCGCTTGTCGAGGGCTACGGAAAGCTCCCCGATGTTTCGGTGGACTACGGCATTGTCGAGCACATCGACAACATCGCCGTGGTGGCCGCGAACTTCGGATGGGACGACCTCGGCAGCTGGGAGGCGATGTATCGCCTTGGCGACAAGGATGCCGACGGCAACGTGATTCAGGGCGACGTCCTGGCAATGGACTGCGAGAACTGCCTGCTCATATCCAAGGGCGGCAAGCTCGCGGTGGTGGGCCTTCGCGACATGATCATGGTGCAGACCCGCGACGCCACGCTCTCCTGTCCGCTGCCCAAAGTGCAGCGGGTCAAGGAACTGGTGGACCGGCTCAAGATGCAGGGGAGCCAGCTCGTCGAGAGCCATCCCATGGTCCACAGACCCTGGGGCAGCTACATCGTGCTGGAGGAAGGGGACAACTACAAGATCAAACGTCTCGTGGTGAACCCCGGGGCCAACCTGAGTTCGCAGATGCATCATCATCGCAGCGAACACTGGGCGGTCATCAAAGGTACGGCGCGCGTTGAGATCGATCACGAGCCGCTGTTGCTCGTGGAAAACCAGACGGTGGACATCCCCAAGGCGTCCCAGCACAGGCTGGGGAACCCGGGGCGCGTGCCGCTGGAAATCATCGAGATTCAAAGCGGTCCGTATCTGGAAGAGGACGACATCGTCCGCTTCGACGACGTGTACGGCAGGGTGAAGCCCCGCAGCGAGGGGTAGCGCTTTTTTCGCCCTGAAATTGCAGCCTTTTTTGTCCTACGAGAGATAGTGAAAATATTCATTATGTCTTGACACGCAAAAGAGATGTGCCGTATGCATGCGTAGTTAATTTGTGCGTTTTTTTCACAAAAACATTAGGAGTGATGGGGCGAGGTTATGGAGGAAAGAAAAGCATCGAAACGGTGTGGAGGAGTCCTTCCGTTCTTCATCGGCTTCCTTCTTAGCTGCATCATCGGCTGGGCCGTGATTCCGCCGCTGTTCTACACTGAAGTGGAACAGCCGGTCAGGTTCAGCCATCAGGTGCACGTGGAGGGACAGGGGATGTACTGTGACAGCTGCCACTACTTCAGGGCCGACGGATCTTACGCCGGTTTCCCGAGCAATGAGCAGTGTGCCCAGTGTCATATGGTCGACGACCCCGAGGGTGTCATGCAGGCCATCAAGGACAAGGTCGGCGACGACTACGAAAAGGTTCTCGATCTCAGCGAAGAAGAAATGCCGGAAGATCTCACCTGGCTTGTTCTGAGCGGAGACGAGGAAGACCGCAAGGCCGAGCTGGAGTACCTGGTCAAGTACGCGATTCCCGGCAAGCAGGTTCCCTGGATCAATTACCAGTACCAGCCCGACAACGTCTTCTACTCGCATGTTGCGCACCGCGACATCAGCATCGCCGAGTTGAAGGAGTCGGACATGGACCTCGACGGCGTCACCGTTACGCCCATCGAGGAACTCGAGGATTCGGAGCAGAACTGCGACCTCTGCCACGTGAAGGGAATCGCCACCAACGACACGCCGCCGCCGTTCGAGCGGAACATCATCAGCGGTTACAGCAAGATGACCATGAAGATGTGGCAGTGCGAGCGTTGCCATGCCCAGATGGGCCAGAGCAACGCCTGTTACGTATGTCATAAATAATGAGGGGTGCTGCAATGGGTTTTGATCGCAGAGCTTTTATCCAGCTGATCACTGGAGGCACCGTCGGCATCCTCTTCACGCCGGTGGTGTGGAAACTTCTTGATGACGTGTCCATCTGGACACAGAACTGGCCGTGGATACCCACGCTCAAATACGGTGAGAAGACCGACAGGCCCGCCGTTTCAAAAATCTGTAATTCCGGTTGTGCCGTGAACGTGCGCACCGTGGCCGGAAAGGCCTTCGGAACCGAAGGCAATCCGGAGAACCCCCTGAGCCGCGGCGGCATTTGCCCCCTGTGCTCCAACGGGGTCCAGCTGATGCGCAGCCCGAACCGCATCAAGACGCCCATGGTCAAGGGCGGCGACGGTTCGCACAAGGCCGTGTCCTGGGATGAAGCCATGGATACGCTCACCGGCAAGCTTCAGGCCGCCGGCAGCAGCGTCGGATTCATCTCCGGCGACCTTACCGGTACCGCCAACGAAGTCTACTCCGCATTCGTCAAGGGCGCGGGAAGCGACGACTTCTTCAAACTGCCCGGCTCCAATCAGGCCGCGAGCCGCGCCTGGAACGGTCTCATGGGCGGCAAGGGCCAGATCGGCTACGACCTGCCCAATGCCGACCTCGCGCTCCTCATCGGGGCGGACGCCCTCGAGTCCTGGGGGCCGACCGTCTGGAACCAGAAGGCATTCTCCGATTCCCATCCGATGGGCGAGAAGTCGACCTGCAAGTACATCTTTGCCGGTCCGTCTCAGCAGAACACTGCTTCTGTATGCGACGAATGGATTCCTCTGGCTCCGGAAGGCGAAGCAGCCTTCATGCTGGGCGTGGCCCACTCGCTGCTGCAGGCCGGCATGACCGTCGACGCTTCCGATTTCGAGGCGTTCAAGACCGTGGTCATGAAGGATTTCAATCCTTCCAAGGTCGAAGCCGCCATCAAGGTGCCGGCCGCCTCCATGGCCTCCGCCGCCAAACAGCTCCGGGCCGCATCCCGTCCCGTCGTGATTCCTTCCGGAAACTCGGTGGCGGCGCATGCCGCTGCGTTTGCCCTGAACATGCTTCTGGGTAACCTCAACCGCAAGGGCGGCATGACCACCGTGTCGATCTTCCCGCTGGTTGTGGAGGGCGCGATGACTCCGGAGGAAACCTACGAGAAGGATGTCGTCAGCTGGTTCGCCAAGGGCGCCAATCCCGACGTGCTCATCACCGCCGACTGCAACCCGGTCTACTCCCTCCCCGTCGAGGTCAAGGCCGGATTCATGGTCGCGATAGCCACTGAAATGAACGAGACCGCCGCAGCTGCAGACCTGATTCTGCCCGCCGCGCACCCCTACGAGCGTTTCGAGGACCTGCAGACCCCGTACGGCGTGTCCAGCGCGGTCTATACCGCCAGTGTCCCGGTCGCCGACCCCGCATTCGATTCCATGGCTCCGGCTGACATCGTGCTCAAGCTCGCTGACGCAACCGGTTCCGGACTCGGTGCGGATAGCTTCTCCGAAGTGCTCATGGCCAAGGCCGAGATGATTGGTGCCGAATGGGATGACTACTTCGGCGTTCCGTCCTTCGAGACCGAAGCCGTCGCCGAACAGGACGGTCCGAGCCTCGCCGCCAGAACGCTGGCCAAGGCCGCCGCTCCCGTCCGCGGCACCGGCGCGGTCGCTCTTGCTCCTTACACCATGCTCACCGTCGGCACGGACCGTCAGGCCACTGCGCCCAACGCTCCCTGTGTGGTCAGCAGGAACCAGATCATCGGCGACACCATGGTTGTGATGATGAACTCCGCCACCGCCCGCAAGATTGGTGTCGGGGAGGGCTCCAAGGTCAGGATGGCCGGAGGCACAGGCAATGCCGAAGCCCTGGTCCACATCTACGAGGGTGTTCTGCCCGGAGTGGTTGCCGCTCCGTTTGGCTTCGGACACACCGTCGGCGACGAGTTCTCGAAAGGCAAGGGTGATAACGTCTACAAGATCCTCACGGTGACTTCTGAGGCCGCCACCGGCGCGTCCGTCTGGAACGGTTCCACCGTGAACGTCACCAAACTGTAGGGGGAACCGTCATGCAGACAAAAGAATTCAAAATCAAATGGGGGATGGTCATTGACATCGACAAGTGTACGGGCTGCGGCGCGTGCATGGTCGGTTGTCAGGTCGAGAACAACATCGCCCCCATGACCAAGAAAGACCCGTATAACTACCTTCAGTCCATCACCAAGGACAGGGATGACGCATCCAACAAGCTGCGTACCCTGACCTGGATGACCGTATACGAGCTGTCCAACGGGGAAAAGTTCCCCAACCACGAAGTGGCCTACCTGCCGCGCCCCTGCATGCAGTGCGGCACTCCTGCCTGCGTGCCCGTCTGTCCGGTCATCGCGACCGACAAGAACGAAGAGGGCGGCATTGTCAGCCAGATCTACCCGCGCTGCATCGGCTGCCGGTACTGCATGGCTGCCTGCCCGTACCACGCACGCTACTTCAACTGGTGGGACCCGCTCTGGCCGGAAGGCATGGACAAGGTTCTCAGCCCGCAGGCTTCCGTTCGTCCGCGCGGCGTGGTCGAGAAGTGCAACTTCTGCCACACCCGCTACATGAACGCCAAGGAAGAAGCCCGGCTGAACGGTGAAGATCCCGAAAAGCTGGCGGAAGACGCATACATCCCGGCCTGCGCCGAGATCTGCCCGTCCGGCGCCATCGTCTTCGGCGATCTGAACAATCCCGATCACAAGGTTCACCAGCTGGCCAAGAGCCCGCACGCGTTCCGTCTGCTCGAAAAGCTCGGCCTCGATCCGCAGGTCTACTACATGAGCAAACGCGAATGGGTGCGCATGCAGGGTGACAACCACGCCGCCAAGGCCAAGCACTAAGGGAGGTCACCAAAATGGATAGCAAACTCTTCCCTGAAGGTGTCCAGCGTTGCTCTTTCGGCAAGTTCGCCGTTTGGATGGCTGTCATCACGGCCTTCTTCCTCTGGGGCGTCTACGCAGCCGTGCTCGTGCTCTACAACGGAATCGGCACCACCGGACTGGACAACTACTTCGGATTCGGACTCTGGATCACGTTCGACCTCGCGGTCATCGCACTGGGCGCCGGCGCGTTCTTCACCGGCTTCCTGAAGTACATCCTCAAGATCAAGCAGCTTGAAAAGATCATCAACCTGACGGTTATCGTCGGTTTCATCTGCTACTCGGGCGCCATGCTGGTGCTCACTCTGGACATCGGGCAGCCCGGTCGTGCCTGGTTCGGCTACTGGCATCCCAACGTCCACTCCATGCTGACGGAAGTTATCTTCTGCATCACCTGCTACTGCACCGTGCTGATCATCGAGTACATCCCGCTGATCCTTGAGCAGAAGCAGCTGAACAGGATTCCGTTCCTCCACGCTCTGGCTCACAACTTCCACGTGAACATGGCGCTGTTCGCCGGTATCGGCACGTTCCTGTCCACGTTCCACCAGGGCTCTCTGGGCGGCATGTACGGTGTCCTGATCGGTCGCCCCTACGCCTTCCGCGATGGTTTCTTCATCTGGCCGTGGACCTTCTTCCTGTTCGTCATTTCCGCGGTTGCCTCCGGTCCGGTCTTCACCGTTCTGGTCTGCACCCTCATGGAAAAGCTGACCGGCAAGAAGCTCGTCGAGTACAAGGTCAAAGCCCTGATGGGCAAGATCGCCGGCTCCATGCTCTGCGTGTACATGTTCTTCAAGATCCTGGACACCTACGCATGGGCTGTGGGCTACCTGCCTTCCGTCGGCCTGACCTTTGACCAGATGTTCTACGGTCTCGCGTACGGCAAGTGGATGCTCTTCACCGAGATTATCCTCTGCGGCGTGGTCCCGGCCATCATGCTGATCGTTCCCTCGATCCGCAACAAACCCTCGCTGCTCTACACAGCTGCGATTCTCAACTGCATCGGCGTGACCATCAACCGTTACGTCTTTACGGTGCAGACCCTCGCGTTCCCGGCCATGCCGTTCGACGAATGGTTCGTCTACTACCCGAACTGGGTTGAGTGGGCTTCCTCCATCATGATCGTCGCCTACGGCTTCCTCGTGCTGAGCCTGTCCTACCGTTATCTGCCGGTCTTCCCGCAGGAGCGGAAGCTCAATTACAGCACCGAGTCCTAGCCGGAACGGTTGCTCGCATTCAAAAGGCCCGGGGCGGAAGCTCCGGGCCTTTTTTGCATTCGATTGTGTCAATTTGGCGGACTGAACCTACCCACTGGATTTTTTTGTCAGTGGAAGAGAAACTAGAGCAGGCAAAAAAGCTCCGCCAGAAGCGGAGCCTTAAAGGTTTATAGGGCAGGTGTCACACTTGGTTGCGGAGTTTCAGCTCAAGCGGGTGCGGATGCATATACACCTGATCCTGAAGGTACTCCTTGTCGTATTTGCGAATGAAGTGATTCAAAAGGGTTACCGGAACGATGAGCGGGACGAGCCCGTTGCGATAGGCGTCAATAAGTTCAAGGACTTCCTTCTTTTCATCGGAGGTCAGGTCCTTTTTGAAGTAGCCCATGACGTGCATAAGCACATTGGAATGCTTTTTGGGAGTGGCCTTGAGCTGAAGTGCCCTGAAAAGGCTGTCTCCATACTCCGTGAGGACCTCCTCGAACGGACGCTCCTTGGCGTTGGCAACGAGCTTCCCGAGTTTACGGTATTCCTCTACGCTGTTGGACATGAGTTGGAGCTTGTGGCGGGTGTGAAAATCCACAAGGGCGCCCACGGTCTGCGGGCCGTCCAGAAGTTCATGCCAGCGGTGAGAAGTGAACAGGCGGGTGATGAAGTTTTCGCGGATTACCGCGTCGTTCAGGCGTCCGTCATCCTCGACGGGAAGCATGGGAAACCGGTCCATGAAGCGTCGGGCGAAAAAACCTACTCCCGCCGTGCTGCGGGGCTGCCCGCCTTCCGGAGGGTAGATCTTCACCCCGCGCATCCCGCTTGACGGTGACTTCATCTTGAAAATGAAAGCGCAGAGGCGTTCGTCTTCGAGCCGGGCAAGCTCTTTCCGGCTCCACTCGTCCATGCGGTCGGACCAGTCTTCGCCGCTCTTGCTTCCCACCAGTCTCGGGCTGTTCACATCGCCCACGAGCCGGACAGCTTCACGGGGGATTCCCATGCCGGTTCCCACTTCAGGGCATACAGGAACGAACTCCACAAACTGGGCCAGCGTGTCGCAGATGTAGCGGTCGCGCTGGTGTCCGCCGTTGTACCGTACATTTTCCCCGAGCAGGCATGCGCTGATGCCTACACGGGGTTTATCATTGGTGTGCTGAGTATTCATGCGCCGATTGTACGACAACATGAAAAAAAGGGAAGGGAAATTCAGTTATTGTTTTCAACGCACTGACGGAGAGGGCATCCGCAGTCGCCGGACAGGGCTAGGACCTTTTCACATTCGCCGTGTCCCATGACCAGTTCACAGCCTCGGACTCGGATTTTCACCGGTCCTCCTCCAGCGGAAAGCACTTCCACGGGGCAGCCGGGGGTGATCCCGAGCGCAAGCAGACGCGACCTGGCGCGGCAGCCGCCGCAGATTTCGGAAACGGTGACCGTGGAACCGGCCGGATATTCGGTAAGGGGCTTTGCTGTCATTCTTTATCACCTCGGTGAGACTGAAAGTAGTTCTCAGGTTCGTTGTTGTCAACGGTAAATCCTAGTAGAGAGGGTGACAATCGGGACTTGGTCCGGTAGAAATCCGGGACGCATTGCCCGTTGCGTTTACAGGCATAAGACGATATGAAACGGCCACCCGCCCGCTGGGGTGCGGCCCCGCCAGTGCCTAACCTTCAACCGCTTTGGTGAGTCCATGCCCAAACGTTCCGATTTGAAAAAGATCATGCTCATAGGCTCCGGACCGATCGTCATCGGTCAGGCTTGTGAATTCGACTACTCCGGCACTCAGGCCCTCAAGGCCCTCAAGGAAGAGGGATACGAGGTCGTGCTGGTCAACTCTAACCCGGCGTCCATCATGACGGACCCCGAGCTAGCCGACCGTACGTACATCGAGCCCATTGAACCGGAAACCGTCGCGAGGATCATTGAAAAGGAACGGCCCGATGCGCTGCTTCCGACTCTCGGCGGCCAGACCGGCCTCAACACGGCGATAGCCGTTGCGGAAATGGGAGTGCTTGAGAAGTACGACGTCGAACTCATCGGCGCCGACCTTGATGCCATTCAGAAGGCCGAAAGCCGCGAACTTTTCCGAAAGGCCATGGAGAACATCGGTCTTACCGTCCCCCTTAGCGGCATTGCCCGCAATCAGGACGACATCCGCGAGTGGGGGGAGAAGCTCGATTTCCCCATCATCATCCGACCGGCCTTCACCCTGGGTGGAACTGGCGGCGGTGTTGCCTACAACATGGAGGAGCTCGTCGAGATAGCCTCCAAGGGTATCGCGGCAAGCATGCAGAATGAAGTCATGCTCGAAGAGTCCATTCTCGGATGGAAAGAGTATGAGCTTGAAGTCATGCGCGACAGCAAGGACAACTGCGTCATCATCTGTTCCATCGAGAACCTCGACCCCATGGGCGTCCACACGGGCGACTCCGTGACCGTGGCTCCGGCGCAGACCCTGACCGACGACGAGTACCAGAAGATGCGTGACGCATCGTTGGCCATCATGCGCGAAATCGGCGTCGAGACCGGCGGCTCCAACGTGCAGTTCGCGGTCAACCCCGCGAACGGCGACCTTGTGGTCATCGAAATGAATCCGCGCGTATCGCGTTCTTCCGCGCTCGCTTCCAAGGCTACTGGCTTTCCCATCGCCAAGATCGCCGCCAAGCTCGCCGTGGGATACACCCTCGACGAGATCCCCAACGACATTACGCGCGAGACCATGGCGAGCTTCGAGCCCGCCATCGACTACTGCGTCATCAAGATTCCGCGCTTTACCTTTGAAAAGTTCCCGGGCGCGGAGGATTATCTCTCAACCGCCATGAAGTCCGTGGGCGAGACCATGGCCATCGGTCGTACCTTCAAGGAGGCCCTGCAAAAAGGGCTGCGCTCGCTGGAAACCGGACACGTCGGCCTCGGCAAGCGCTTCGAGAAGTGCGAGATCGAGCGCGACGAGCTGCTTCAGCTTCTGAGAAAGCCCAACTCGCAACGGATGTTCGCCCTGCGAAACGCCATGCGCTGCGGCATGAGCCTTGAGGAGGTACACGACGCCACGTGGATCGATCCGTGGTTCCTCGGCCAGTTCCGCGATGTGTTGGACATGGAAGAGCGCCTTATCGAGTTCGGCATCAAGGAAGGCATTGAGGAGGGCAACCCAGAACTGCCCGGCATCCTCAGGAAAGCCAAGGAATACGGCTACTCCGATGCGCAGCTCGCCACCATGTGGAAGACCTCCGAGGACGCTGTCCGCAACCTGCGGCTCAAGCTGGACATCAGGCCCACCTACTATCTGGTGGATACCTGCGCGGCTGAATTCGAAGCGTACACTCCCTATTATTACTCCACCTATGAAGGCGGAGCCGAGGTCGAGCCTGCGGAAGGGCGCAAGATCGTCATTCTCGGCGGCGGCCCCAACCGGATCGGTCAGGGCATCGAGTTCGACTACTGCTGCTGCCACTCCTCCTTCCTGCTCCGTGAGATGGGCGTCAAGTCCATCATGGTCAACTCCAACCCGGAGACCGTTTCCACCGACTACGACACGTCCGACAGGCTCTACTTCGAGCCGCTGACCTTTGAGGACGTGATGAATATCATCGACTTCGAAAAGCCCGACGGCGTGGTGGTGCAGTTCGGCGGTCAGACGCCGCTCAACCTCGCCATCAGGCTCATGAACGCCGGCGTGCCGCTCATCGGCACTTCGCCGGACGCCATCGACCGTGCCGAAGACCGCGAGCGCTTCAAGCAACTGCTCAACAAGCTGCACCTGAAGCAGCCGCCGAACGGCACCGCCATGAGCATGGTGGAGGCCCGTGAAATCGCTGAAAAGCTCGGGTTCCCGCTTGTGCTGCGCCCCTCCTACGTACTGGGCGGGCGCGGCATGGACATCGTCTACAGCATGGACGACTTTGAGCGGTACTTCAGCGAATCCGCGCTGGTTTCGCCAGAGCATCCGACCCTCATCGACAAATTCCTCGAATATGCCGTGGAAGTTGATGTGGACGCCCTCTGCGACGGGGAGCAGGTCTACATCGGAGGTGTCATGGAGCACATCGAGGAGGCGGGGATTCACTCCGGCGACTCGGCTTCGGTGCTGCCGCCGTACAGCCTTTCGCCCGAAATGGTGCGTGAGATCGAGCGCCAGACCACGGCCATGGCCCTTGAGCTTGGCGTGGTGGGCCTCATGAACGTGCAGTACGCCATCAAGGACGACGAGGTGTACGTCATCGAGGTGAACCCGCGCGCCTCCCGGACCGTTCCGTTCGTGTCCAAGGCCACCGCGGTCCCCATGGCCAAGCTCGCCACCCGAATCATGATGGGCGAAAAGATCAAGGACCTCGACCCGTGGTCCATGCGCAAGAAGGGACACGTGTCCATCAAGGAATCCGTCTTCCCCTTCAACCGCTTCCCGAACGTGGACGTGCTGCTCGGACCCGAGATGCGCTCCACCGGCGAGGTCATGGGCATCGACGAGTCTTTCGGGCTGGCATACATGAAATCCCAGCTCGCGGCAGGGCAGAAGTTGCCCAAGGGCGGCAACGTCTTTGTTTCCGTCAACGACTGGGACAAGAACAAGGTGCTTCTGCCGGTGCGCGACTTTCAGGATATGGGCTTCACCATTCTGGCAACCGGTGGAACGGCGGATTATCTCGAGGAGAAGGGCGTTCAGGTTCAGCGCGTCTACAAGGTGCACGAGGGACAGCGTCCCAACGTCGTGGACCTCATCAAGAACGGCGACATAGACCTCGTGCTCAACACTCCCTCCGGCAAGAAGACGGTGGGCGACTCCAAGATGATCCGGCAGGCCACGCTGCTGTACAACATCCCGTACACCACCACCATCTCCGGTGCGCGAGCGGTTGCTCAGGCGATCTACGAGCTTCGCGAGACCGGTCTCGTGGTCAAGAGCATTCAGGAATACTACGGCTAAAAGGCCGGGGGAACATTGGCGTTATGAAGAAAGAGTATTGCGGACTGTTCGGTATCTACGGCCATACCGAGGCCGCTCGCATGACCTACTTCGGGCTGTATGCCATGCAGCACCGGGGACAGGAGTCGGCGGGCATCGTGACTTGGGACGGCTCGAAAATCCGTGAACAGAAAGGCATGGGGCTGGTCCCCGACGTCTTCAACGAGCGTCACATCGGCAAGGAGCTCAAGGGCGACATAGCCATGGGCCACATCCGCTATTCCACAACGGGTGCCTCGCTGATCCGCAACGCACAGCCGTTCATCGTGCGCCACGGCGACCTGCGACTGGCCGTGGCCCACAATGGCAACCTCGTGAACACCTACGAGCTGCGCCGTGAGCTTGAAGAGCAGGGCAGTATCTTCCAGACCACCATGGACACGGAAGTGTTCGTGCACCTGATCATCAAGAACCTCAACGGCAGCAACAGCATTGAGGAGGCGGTCAAGAAGGCCTGCGCCAAGATCAAGGGTGCCTACTGCATGCTGATCATGGCCAATGACAAACTGATCGCGGTAAAGGATCCCAACGGGTTTCGTCCGCTTTCGCTCGGCCGCCTCGGCGACCGTTATGTCCTGGCCTCCGAGACCTGCGCCTTCGACCTCATCGAGGCCGAATATCTCCGCCCCCTTTCTCCGGGCGAGATGCTGGTTATCGAGGACAACAAGATCACCAGTCATCAAGCCGCTGAACCCGGCGAGAAGAAGCAGTGCATCTTCGAGCTGATCTACTTCGCGCGTCCCGACTCCTACGTCTTTGGCGAGGTGGTCTACGAGCGCCGCAAGGAAATGGGAAAGGTGCTTGCGCGTGAGGCGCCGGTGGACGCTGATATCGTCATGCCGTTCCCGGACTCCGGAAACTATGCGGCGGTTGGCTATTCTCAGGAATCCGGCCTGCCGCTGGAGCTGGCCATGATCCGCAACCACTACGTTGGCCGCACCTTCATCCAGCCCTCGCAGGACATGCGAGACTTCTCGGTCCGCGTGAAGCTCAACCCGGTGCAGAGCATGATTCAGGGCAAACGCATCCTCATTGTGGAAGACTCCATCGTGCGCGGCACCACCACCCGCACGAGGGTCAAGAAGCTGCGCGAACTCGGCGCACGCGAAATCCACATGCGCGTGAGCTGTCCGCCCATCAAGCATCCCTGCTTTTACGGCATCGACTTCTCCTCCAAAGGAGAGCTGCTTGCTGCCAACACCTCGGTGGAGGACATCCGCCGCTACCTCGGGCTGGATTCACTGCACTACCTGAGTATCCCCGGGCTTCTCAGCTCCGTTTCCGAAGGCGACAATTACTGCCTGGCCTGCTTCGACGGCGACTATCCGATCTCCATCGACGGCGAGGCCGGCAAGCTCTGCCTTGAGGATCAGGGCGCGCCGGGCATCATCAAGCACTGCTGCTAGGAGCCGACATGGTGAATGCCGAAAAGTGGATCAGCATCGCCCGTCGTGTGCTCGATACCGAGATCGAAGGACTTCAGGCCGTTCGGCAGCAGCTGGACGGCGGCTTCTCACAGGCCGTTGAGGCCATGGCCGCCTGCACGGGCCGCGTGGTAATCTCCGGCGTGGGCAAGTCCGGGCTCGTGGGGCGGAAGATAGCGGCCACGCTTTCTTCCACCGGAACGCCGTCGTTCTTCCTGCATCCGGTGGAGGGGGCGCACGGCGATATGGGCATGATCCGCGACGAGGACGTGGTGCTTGCCATCTCCAACAGCGGCAACACCGACGAAGTCAACGCGATTCTGCCCACCATGCGTTCGCTGGGGGCAACCATTGTCTGTCTGGTCGGGCGCTGCGGGTCCCGCATGGCGGAGCTTTCCGATATCGTCATCGAGGCGGCGGTGCCGCGCGAGGCCTGTCCCATGGGACTTGCGCCAACTGCCAGCACCACGGCGCACCTTGCAGTGGGCGACGCCATGGCCGTCTGTCTCATGGAACACAAGGCGTTCAAGGAGAGCGACTTTCAGCGTTTCCATCCCGGCGGCTCTCTCGGCCAGCGCCTCTCCTTGTGCGTTGACAACCTCATGCATACGGCTAATATCCCCGTTGTTCAGACCGGAACCGCGCTGGAGCGGGCCCTCTCGGTTCTCAATGACGGGAAGCTGGGGCTGGTCGGCGTGATCGACGGAGAAAGGCGACTTTTGGGCGTGCTCTCGGACGGTGATGTGCGCAGACTTTTCTGCGCTGACGGGCTGGATCGCGGCGCATCCATCGACGAGGTGATGACCTCGGACCCCAAGCGCGCGCGGCTTGGAGACAGCGCGGCGCATGTGCTGGATATCATGGAGTTGCATCAGATAACGGTTCTGCCGGTGGTCGGCGACGACGAACGGCTGGCGGGCCTCGTGCATCTGCACGATCTGCTCGGCAAGGGGCAGCTCAGTTTTTCCAAACCGGAGCCTGACGGGGGATAACCCGCCTGAATTGGAGTTTTGTGACGGATACAATCGTCAAGGACCCTCACGTATGCGTTCGATGCGCGGAGCACGGTCCCACCTGCTGCCGGATCACCCCGGGGCAGGAGGAGGTCTGTTTTCCGCTCTCGACCACCGAATGGGAGCGCATCCGGGATTTCCAGCCCGACAAGGGCGGCTTCGTGAAGGAAGCCAACTCGCAGGCCTTCATCGACAACGTCAAACGTCTTTTTCCCGGCGAGGACGATGCCGTGGCGGAACTCTTTCCCGAGCGGGGAGAGCACGTCAGGCTTGCTCTGCGCTCAGACGGCTCCTGTCGGTTTCTCGGTTCGCAAGGGTGCGTTCTGCCCCGTGAGTCGAGACCGTACTACTGCCGCCTTTACCCTTTCTGGATTGCCGGAGGCGAAATACTCGTCTTCGAATCCCCCACATGCCTGGCGCGGCGCGAATGCCGCAGCCTCAACTGCATGATGAGGACCCTGAAAACCAATGCGGCCACCGTGCGCGACCTGTACGGGCGGCTGCGTCTGGCGTGGGGCCTGCCCCCGGCCAGAGGAATGCGCAAGGTCAAGCGCACGTTCTGATCAGCTTATGAAAATTCTCAAATATCTCGGTATATCGTTCATCGTCTGCGCCTTTCTGGGAATTGTCGGCGCCGTGGTCCTGTACAACTGGGCCGCAAAAGACCTGCCCGGATTCAAGAACATCACGGACTACAATCCGCCGCTGGTGACCACCGTCTACGCCAAGAATGACGAAATTCTGGGGTATTTCTACAAGGAAAAGCGTTTCCTTGTGACGCTGGATCAGATGAGCCACTGGGTTCCCAAGGCCTTTCTGGCCGCGGAGGATGCATCGTTCTATCAGCACGAAGGGGTGGACCTTACCGCCATTTCCCGCGCGTTCGTCATCAACATGAAGGCGGGCAGGGTGAAGCAGGGCGGCAGCACCATCACCCAGCAGATCATCAAGAGGCTGCTGCTGACAAACGAACGCAGTTACGAGCGCAAACTGAAGGAAGCGATCCTCGCCTATCGCCTCGAGCGGTACCTGACCAAGGACGAGATCCTTACCATCTATCTGAATGAAATCTATCTCGGTGCCCACTCCTTCGGCGTGGAGGCGGCGGCACGGTCCTACTTCGGCAAGCACGCAACGGACCTGACCATTGCCGAATCCGCGCTGCTGGCGGGGCTGCCCAAGGCTCCGAGCCGGTACAACCCCTACGAGAATCCGCATCTTGCCAGAAAGCGCCAGATGTACGTGCTCGGCCAGATGCTGGTCCACGGCTGGATCTCTCAGGAGCAGTACGACGAGGCCGTGGCTGAAGAGCTCGAGTTCACCAGCATGCCCGAACCCTCTTGGGAGGTCGGCCCGTATTATCTCGAGGAAGTGCGCCGCTGGCTCATCGACCGTTTCGGTGAAGACGTCACCTACAACGGCGGGCTGACCGTCACCACGTCCTGCGACATCAAGCACCAGAAGGCCGCGGATGCGGCCCTCAAGCGCGGACTGGAGAATTCCGCGCAGCGTCGCGGCTGGACCGGCCCGATCGACAATATTTCGCTCGGCAATGCATCGGAAGTTTTCGAAGAAGGCCCGCAGGAGCGCGAAGCGCTTTCCAAGGGACAGTGGGTCAAGTCCGTGGTCACGGGGGTGAAGAAGAATGGAGCCTCGGTCCGCTTCGGTAAGTTTGAGGGCTTCATGCCGCTGGAGAGCATGTGGTGGGTGCGTGAGCCGAACCCGGACAAGTCTCACGAGCAGGTGCCCAATCCGGACGATGCCCGCGAGGTCCTCAAGAAGGGTGACGTGATATGGGCGTCCGTACTGAAGGTTCCCGAGAAGGAATCCAAGCCCGTGGACGTGGCGCTTGAACGCAGGCCGGAAGTGGAGGGGGCCATCGTTTCCATGGACCCCAAGACAGGGGAAGTCCTTGCGCTTTCCGGGGGGTATTCGTTCTCCCGCAGTCAGTTCAACCGCGCTACACAGGCCCGCAGGCAGTGCGGATCGGCTTTCAAGCCGTTCGTCTACTCCACGGCCATCGACAACGGCTTCACTCCGGCCTCCATCGTCATGGACTCGCCCATCGTCTTTGCCAACGAGGAAGAGGGCAAGCTCTGGCGTCCGGAAAACTTCGCCAACACTTTCAAAGGCCCGACCCTGCTGCGCACCGCGCTGGTCAAATCCAAGAACACCTGCACCATCCGCGTGGCCCAAGAGCTCGGCATCCGAAAGATCATCGAGCGCGCCAGAACCATGGGCCTCGACTCCGAGTTCCCCGCCGACCTTTCCGTGGCACTCGGTTCGGCCTCCGTCACGCTCATGAACATGGTGCAGGCATATTCGGCCTTTGCCCGTGACGGCTCCTACGTCAAGCCGCGTATGGTCCTTTCGGTCAAGAGCGCGTGGGGTGACGAGATGTACACCTCCGAGCCGGAAGCCGTGGACGCCATCAGCCCGCAGACCGCATACATAATGGCCTCGCTCATGAAACAGGTTGTCAGCGACGGCACCGGCTGGCGCGCCCGCGCCCTGAAGCGTCCCATAGCGGGCAAGACCGGAACCACCAACAACGAGCAGGACGCGTGGTTCATGGGGTACACTCCCTATCTCGTCACCGGCGTGTTTGTCGGCTTTGACGAAATTCGCCCCATGGGCAGGTGGGAGACCGGCTCGCGGGCCGCAAGCCCTATCCTGGTCCAGTATCGAAAGGCGGTGGAGGAAGATTATCCGTATCAGGACTTCCCACAGCCGCCGGGAATCGTTATGGCTAAGGTTGACGCGAAGACCGGCAAGCTGGCAGGCCCCGGTTCCGAAGAGAGCTACTTCCTGCCGTTCAAGGAAGGCACCCAGCCCACGGAAATGGCGGGAGGCGCGTCCGAATCCGGCGAGGAAGGCTCTTCGGCCGGTGACGACCTGTTCAAGCAGATATTCTGATAAGTCAGTAAAGGAGGTCTCATGCGGCTGGACATGTTTCAGGTGGACGCGTTCGCCTCGACCCTGTTTTCCGGAAACCCGGCAGCCGTCGTCCCTCTTTACGAGTGGCTGAGCGACGAGCTCATGCAGTCCATCGCGGCCGAAAACAATTTGGCCGAGACCGCGTTCATCGTGCGCAAAGGCGAATACTACGAGCTGCGCTGGTTCACGCCCGAAGAAGAGATGGACCTCTGCGGCCACGCCACGCTGGCCACCGCGCATGTGCTCTACGAGTTCCTCGGCTACCGGGACCCCGTCGTGGTCTTCGAGACCAAGAGCGGACGCCTTCTGGTGGAACGCGAGCCGGACGGCTCCTACGCCATGGATTTCCCCTCCTGGCCGCCCAAGGAAATGCAGGTCACCGAACGGGTGACCAAGGCGCTGGGAGTTCGTCCCCAGGAACTGCACGCCAATCATCGCGATATGGTCGCGGTCTTCTCGTCCCGCGAGGAGGTCGAGGCGCTGCGCCCCGACTTCAGACAGGTGGCGCAGCTTGACTGCATGTGTCTCATCTGCACCGCACCGGGACTGGATTACGACTTTGTCTCCCGCGTCTTCGTGCCGGAGGAGGGCATCCCGGAGGACCCCGTCACCGGCTCGGCCCACTGCGCGCTGGTTCCGTTCTGGGCGGAGCGGCTGGGTAAGGAGACTCTCAACGCCTATCAGGCCTCCCGGCGCGGCGGCGAGCTACGTTGCAGAATGCTGGGCGATCGCGTCAAAATCGCAGGAAAAGCAGTGAGTTATCTTGTTGGAACCATCCTGCTGGAGGACTGATCCATGCCTTTCGTCAACGTCACCACGAATATCGAGCTTGATAAGCAGCGTCTGGACGAGACGCTCGGTGCGCTGTCCCGTTTCATCTCGGATCTGCTCGGAAAGCCAGAGACCTACGTCATGGCGCAGATGCAGCCCGGTGCGTCGCTCATGTTCGGTGGCTCTGCCGATGCGGCGGCCTACGTTCAGCTTGCGAGCATCGGGCTTCCGACAGACAAGACCGGAGACTTTTCTCGGGAGCTCTGTACATTTCTGGAGAGCGCGCTCGATATTCCCTCGGATCGCATCTATATCGCCTTTGCCGATCTTGAACGGACCATGTTCGGCTGGGATAAAAGGACATTCGGGTGATGCTCCGAGGTGTAGTCCTGACCGTGCTCGTGTTGGGGCTGATCGCCTTCGCCCGCCCTGCCTTTTCCCTGACGGTCATTACCGAGCACGGCATTCCGGCCGCTTTCTATGACGAAGAGGGAAAGCTGACCGGCCTGTGCATCGAGGCCGTGCGAGATATTCAGCGCCGGGTAGGCGATGACTCGCCCATTCGCGTGCTTCCCTGGGCCAGGGCTTACAGCATTGCCCAGAGCACTCCGGGAGTGCTCCTCTTCCCCACCACACGCACACGGGATCGCGAAAGGCTCTTTCACTGGATTGGGCCGATGCTTCGCATAAAGTGGGGGCTGTACGGTCTGGAAGGGCGGCTGGAGCTGGAAAGTCTGGATGAGGCAAAAACTCTTCAGCGCATCGGCGGCATCCGGGGCGACGCCAAGATGGAATTTCTGAAAAGCAGGGGATTCGACAATCTTGAGGAAGTCAGTTCTGGCAGGATGAATATCGCCAAACTCCGCCATGGTCGGCTGGATGCATTTTTCACCAGCAACATCGGAATGCTCGGCGCCGATAGGGTTGAGGGCGTTTCCTCCGAGGGCATCGTGTCGCTGCTTACCGTGCGGGAAGTGGATTTGTATCTGGCGTTCTCGAAGGGGACCTCGGAGGTCGTCGTGGAGCGATGGCGACGTGCCCATCTGGAGCAGCGTCGTGACGGAACGTTCAGGCGGCTTTATGAAAAGTGGCTGCCCGGAGAGTCCATTCCCGAACTCCCCGGGGCAAACCAGTAGCTTTCCGTCGAATCAAAGCAGGTCGATCTTCCAGTTGAAGGTGCTTGTCCGGCTCGGCTTGGGCACGGCCTTGGGCCAGAACTCGCGCATGGTTGCGAACATGCGGAATCCCGCTTTTTCCAGCGCCCGCCGTTCCTCGGTGAGGTCCAGCTCCCAGCCCGGATAAATCCAGTAGTTCTCACCGTGCTTGCGAATCCACGCCACTTCGTTCATGGGGCTGCGCAGGGGCTCCTCCACCCGGATTCCTTCCGCCAGAATGCGCGAAATGCCGAAGGGCCACAGCCCCTTGATTACCATGCCGAGCGGCAGGGGGGTGCCCCGGAGCATGGCGTAGGTTTCTTCGCGGTTCAGCTCGGGGCTGACATAGGCGGCCTTGAAGCCCATATCCTTGAGTGTCCCAAGCGCCATGCGGTTGCTGACGTTGCAGAACGGGCCGGCTGTCAGCTCCACGTTGTGGTCCGTGAACAGCGAGACCTGCCACGGTGCGTTGAGCACGAAGCGCTTGGCTCCCTTGCGCACGGCCTCGCGGATGATGGAGCGCCATTTCTTTTCTTCGTCCGGCCAGATGACCGGCGGCATCCACCAGCCGATCTTGGCGGCGGACTTGGCCGAAGCGCTTTGTAGCGAGCTGCGGTCGAGCCAGAGCGCCGGGTCGCCGAAGACGCGGCCATTGGGCGGTGTGCGGAAAACGGAAATGTCACGGGCCTTGCCCTGCTTTTCCTTCACCTGCTTGGGGTATTTCGGCTTGAAAACCGGAGCCTCCCGTTCCTCGTCGGACGGTTCGGGCAGGTTCGCCCCCAGCTCCCGGATGAGTGTTTCCAGCTCCTTCTCTCGGCGGTCCACCAGAAAGACCTTGGCTTCCAGCGGTGCGGCCGGTCCTTTCACGCCCTTGGCGGGCATGATGTCGAAACGTCCGCGCTTGGGGATGCGCTTGCGCACTCTGATGGTTCGGTGTCCTTTCTGGTCCTCGTAGCCCACGCGAAGCATGTCGCCCGGCAGGAGTTCCTCGCGGGTCTGGAAATACATGCGTTTGCCTTCGCGTTTGACCTGTCCGACAAAGCGCCCCGAGGCGGTCTCCTGCCCCGGCGTTACCGGCACGAAAGGACGCTGCGGCAAAAAGACCGAATGGCTCGTGGGTCTGCCCAGCGCCAGGCCGAGCAGTTCCTGCGCCATCTTCTTGCCCTGCGCGTCCGGGTTGTCGCGCAGCATGGTGTAGGCCTTGGTGGTATAGTACACGTAATGCGGACCCTTCTTGCGGCCTTCGATTTTCCACGAACCCACTTTGGGGACGTCGAGCAGAGGCTTGGTCAGCACGTCGAGGCTCAGGTCCATGCACGAGAAGAGGCGGTCCGGTCTGGACTGCTTTTCCGTGCGACGGTACAGGCGGCGGCAGGGTTGGACACAGCGCCCGCGCAGACCGCTTTTTCCGCCGAGAAAGCTCGACCAGTAGCAGCGGCCGGAAACGCAGTGGCAGAGCGCGCCGTGCACGAACACTTCAAGGTCCATCGACTTGGGGCAGGCCGCGGCCATCTGCTTGATCTCGTCGAGATTCAGCTCTCTGGGCAGGACGGCGCGGTCGATGCCGATTTTGGCGGCTGCCGCGAGTCCGGCGGGGTTGGACATGTTCGCAAGCGTGGAGAGGTGCATCTCCCCCTTGAATCCGGCCTGCTTGGCCAGCGTGGGCATGGCCAGGTCCTGAAAGATCAGGGCCTCGGGCTTCACGTCGGCGGCGAGACGCATGATCAGGCGGCCAGCGGATTCGACATCTCCGGGCTTGACCAGCGTGTTCATTGCGACGTAGGTCTTGACGCCGCGCTCGCGTCCGAGGCTTGCCAGCGCGGCAAGCTCGCTGATAGAGAAGTTTTTCGCCTGCATGCGGGCCGAAAAGTGTTTCAGGCCCACATAGACCGCGTCCGCTCCGGCCGCCACTGCGGCGAGGAAGGAGTCGCGGTCGCCCGCCGGAGCGAGTATCTCTGGTTTGTTTTTCGTCATGTATCTTTTCCAAGGATGGTTGAATGGCCCTCAGGAATTGCCGGAATGTAAAGGTATTGGATATCACCCCGGTCGGTCAATCGCCCAGGCCGGAAGAGTTTTTCGAACTCAGGCTGGAGCGCCCGGACTGGGATGACTGGAAACCGGGGCAGTTCGTCATGATCCGCCCAGTTGGCTGGCCCATGGACCTGCTCTGGGGCCGCCCCTTTTCCATCTGTTCCGGCGATGCGGAGTCCGTCACGCTCTTCGTGCAGAAGGTCGGACGCGGCACCGCCCGGCTGAGTGAGCTGAAGAAAGGCGACACGGTCGCCATGTGGGGACCGCTGGGCAACTCGTTCCCTGTCGATGCCACAAGGCCCACGCTCATGCTTGCCGGGGGCATCGGCATAGCCCCCTTTCGCGGATATGTCGAGCAACATCCGCTCCCCGAGAATCTCAAGCTGTTCTTCGCACACCGCATGGCTGTGGGCTGTTACCCGTATGAGCGCATGTCCGCAACGGTGAATGCCGAGTGCATGGTGGAGGCCCGGCGCGAAGATCTGGCTGCAATCATTGAACGAATGGGTGAACTCGTGGATCGGTACCGTGACGGGCTTATCCTGTGCTGCGGGCCGACGCCGTTCATGAAGACCGCGCAGAAGTTCGCGCTGGAAACCGGAGCCGAGCTGCATGTCTCTCTGGAAAACCGCATGGCGTGCGGCGTGGGAGCCTGCCTCGGGTGCGTCTGCAAGGACGGGAAAGGACATCATACGCAGGTATGCACCAAAGGGCCTATCTTCCGGGCCGACAACGTGGAACTGTAGGAGGGGGCATGGAAGCCAAGGATCTTCAGGTATCGTTTGCGGGACTCGCCATGTCCAACCCGGTCATGACCGCCTCCGGCACGTTCGGCTTCGGGCTGGAGTTCGCCCCTTACGGCGACCTGTCCAGACTCGGCGGCATCGTTGCCAAGGGACTCTCCTTAAAGCCGCGCGAGGGCAACCCCATGCCCCGTATCGCGGAGACGCCCTGCGGCATGCTCAACGCCATCGGCATCCAGAACCCTGGCGTCGAAGCCTTCGTGAAGCAGGCGCTTCCGGCGCTCAGGCGTCAGGATACGGCGGTGGTCGCCAACCTCTACGCCTGCGACCCGGAAGAGTTCGGCGAGCTGGGCGGCATCCTCGCGGCAGAGGAGGGGGTTCACGCGCTTGAGGTCAACGTGTCCTGCCCCAACGTGAAGGAAGGCGGCGCGGCATTCGGGCAGGATCCGACCCAGATCGCCCGGGTGACCGAAGCGGTCAAGAAGCGTTCCGGCGATACCCCGGTCATCGTCAAGCTGTCCCCCAACGTCAGCGACATCGCCACCTGCGCACGTGCCGCCGTTGACGGCGGGGCGGACGCGCTCTCGCTCATCAACACCCTCATCGGCATGAGCGTGGATGTGCGTAATCGCAAGCCGAGGCTTGCCAACGTGGTGGGCGGACTCTCTGGGCCCGCCATCAAGCCCGTGGCGCTTCGTTGCGTGCATCAGGTCTGCCGGGCAGTGGATGTTCCGGTCATCGGCATCGGCGGCATCGCCTCGGCCGAGGACGCGCTGGAGTTCATCATGGTGGGCGCGCACGCGGTTCAGGTGGGCACGGCCAACTTCCTGCGCCCGGACTTCGCCTTCGACCTGCCGGAAGAGATGGCCGCACTGCTGACCGAGCTGGGCGTGGAGCGGCTTGAGGACTTCCGCGGCAGCCTCGAGATCCCCCTCTAACCGGGCTTAATTGCAAAAAATTTAAATTTCTTTGCGATTAGGGGTTGCCAGCCGTTTTGAATTTGGGTAAACACCCTTTCTCACGACGCGGAGAGGTGTCCGAGTCCGGCTTAAGGAGCACGCCTGGAAAGCGTGTGTGGTTACGGCCACCGGAGGTTCAAATCCTCTCCTCTCCGCCATATTTTTCCAAGGGCTACGACTGAGGTCGTAGCCCTTTCTTTTTGTTCGGGGCCTGCTCCTGGTGGCCTCATGGAAAGGGGAGACCTTTCCCATGCGTAAGAGTGGGGGCGTCTTTTCAGAGCATTGAATCGTTGAGAAACACTTGACATCAAGGCGGGGTCGAGCGTAAGAACTAGCTCCTTCGCGGCCGAAGCCGCGTAGTGTAGGGAAGCCGGACGGCGGTTTCGTCGTGAAACCCGTCAGGCCCGAAAGGGAGCAGCGGTAGCGGTTGTTGCCGGGTGTCCGGTTTCCCTGGCAGGGGCGTCCATAAGGACGTCCCTGCCTTTTTTGTATGCAACGAACGAGAACGGTTGTTTCAATGAGCCTCGCCATCATTCCCGCCTTCATAGAACGCAATTTCCTTCCCCTCGCCGTCGTGCTTTCTGCGGCTGCCCTGATTGATCCGGACTGGTTCACGTGGATAAAAGCCTACATCCCACACGGCCTCGGCGTGATCATGTTCGGCATGGGGCTGACGCTGACATTCGAGGACTTTCGGGATATAGCCCGCAAATGGAAGATCGTCGGGGCCGGTGTGCTGGTGCAGTATACGGTCATGCCGCTGTTGGCTTTCGGCATAGGCACGGCGCTCGGGCTGCCCGAGGAGGCGCTCATCGGCCTCGTGGTTGTGGGTGCCTGTCCGGGCGGGACGGCATCCAACGTTATTGCGCTGCTGGCGCGTGCCAACGTGGCTCTTTCCGTGACGCTGACGCTGGCCACGACCTGCATTGCGCCATTGGTGACTCCGCTCGTCACATGGGCTTTGCTGGATGCCCGCGTTCACATCGACGTAGCCGGAATGATGGAGTCCGTGTTCTGGATCGTGGCCTTCCCCCTTTTCGACGGCCTCGTTCTGAGGCAACTGCTCAAGAAGCGCCTTGATCCTGTTCTGCACTGGTTCCCCTCCGTATCCATCGTCACCATCTCCCTTCTTATCGCCTGCATCATGGGGCTGAACCGCGATTTGCTTCTGGAGTTTCCCGTATTGGCCGCACTGGCTGTGGTGCTGCATAATGCCGGCGGCTTGCTGGCCGGTTACGGCGCCGGAAGATTCATGGGCTGTTCTGCTCGTGATCGCCGGGCTTTGGCCATTGAAGTGGGGATGCAGAATTCCGGACTCGGCGTAGCACTGGCCGTAAAACACTTCGGCGCCGCTTCTGCGCTTCCCGGCGCGCTGTTCAGTCTGTGGCACAACGTCACCGGCATGATCCTGGCCCGACGCTGGTCCAAAAGTTCCTGATTTTCATAAGGTCTTTGTGCTCGGGGGGATGCCCTTTAGGGTGTGCGGAATTTTGTTTCCGTTACAGATGTGTAATATTGTCTTGACCTGTGTCACTTGTTTGATATGAGTATGCATCGAGTGAGGATGAATTTTTGCACATGACAACCTGATGCACACCTTGGGGAGATTTTTCATGAAACGCCTTATGATCTTTCTTGTTGCGGCCCTGATGACCATCGCTTTTTCGGCCTCTGCTTACGCCCATTTCGGCATGCTCATTCCCGACACCGACGAACTGACGCAGGACAACCGTTCCGTGGAGATGGAGCTTTCCTTCTCGCACCCCATGGAGATGCAGGGTATGGAGCTGGTCAAGCCTGATGAATTCTTTGTCGTGGCCAACGGTGAAGAGCGCATCGACCTCAAAGGCGAACTGAAACCCGCCGAGATTATGGGGCACGGCGCATGGAAGGCGTCTTTCACTCCCAAGGCTCCCGGTCTGTACGCATTTGTCATGAATCCCGTTCCTTACAAGGAAGACGCGGAAAACAATTACATCCAGCATATTACCAAGGTTTATGTGGACGCATACGGCGAAGGCGAAAACTGGAACAAGCCGGTCGGCCTCAAGACCGAGATTGTCCCGCTCACCCGACCTTTCGGCAACTATGCGGGCAACGTTTTTCAGGGGATCGTTCTCGTGGACGGCGAGCCTGCTCCCTTTACCCGCGTGGAAGTCGAATACTACAATCGCAAAGGCGACAGGCAGGCTCCCAATGACCGCATGATAACGCAGGAAGTTCTGGCCGATCAGGACGGCGTTTTCACCTTTGCCTGTCCGTGGAAGGGCTGGTGGGGCTTTGCCGCACTGACTACCGCGGACGAAGAGTACAAGGGACGCGAACTGGAGCTCGGCGCCGTGCTCTGGATGAATATGCAGTAATCGGGCGCGACAAACAGCATATGGCAGCAGGCCGCCGGAGTTCCGGCGGCCTGTTTTCTTTTGGATTTCTCGCTGTACCTTGCCAGCAGCGTTTATAGAAGGCATCTATGAACTGATGATGCGATCATCTTGGGTGGTGATTGGACATGTGGCCGCAAAAGCGTATTCTTTGATGGGGCGAGACTTCGCCCCGAAGGGGCCTTGAATGAGCGATACCGGTAAGAAGATTCTGTTGATTGCTGTGCTGGCTCTGGCCGTGGCCGCATTCTTCCATTTCGACCTAGACGAGAAGCTGACGCTCGAGAATATCAAGCAATCGCAAGCCGAATTGAACCGGCTTTATGAGCAACGGCCGCTGCTGCTCATTGGCGCGTTCGTGGCGGTATACATCCCTACGGTGACACTCAGCCTGCCCGGAGCGACGGTCCTCGCACTGGCGGCTGGGGCCATGTTCGGCGCTCTCGTGGGGACTGTCGTGGTATCGTTCGCCAGCACCATCGGCGCGACGTTCGCTTGCGCCATATCTCGCTATCTGCTGCGCGACTGGGTGCAAAAACGTTTCGGCGACAGGCTCGTGAAGATCAATGAGGGTATCCGACGCGAAGGGGCCTTCTATCTTTTTTCCATGCGCCTCATTCCGATTTTTCCTTTCTTCGTCATTAATCTGGTCATGGGCCTGACCGGTATGCCGCTGCGTACCTTTTATTGGGTCTCGCAGGTGGGGATGCTGGCAGGGACCTTCGTTTTCGTGAATGCAGGAAGCCAGATCGCACAGATCGACAGCCTCGGCGGGATTCTCTCACCACAGTTGCTGCTCTCCTTCGCGTTGCTCGGCGTTTTCCCGCTTGCCGCGAAAAAGGGCATGGCCTTCTATCGTAAAAAGACCGGCCGCAAGCCGGTGCAACCGCCGAAATAACGAGTCCTGACCATGGCAGACCTCACGGACAGTGCGGAGGATATCTCGGAAGCCTGCACAGGTTGCGGCGTGTGTGTCGCGTCCTGTGCTTTTCTCAGGAAATATGGTGATCCCCGCAAGCTGGCGGCAAAAACGGATACGCCCGAGGGACGGCACGTCGCGTATGAGTGCAGCCTGTGCGGATTGTGCGATGCTGTCTGTCCGGAGTCCCTCAGGCCGTCGCGCATGCTCCTCGACCTTCGCCGACGGGCGGTGAAAGCGGGTGAAGTCGACCTGCGGCCATATAAACCGCTTCTGAGTTATGAGCGAATCGGACGGTCCACACTGTTCAGGCTGTTTGCTGTCCCGGATTCAGCGGAGACCGTGTTTTTTCCCGGCTGCACGCTTCCGGGGACTCGTCCCCACCAAACGTTTCAGGCATGGGAGTATCTCAGAAAGATATATCCAGACCTCGGAGTCGTGTTGGAGTGCTGCTCCAAGTCGTCGCATGATCTTGGACTTCAAGGGGCATTTGAATCCGCTTTCTTTGCCCTGAGAGGCAGACTTATTGCCGCCGGTGTGCGTCGGGTCATTGTGGCCTGCCCCAACTGTCACAAGGTTTTCCGTCAGTACGGGGAGGGACTGGAATTGCTGACGGTGTACGAGGTCTTGGCCGAGCATGGCGACGTCTTTCCCGATGCTTCGGATGAACGCGCTTCAGTGTTGCATGACCCGTGTCCGCTTCGCGAGGAAGCCGCTATCCATGATGCGGTGCGGAAGCTCGCAGGGCGGCTGCCTTGCCGCGTGGAGTCGCCGAAACGATCTCGCGGTCGAACGCTCTGCTGCGGTGAAGGAGGCGCGGTGGGATTTATCGCCCCCGAACTCGCGGGAGAGTGGACGAAGCGTGTCCATCGTCAGGCCGGAGAGCGCAGGATCATCACCTACTGCGCAGGTTGCGCCGGATTTCTGTCAAAGGGGGGAGAGGCCGTGCATCTGCTCGACCTGTTTTTCGGTGAGGAATCTTCACGGCCTGTGGGATTTCCATTCACCTATCTCGCTCGGTTGCGGCTGAAGCGTCGTCTGCGACGAAAGAGTGGTTGCTGAGTCCTTTTGGAGAAGAAAAACCCCGCCGGAGCGGGGTTTTTTATTGTTATGGCTGGGGCCGCTAGACGCTGGCCGCCTTGCGGATGACGCGCACCAGCTGGTTGGTGAAGCCCGCTTCGTTGTCGTACCAGACGATGAGCTTGAGCTGGGTGCCATTCATGACGCGGGTCAGGGGAGCGTCGACCACGCCGCCGAAGGTGGAGCCGTTGTAGTCAATGGATACCAGCGGCTCTTCGGTGTAGCCGAGGGATTCGTTGGCAGCGGTTTTGAGGGCTGCGTTGACTTCTTCCGCAGTGGTGGATTTGTCCAGCTCCACCACGAGGTCCACCAGGGACACGTTGGGCGTGGGCACGCGAATCGCCATTCCGTCCAGCTTGCCGTTGAGCTCCGGCAGCACGAGGCCGACGGCCTTGGCGGCGCCGGTGGTGGTGGGCACCATGTTGACGGCGCAGGCACGGGCGCGGCGGATGTCCTTGTGGGAGCCGTCGAGGATGCGTTGGCTCATGGTGTAGGAGTGCACCGTAGTCATGATGCCGTGCTTGATGCCGAACTTGTCGTTGACGACCTTGGCGGCGGGAGCGAGGCAGTTGGTGGTGCAGGAGGCGCTGGAGATGATCTTGTGCTCCGCAGTCACATCGTCGTGGTTCACGTTGTAGACCACGGTGATGTCGGCGTTCTTGCCCGGTGCGGAGATGATGACCTTTTTGGCGCCGCAGGCGAGGTGCTTTTCGCAGCTCTCGCGGTCGGTGAACTTGCCGGTGGTCTCAATGACGAAATCGCAGCCAAGCTCGCCCCAGGTCCATTCGCCGGGCGCGTTGCGGGTGACCTTGATTTCCTTGCCGTTGACGCTGAAGCCGTTTTCGGTTGGCTCCACGCCGTCGAACGTTCCGTGAACGGAATCGTATTTCAGCAGGTGCGCCAGATCCTCGTTGGAGGCGCGGGCGTTCACCGCAACGATTTCAAGGTCCTTGTCGTCGGCGAGCAGGCGTGTGAGATACCTGCCGATCCTGCCGAATCCGTTAATGCCGAGCTTGGTAGCCATCTAATATCCTCCCGGAAAGGTTTAATTCCATTGTGCCTTTTGAGCGCGAGTACAATACAAATGCAATTATAAACCGTCAACGGGGCAGTTGAAATCACATCCTTCAAGCCTCGTGAGGGTTTCTCGGTGCGTGAAGTCGAAATGCAGGGGCGTCAGGGTGATGTACCCCTCGGTCAGCAGGGCGCGGTCCCGGTCCGGGCTGATGGACTCGGGCGGAATCTCGCCGTCGAGCCAGTAATACGGGCGGCCGCGCGGGTCGGTGCGGGTGTCGTAGAAGTCGCGGTAGCAGGCGCGGGTGTGGGGACAAACCCGGAGGCCGCGGCTTTCGCCGGGCTGGCATTTGGGGTAGTTCAGGTTCATGACGCATTTGTCGGGCAGGTCGCTCCAAGGAATCTTCGGGATAAGGCCGACAGCGTGGCGGGCCTGTGCCGAGAGATCGCCGGGGTTGAAGTCGTCGTAGGAGACTGCCAGCGACGGGTGGCTCATGAGTGCTCCTTCGGTTGCGGCGGAGACGGTTCCCGAGTAAAGGATGTCCACGCCCACGTTGGCGCCGGCGTTGATTCCGGAGAGCACGAGGTCCGGCGGGCCGTCGAGCAGCGTCGAGAGCGCCAGCTTGACGCAGTCCACCGGCGTGCCGTACACCCCTTGGCCCTTGAACCCGTCTTCCTGAAAGTCCTTGACCTTCAGCGGCATGCTCAGGGTCACGGCGTGTCCCACCGCAGACTGTTCGGTGACCGGGGCCACCACGCGGACGTCGTGTCCGGCCTCGATGAGCGCAGCGTAAAGCGCCCTGAGGCCGACGGCCTGAATGCCGTCATCGTTGGTAAGCAGTATCTTCATTGGTGCTCCGAATTTGACAATTCGTGTGAAATCAGGTTCATAATGCGTACAGCGCGGCACGGTCGCGCTCCTCGCCGGGACGGGTCCCGTTTTCGGCGGGGTACCCCAACTTCCAACCAATGGCAACAGCAGTGACACAAAAGTCGCATTACATACGAGACATCACGCCCGGCGAACGGGTGCGCGACCTCTTTCTCGTGGCCCGGGCAGATCTGGCCCAGTCCCGCAACGGACCCTACTGGAACCTTCTCCTGCAGGACTGCAGCGGGCAGGTGGAGGCCAAGATATGGAATCCGCTCAGTCAGCAGTTTCAGGCCATCGACACCGGCAGTATCGTTATGGCCGAGGGGCTGGTGGAAACCTATCGGGACAAGCCGCAGCTCAAGATCGATTTTCTGGACATGAGTCCTTCGGAGAACGGGCACGACCTCGCCATGTTCATGCCCGCGGCGGATCGTCCGGCCGAGGAGATGATGGAGGAGCTCGAGGACCTCATACTCGAGCACATGCAGCACAAGCCGTGGAAGAAATTTTGCCGCAAGGTGCTTCGCGATCAGGAAATCCGCCGCCGCATGCTCGCCGCTCCGGGGGCCAAGACAGTGCATCACGCCTACGTCGGCGGACTGCTTGAGCACACCCTCGGCGTTGCCAAGCTGTGCATGTCCATGTGCGACGTGTACCCGGAGCTCGACCGCCAGACCCTGCTTGCCGGAGCCGTCTTCCATGACCTTGGCAAGGCTTGGGAGCTGACCATGGGCCCGGCGCACGAGTACACGGACGAAGGCAAGCTGCTCGGTCACATCCAGATGGGACAGGAGCGGCTCGAGCCGTTCTTGCGGCGGGCCAAGGACCTTGAGGACGGCCTCAAGCTGCACCTGCGGCACCTGATCACCAGCCATCACGGTGAGCACGACTTCGGCTCTCCCATCCGGCCAAAGACGCCCGAGGGCTTCGCCCTGCACTTCGCGGACAACATGGACGCCAAGATGAACATGATCGACAAGGCCTATGCCGACATGGATCAGACCGGCGCCGAATGGTCTCCGTATCTGCGCTTTCTTGAGCGCGATATCTACCGAGCACCCAAAACGCCCGATCCTTTGCGGGAGAAGGCCAAGAAGGTCAAGAACCAATGTTTATTACCTTTGAAGGGATAGAAGGCACCGGCAAGACCACCCAGATACGCATGCTCAAGGAGTATCTGGAGTCCAGTGGACGGGAGGTGCTGCTGACCCGCGAGCCGGGCGGCAGCCGCGTGGGTACCGAGCTTCGCAAAATGCTGCTGCACGTGGAAAGCAAGGACCTGACTTCGCTGGCCGAGCTTTTCCTTTATCTTGCCGACCGCGCCCAGCACGTGGCGCAAGTCATTCGCCCCGCGCTGGAACAAGGAAAGGTGGTCATCAGCGACCGTTTTGCCGACTCCACGGTGGTCTATCAGGGCTACGGGCGCGGGCTCGACCCCAAGATGCTGCATGAGCTGAACGAGGTGGCCGTGGACGGCACATGGCCGCAGCTGACCCTGCTGCTGGATTTGGACGCCGACACCGGGCTGCGCCGCGCCATGACTCGCAACATGCAGGACGGCAAGTCGCAGGAGGAAGGCCGGTTCGAGGCCGAACACATATCCTTTCACAACCGAATCCGAGAGGGCTATCTCACGTGGGCCGCGCTCAAGAAGGACCGGTTCAAGGTCGCCGACGCCTCCGGCACGCCCGAAGACGTTTTCGAGAAGGTGCGGCGTTTCGTGGATCAGCGTCTGGAAGAAGTGTAAGAGTAAATTATTCCGATTGATTGGAAGCCCCGGATGGACCGACTCGGCCTCAATGCCGTCTCGGTCCATTTTCTTCTGTTATTTCTCATGCTTTGTGCTAGGGTAACGATTCCTGATATGGATAGAACCGCTTGATACGGAGAGGATTGTTGAGTCAGCGTCCGCCCCTGCCGGTAAAGGCTCTGTCTGACCGGCGAAATGTCATCATCGATACACTCAAGTATCTGGCCGTGATGGCTCTCATCTGTTGGGGGCTGTATTCGGCTTCCGAAACGCTGGGGTATAACTGGCAGTGGTACCAGGTGCCCAAGTACCTGTTCACCATGGATGACGGGTTCGTGCCCGGGCCCCTGCTCGAGGGGCTGTTCGTCACGTTCCGAATTACGGCGGTCAGCATGGGGATGGCCTTCGTCATAGGGCTGGGCACGGCGCTCTGCCGCATGTCGTCCTATGTCTCACTGCGGCTCATCGCCCGCTGCTACATGCAGATCATCCGCAACTCGCCGTTGCTCATCCAGCTGTTTTTCATCTATTTCGTGCTGGCACCGGTCCTTGACATGAGCGCATTCTGGGCCGCGGTGCTCTCGCTGAGCCTGTTCGAGGGAGCCTATGCCTCGGAGATATTCCGTGCGGGCATCACCTCCATCGACAGCGGGCAGTTCGACGCGGCCAAAGGGCAGGGGATGCCACCGTTCGTCATGTACGTGCATGTCATCCTGCCGCAGGCCATCAGGCGCATCCTGCCGCCGCTCACCGGGCAGGTGGTCTCGCTGGTCAAGGACTCCGCGCTGGTCAGCACCATCGCCATCATGGATCTGACCATGCAGGGGCAGAACATTATCGCGGAGACCTTCCTGACATTCGAAATCTGGTTTACGGTGGCGGTCATGTATCTCGCCGTGACCCTGACCCTTTCGCGACTGGCGGCCGTTATGGAAAAACGGCTGATGCTTACATAAATCAAATCAATCAAGGAGTTGACCATGACAATCTGGAGAACCATCGCCACCGGTCTTGCGACCCTGATCGTGATCCTCGGCGTGTCCCACGTTTCCCTTGCCGCAGGGGATGCAAGACAGGAGCTCGCCAAAGCGAGCACGCTGGAAGCGGTCATGCAGCGTCAGGCCATCAGAGTCGGCTTCGACACGTTCAAGCCGTGGGCCATGAAGGACAAGAGCGGCAAGTACGTCGGTTTCGAGATCGACGTGGCCAGAAAGCTGGCCGAGGACATGGGCGTCAAGCTCCAGCTGGTCCCCACGCAGTGGAACGGCATCATCCCGGCACTCCTCGGCGGCAAGTTCGACATCATCATCGGCGGCATGAGCGTCACTCCCAAAAGAAACCTCAAGGTCAACTTCTCCATCCCCTACGAGTATTCCGGCATGAGCATCGTCGCCAACACCGGCAAGGCCGGTGGGCGGGATTCCATCAAGGAATTCAACAACCCAGACACGGTGGTTTCCGTTCGCATGGGTACCACCGCGCACGTCGCCGCCAAGAACTTCCTGCCCAAGGCGACCCTCAGGGTCTTCAGCGACGAATCCCAGACCATTCAGGAGCTGCTGAGCGGACGCGCGCACGCGCTGGTTGCCTCCAATCCGCTGCCTGAAACACTTGCCGGGGAATACCCGGACAAGCTGGAACTGCCTTTGGAAGAAGACTTCACGCGTGAACCCATCGCCTTTGCCGTCCGCAAGAGCGACTACGACTTCACCAACTTCCTGAACAACTGGATTCGTGTGAATTTCTCCAGCGGCTGGCTCCAGAACCGGTATGACTACTGGTTCAAGTCCAAGGAATGGGAATCCCAGCTGCAATAGCGATTCGTTTTGAATAAAACAGATTCGCTTCGGGCGAAAAAACTGTTCCGGCCGCTCGACGTCTTCGTCCTGCTGGCGGCTGCCGGGGCGGGCGCATGGTTTGTCTACGAGACCACCGTGGCCCTCGACTACAATTGGAAATGGTCGATCATCCCCCAGTATCTGCTGCGCACGGACGAGGCGTCGGGCGAGCTTGTGCCCGGCCTGCTGCTGCAGGGCCTCTTCACCACGCTCAGGCTCAGTCTGTGGGGAGGACTGGTTGCGACCGTCCTCGGGCTGGTGTTCGGCCTCATGCGCGTGAGCCCTAAGCTGTTCTTCCGACAGCTCTCGGTCACCTATGTGGAGCTTGTGCGAAACACGCCGCCGCTGGTTATCGTGTTCGTCTTCTACTTCTTCATTGGCGATCAGATACTGACGCTGCTCAGTGTGGACAGGTTGGTGGCATGGCTTTCCACGGAGTCGAGAACGGTCGTGCCGTTTCTCTTCGGGCCGGTGGAGCAGCTGCCGCAGTTCGTTTCCGCCACCATCACCATCGGGCTGTTCGAAGGCGCCTACATTGCCGAGATCGTCCGTGCAGGGGTGGAGTCGGTGGAAAAAGGGCAGTGGGAGGCGTCGGCGTCGCAGGGGCTTTCGCGCTATCAGCAGCTGCGGCACATCGTTCTGCCGCAGGCGCTGCGCCGGATGCTGCCCGCTCTGGCGGGGCAGTTCATCTCAACCATCAAGGACTCGTCCATCGTGGCGATCATATCCATTCAGGAGCTGACGTTTCAGGGGCTGCAGATCATGGCCGCCACCTACAGGACGTTCGAGGTTTGGATCACCATTCTCGCACTGTATTTCGTGCTGACGTTCATCTGTTCCACTGCAGTGGATGCTCTGGAGCGCAAGCTGAACTACGGCCGTCCACGGCTTTGACAGCATCGACCGAAAAGAGCATAAGGTAGTTTCGCTTCAGGGATACCGATATGGAGTACCCCTTGCGAATCTCGAAACAAAGATTATTCCGGAGGCCTTCATGAGCAAGGACGTCAAGGTTTACGCACTCAGCACCTGTATTCACTGCAAGAACGCCAAGAAATACCTCGACGAATGCGGGGTGAAATACGACTGTACCTTCGTGGATCAGCTTGAAGGCGATGAACGTCGCGAGACCATCGAGCAGATCAAGGGGCACAACCCCGCAGTGTCCTTCCCGACCATCGTCATCGGCGACAGCGTTGTGGTGGGTTTCAACAAGGACAAGATCAACAAGGCTCTGGAGGACTAGGAATGGAGGTCCGAGAGCTTTATGAGAGCCTGAAGAAACTTCAGGAGCCCAAGGGATATTATTTCAACGAAGACGAAGAGATGACGTTCCCGCTTCTGGAGAGCCTGTTGATCAACAAGGAGAGGCTGGGCTACATGGCCTGTCCTTGCAGGCTCGCCAATGGGAATTTCGAGGCGGACAAGGACATCATATGTCCCTGCGTCTACCGCGAGGCGGACGTTGAGGAGTATGGCGCCTGCTTCTGCGCGCTCTATGTCTCCAAGGAATGGAACGAAGGCAAGATCGAAAAAGAGGTGGTGCCTGAACGGCGTCCGCCGGAGAAGATTGTCTTTTGATGAAAAAAAGCCCCGGCACCCCGGGGCTTTCGTTTATACAGCGTATTTTCTCGAATTTCTGAACTGGAGTTCGCGAAGGATGACACGTTCGTACTCCGGATTGACCTCTGAGTCGTTTTGTCCGAAGTTTTCAACGTGTCTCGCCAGTTCCTGGGTTTCCATCCAGAAATCCAGAAGTTCCTCATCTTCAAGACATTTCACCTGCTCTTCAAGAGAGATGTTGTCGTCGGAGCTTGCGTAGTATCCCATACGGATCAGGCCCTCTTTGCTGAATTGTCAGAGAATCGGGTCGGTTAGCGTTTTGCTGTCGCATACGTTAGTCTCAAAGGGCGATTGCGTCAACTCCAAAACGACCTGATTATAACGCGTCGGCGAAATGCGATGAAACGCGCATGTGAGTTGACAAAACGCCTGCTCCTTGCCATTTTTTCATTGGCTATACAAACGCATGCCCGAACGGCGGTTTGCCCATCACAGACACCGAGAGGATTCCGCATCATGGAAGTTGAAGAAAACGATGTACAGCATCAGGACGCAGAGCTGATTCAGCTTGTCACGTTCACCATCGGTCACGAGGAGTTCGCGGTGGATATCCTGCGGGTTCAGGAAATCATCCGGACCATGGATATCACCAATGTCCCCAGGGCCCCCGAGTTCGTCGAAGGCGTCATCAATCTGCGCGGCAAGGTCATCCCCATCGTGGATCTGCGCCGTCGGTTCGGGTTGGAGTCCCGCAAGCACGACAAACACACCCGCATCATCGTCATCGAGATCAACATGATGATCGTCGGCTTCATCGTGGATTCCGTCTCCGAAGTGCTGCGGATACCTTCCGGAACCATCGAACCGCCGCCGCCGGTTGTTTCCGGTCTCGAGTCGGAATACATCAGCGGCGTGGGACAGCTGGAAGAGCGACTCCTCATTCTACTCGACCTCGACCAGCTGTTGAGTAACGAGGAAAAGGAAGCCTTGAACAAGGTTTAAATATCGAGATCACCAGGACCCGAAAGCCGCCTTTCGCCGGATGCGCAAGGCGGTTTTTTCGCGTTTCCGCTCACTGGTGAGTGGGAGAGCAAGTGCAGCCGAAAGAACTACAGGAATTTCTGCGCGGCAAGACCGACAGCCTGCGCATTTTCAAGAGCGGTCCCGGTACCAGGGCGCTGCTTGCCCGTGAGCTCGTGGACCGTGGCGAGAACGTCGTGCTGGTTGTGCCGGGCGCACGGGAACTCAAGGAGTCCCGTGCGCTGCTGGGTATGACCCTGCCGGGAGGCGAGGATCCGAACGCTCCGGCATGGGATCAGGGGCTGGCCGTCCTGCCCCCGTATCCCGCGGCGCGTCCGCGACCGGAAGAATGGGCCGAGCGCTGGGCCGCCATGCACAGCCTTGTATACGGCAGGCGGCCCATGTGTCTGCTCATGACCGTGGACAACTTCATGGCCCGCTGGCCCGATCCTGCCACGCTTGAGAACTGTTGGCTGCCGCTTTCCAAAGGGGACGACCTTTCCCCCGAGATGATCCTCGAGCAGGCCGTGAGCTGGGGGTACACCCGGACCAAGATGGTTTCCGGCCCCGGGCAGGCCGCGCTTCGCGGGGATATCCTCGACATCCACGCGCCCGGATACCCCATGCCGTTGCGGCTGGAGTTTTTCGGCGACACGTTGGAGGACATCCGCCTCTTCGACGGCCCTTCTCAGCGTTCCAAGGCCGACCTCACGGAAGCCATGCTGCTGCCTGTGTCGCCCGGCATCGCTGCAGATCCGCACGCATCAGCTGCCCGCAAGCTGTGGGAAGAGTACCGCACCCGCGGCGAGATGGGGGCCGATGACGAGAAGTTTCTCCGCGAAAAACTCGACCAGTCCGACGCAAGCGTCTGGCCTGGGTTGTTTTATCCAGAGGCCGGAGGCATCGAAAAGCTCTTCCCGTCGAAGACCGCGTTCATCCTTGCCGAAGGCGGGGAACTTCGGGAGCGAATTGAAGATGCCGAGCGCAACTGGCGCGGATTTCTTGAATCCGAAGAGCGTGAGCACGGCCGCCGCTGGCCGCTTTCCGCTCTGTGCCGGACGCCTGAGAGCGCCCGTGGAGCGTGGCGTGACGGTCGCCAGCTTGTTTTCGAGGAACTGGTCATCGGCACGGAAAAGAAGGGCATAGATCTGCCGGAGCGGTCCCTTGGCGAATTTGCGGACATCTTCTGGCAGCCCGAGCATCAGCGCAGGCCGTGGCAGGCACTCATGGAGGGCATCAAGGAATGGAACAGGGCGGGGCAGACCACCGTCCTCGGCTTCCGCACCGACCGGTCCCGCAACCGTTTCCTGAGCCTCGCAGAGCCCGAGCGGATTCCCTTCGGCCTCGGTTTTGATCCCGGAAAAGAAGGCACGTCGGCCGTCGTCTCCGGCTTTCGCAACGGCGTGGAAATCGAGTGGGCCGACATCAGACTGCTCGGCGAGGGTGTGCTCCAGCCGGAGGCACCCAAGTCGCACCGCGCACGCGACAAGGCCTTCAAGGGCCTGACCGCATACGAGGACCTCTCCGACGGCGATCTTCTGGTGCATCGCGATTACGGTCTTTGCCGCTACGGCGGACTGCACCACATGAAACTCGGCGACGTGGCCAACGATTACCTGCTGTTGGATTTCGCCGGAGACGACAAGCTCTATCTGCCCGTTGACCGGCTCAAGCTCGTGCAGCGCTTCAAGGGGCCGGAAGGGGCGAGCCCGGCACTGGACAAGCTGGGCGGCACCCGCTGGAAAGCCACCACGGCCCGCGTCCGCAAGGCCATCGAAAAGATCGCGCACGAGCTTGTCGAGATGTACGCCTACCGCCGCGTGACCAAGGGATTCAGCTACGGTCCGCTGGACGAGATGTACCACGATTTCGAGGTCGGTTTCGGGTTCGAGGCCACGCCGGATCAGGAGAAGGCGATCCGCGACGTTTTCGAGGACATGGAAAAGCCCGAACCCATGGATCGGCTGGTCTGCGGCGATGTGGGCTTCGGCAAGACCGAGGTCGCTCTCCGGGCCGCGTTTCGGGCCGCGATCGAAGGGCGTCAGGTGGCGCTGCTCTGTCCCACGACCGTTCTGGCGGAACAGCATTACCAGACGTTCCTGCGCCGCATGGAAGACTTCCCGCTGCGTATCGGCATGCTCAGCCGGTTCGTGGACCGCAAGCGCCAGAAGACGGTGCTCGAAGCTGCGGCAAGGGGCGAGATAGACATCCTTATCGGCACGCACCGCCTGCTCTCCAAGGATGTTGAAATGCCCAACCTCGGCCTGCTCATCCTGGACGAGGAGCAACGGTTCGGTGTGCGGCACAAGGAACGGCTCAAGCAGTTCCGCAACACCATCGACGTGCTGACGCTTACGGCAACGCCAATTCCGAGGACGCTTCAGCTTTCCCTGTCCGGCCTCCGGGGGCTGTCCGTCATCGAGACGCCGCCGGAGGACCGCAAGCCGGTGCAAACCGGCATCCTGACGCGCGAAAAGGCCGAGCTGCGTGGGATCCTCCAAAGAGAGCTTGAGCGCGGCGGACAGGTGTTCTGGGTCTACAACCGCGTGGAGGGACTGGAGCGTGCCGCCGAGTACGTGCGCGAGCTGGTACCCGAGGCGCGCATCGGCATGGCGCACGGCAAGATGACCGAGAAGAAGCTGGAAGAGACCATGCACGGCTTCTGGCACGGGGAGCTTGATGTGCTCGTCTGCACCGCCATCGTCGAGTCGGGGCTGGATTTTCCCAACGCCAACACCCTTATCGTGGATCAGGCCCAGATGTTCGGCCTCGGTCAGCTCTATCAGCTACGCGGCAGGGTGGGCCGCAGCGAGCGTCAGGCATATGCCTATTTCGTGGTTCCCTCGCTGGACGACCTGCAGGAAAAAGTCCGGAAACGCTTGCGGATCATTCTCGATCTGGATTATCTCGGTGCCGGGTTCAAGGTCGCCATGGAAGACCTCAGGCTCCGTGGAGCGGGGAACATCCTGGGCGAAACGCAGTCGGGACAGATCGCGCGCGTTGGGCTGGACCTTTTCCTCGAAATGCTGGAGGAAGAAGTGCGACGCGTTCGCGGCGAGGTCTCTGCCAAGGCTTCCGAGCCGGAGCTGAATTTCGTATTCGAGGCACATATCCCGAGTGACTATGTGCCCGACTCGCGCGAACGTCTGCGGTACTACAAGGCGCTTTCGGGGGCGGCCAACGACGCCGAGCTCGCCGAGCTGGAGGCTGAGCTGAAGGACCGGTTCGGCAGCCTGCCGGAGCAGGTGGACACGTTCATCGGCGTCCTCACGCTCAAGCAGACGCTGGCGCGACTTCAGGCCGAGAGGGCCGAGCTGTATCCCGGACGCGCCGTGATCTCCTGGGAAGAGGGCGCCGGACCGTTTACGCCGGAAAGCCTTGTGGCGTGGGCTTCGGCGCGTGAAGAACGGGCGCGCCTCATGCCGCCGGCACGCATCGAACTGCGCTACGCCGAGGGGGACTCGGTGCGCGAAGCTCTTGAGGCTGCGGCAGTCGAGCTGGACGCACTGGCCGACGAGCGGCCCAACCAATTGACCGAAACGGAATCGAAATGAAACGATTTATCCTCATAGTGACCGCCCTGATCGTCCTGTTGACGGGCTGCTCTCATGACCCCACGGAAGTCGGTGTCGTGGCGCGCGTGAACGGCGAGCCCATCATGCTGGATACTTTGGAATATCTGCATGACCTGCAGTCTCTCGGACAGGAGGGGATGTCCATTCCGAGCGTCGAGATGCTGCGCGAGGAGTACAGCGACATTCTGGCGGACCTGATCGTCGCCGAGCTGGTGCGGCAGGAGCTCGAGAAGCTCGACCTTGCCGTGACCGAGCAGGAGATGCAGGACGCCGAGAACGAAGTGCGCTCGGACTACCCCGAAGGGGAGTTCGAGACGCTCATCCGCGAGCAGTACATCGATCTGGATCACTGGCGCGATCAGGTGCTGGACCAGCTCGCCACGCGCAAGTTCATGCAACAGGTGCTGCGTCCCCGCATCAAGATCGACTACAAGGAGGCCGAGGCCTACTACAAGTCGCACATCGCGGATTTTGTCATGCCCGCCTCCATGCGCCTGTTGGTGATTCGCGGACCAAATCGGCAATTGGTCGAAGGCGCGGTTGCCAAGTTTCGCGACGAGCGGGACAAGGAGGCGCTGCGCACGGCCTTTACCGAGCTTGAGGTTCGGGAGCTGGTCATGAACGAGAAGCGACTTCCGGCCATCTGGGGCGCGGCGCTCAAAGGGCTGGAAAAGGGACAGAGCAGCGGCGTCATCAAGGAGAAGTTCGGTTACGAGGCTCTCGTCGTGCTCGAGCGGACGCCGGAGAAAGTGCTCAGTCCCACGCAGGTGTATCCCCTTGTGGAAGAGGTCCTGCTGGAACGCAAGGTGGAGGCGGCCTTCAACAAGTGGCTTGAGAAGGCCGTTTCTCAGGCCGAGATCAAGATCAGCAGGCACCTTCTGCGCGAGGCAGCGGAAGAGGCCCCCGACAACGCCACGAAAGAGTAGCCGGCAGTATTGCAGAGCGGGCCCAAACGGTCTAAAGTACCGCGAAAAAATCCCCCCTGTGCTCGACGGGGAAACGGAGTTGAAAAGAATGCGCAAAATTGCAGCATTGACCATAGGCATCCTTCTGATTTTCGTCTCCTCGGCCATGGCCGAAGAGTACGTCTTCGACCGTATCCTCGTTAAGGTGAACGACGGCATCATCACGGAATCCGACCTCCAGATGAAGTTGAAGGACATCAAGAAGAAAGCCGAAGAGCAGGGCAAGGAAATATCCCCCGAGGCCATGAAGCAGATTCGGTCCAAGATTCTGGAAAAAATGGTCGAAGACCTGCTGCTCGATCTGGAGGCGCAGAGCTACGGCATCACGGTGGACGACGAGGACATCGACGAGGAGATCGCCTACATCAAAAGCAAGCAGAATCTCTCGGACGACGACCTGCTTGAGCTTCTCTCGCAGGATGGCCTGACCATCGCGGACTTCCGCGAACAGCTGCGCGACACCATCAAGAAGAACCGCATCGTGAACCACATGGTCCACAACAAGGTGCTGGTTACCGATACGGAGCTCAAGAAGGAATACGAGGAGAATATCGACAAATACTCCACCGGAGAGATGGTTGATATTTCGGTGATCGTCCTGCCTGCGGACGTTGCCAGCGAAGAGGTGCTCAAGCGCATCGGCGACGGTGAGATGACCTTTGCCGAGGCGGCCGACCAGTATTCCATCGGCCCCGGCGCCGGAGATGGCGGCAAGGTCAACGACGTCATGCGGGAGGCGCTCGCCAAGGAGTGGCAGGACGCCCTTAAGGGGCTGGAGACGGGCGAGATGACGGAGCCCACTCTCATCGGCGGCAAGGAGACCATCATCCTGCTTCGTAAAGTCAAACCGGGCAAGGTGACCCCCTTCAAGGAAGTCAAAGACAAGCTCCTCAAGCGCATGATGGGCGAACGTCGCAGGGAAATTTTCGAGGAATACTTCGAGGAACTGCACGAAAAGGCAGTCATTACGTACATGGACAGTAATAAAGGCGGAGAATAAACGGCATGACATTTCAGGAAATGGGCGAGGAGCTCAGAAAGGCGCGCGAAAGCCGGGGCATGTCTCTGGACGAAGTCGTCGAAATCACCAAGATAAGTCGCAGAAACATTGTGGCGCTGGAAGAGGGCAATACCGATCATCTGCCGCACCCGGTCTACGCCAAGGGATTCGTCAGGAGCTACGCTCGGCTGCTCGGGCTCGACGCCGAAGAACTGGCGATGGTCGTGGATCAGATCATTCCTGAGCACGAGGACAACCTCCCCTCCGGGTACGGGGACACCAGAGAGGCCGACAGGGCCCTTGCCGCGCATGAGTCCTCCGGCGGATCCGGCAAAAGCCGGCTGCCCTCCATTCTGCTGTTCATCGTCCTGCTCGCTGCGCTCATAGGCGCGGTCATCTACTTCGGCAAGCTCTACACCGTGCTGGAGCAGCCGACCGCATCGGTGGAAGAACAGGCTGAGACAGCGAGCGCGGATGAATCGGCGGCTGCCCCTGAGCAGCAGGTCGCTCCCGCGCCCGCTTCGGAAGAGCAGCAGGTGGCGGACGCCGTTGACGAGGCGGAGCAAGGTGCAGACAATGCCGCAGAAGCCCCGGTCGCCGACGCTGGCGAGGCCGGGCAGGAAGCGGTTGATGTTGCAGAGTCCGCTCAAGAGGCTGAAACGGTTGCGGCCGAGGCTGTCGAAAAAGCCCCGGCCGCGAGTGAGGCTGATGATGTGGCAAAAACCGTCGAGGCGACGATTCCCGACGACGTCGAGTCCGTTGGGGAGGAGTCTGGCGAGCCGCAGGACCAGTTTCGCTATGCGCACAACATCGTCATCCGCGCAGTGACCGAGGCCGGCACGTGGGTCGGTGTCTGGAAGGGCGACGAGGAAGATCTTTACAGGGATTTCATACTGCAAAACGGGGAACCGCTTCGCCTCAAGTTCAACAGCAAGCGCCGTATCCGCATCGGCAACGCCGGAGGCGTCGAAGTGACGCACAACGGCGAACCCATGGAACTCAATGCGAAAAAGGGCAGCGTCAAGACGCTCGTATTCGATGTCCCCTAACCCGGCGGCTTCATGCGGTCCACCGAAAAAGCCATAGTGCTCAAGGTCGGCCGGTTCCGGGAAGCCGATGCCTGGGTCCGCATCCTGACCCCCACCCACGGAATATTCAACGCATTCGCCTTCGGAGGGCTTCGCAGCCGCAGACGCTTCACTGGCTGCCTCGACACCCTCAACCACGTTCTCTTTTCCATAGCGGCCAACAAGACCGGCACCTATTACTCCCTTGAAGAAGGATCGTTGATTCACGGTTTTCAGGAGGTCAAGAAGAACCCTGCCGTGCAGGGGCTGGCGATCAACTGCGTGCAGTTCGCGCGGATGCTTGACCCTTCGCCGGGGCAGGATTCGCGCATTGTCTATGACCTGCTTCTGGAAACGCTGGAGATGTTGGAGGAGAAGCTGCCTTCCGGCGATATGGTGCCGTTTTTGTTCCGTGCCAAGGCGGCGTTCGATCTCGGATATCGTCCGGCCTTCGATATCTGCGCCTCGTGCGGAAAGGAAGCAGAGGGCATGCGCGCTCCGCTGGTGAGCGTGGAGTCCGGACAGGTGTTCTGCGCCGCTTGTCAATCGCGGCGGAAAGCGGTAGACGGAGTGGTTCGCCGGGTCTCGCCGGGAGTCCTCAGGTCATTGGAATGGATCCGGAACTCCCGCCCCGCCGACTGGGCGCGTCTCGGCATGACAGCGGACGTGGCCCGTCAAAGCCGCCGCCTCATCGAGGCGTTCGTTGCCTACCACCTCGGGCTCCAATGGGAGAACGGGTATTACAAAAAGGTTTGATTCGGAGTTATTGAATGAATTTTCAGGATGTTATTCTGACCCTGCAGGATTTCTGGTCCAAAAACGGCTGCGTCGTCACTCAGCCCGTTGATATCGAGGTGGGCGCGGGGACCTTCAACCCCTCCACCTTTTTCCGGGTGATCGGGCCGGAGCCATGGAACGTGGCCTATGTCGAGCCTTCCCGCCGTCCCACCGACGGGCGTTACGGGGAGAACCCGAACCGTTTACAGCATTACTTCCAGTTTCAGGTGATCCTGAAGCCTTCGCCCGACAATGTGCAGGAGCTGTATCTGGAGAGCCTCGCCGCGCTTGGCATCAAGGCCGATGAGCACGACGTCCGTTTCGTGGAGGACGACTGGGAGTCCCCGACGCTCGGCGCATGGGGCCTCGGCTGGGAAGTCTGGCTCAACGGCATGGAGATTACGCAGTTCACCTACTTTCAGCAGGTGGGTGGCATCGACCTCAAGCCGGTGAGCGTGGAGCTGACTTACGGGCTGGAGCGCATTTGCATGTACCTGCAGGAAAAGGAATCCGTCTACGACCTGCAGTGGAACGACCGGGTCACCTACGGCGATGTCTACCACCAGAACGAGGTGGAGATGTCCAGATACAATTTCGAGCTGTCCAATCAGGACATGCTTTTCGACCTGTTCGACAAGTTCGAGGCCGAGTGTCTGAACCTGTGCGAAGAGGGACTGCCTTGGCCCGCGTACGATTACTGCCTCAAGTGCTCGCACAGCTTCAACCTGCTGGACGCCCGGGGCGCCATTTCCATCACGGAACGGGCCGCCTATATCGGTCGCGTGCGCAATCTGGCCTCGAAGATCGCCCACCTCTACGCCGCGCAGCGCGAGGAAATGGGTTATCCAATGCTGGGTAAATAACGGCGGCTCACGCCATCAAATAGACGAGACACACCATGGCCGAATTCGTTTTCGAGATCGGAACCGAGGAAATGCCCGCCCGCTTCGTGCCGAAGCTCGCGGCTGAACTGAAACAACTTTTCCGCGCCTCGCTCAAGGAAGCCATGATCGGCTTCGAAAGCGTGGACACTTACGCCACCCCGCGTCGCATCACCGCCCATGTGGTGGGAATCGCCGCGAAGCAGCGCTCCGAGGAGGAGACCGTCACCGGGCCTCCGGTGCGTATTGCCTTTGACGAGGACGGCAACCTGACCAAGGCGGGGCAGGGCTTTGCCAAGACGCAGGGCGTGGCCGAGGATCAGCTCTACAAGCTGGAAACAGGCAAGGGCGAATATTTGGCCGCCACCAAGACCGTCGGCGGCGGTGATACCTTCGACATTCTCCCCGCGCTCTGCTCCAATGCGCTGGATGGATTAAGTTTTCCCAAGCGGATGCGCTGGGGGGACTATGACCTGCTTTTCGGGCGTCCGGTCCGCTGGCTCTTGGCGCTGCTCGATGACAAGGTGGTCGAGTTCACGCTTGAGAACCTGACCTCGGGCCGCACCACCCGCGGACACCGCGTCATGGGGCCGGGTCCCTTTGAAGTGGCTGCCGCAGCCGATTACTTCCGCATCATGGAAGAGGACTGCAAGGTCGTCATCGATCCCGAGAAGCGCAAGAATCTCATCGTCGAGGAAGGCAACCGCCTCGCGTCCGAAGCGGGCGGAAGCATCGTCTGGAAGGATGCGCTGCTGGACGAGGTCGCCAACCTCGTCGAGTACCCCGTCCCCATTCTCGGGGACATCGGGGAGATGTATCTCGAGCTGCCGCGCGAGGTGCTGCTCACCAGCATGCAGTCGCACCAGAAGAGCTTCGGCGTGCAGAAGGATGACGGCTCGCTGCTGCCGCATTTCCTGACCACCCTGAACATCGAGCCGCGTGACCGCGCGCTGGTCAAGAAGGGCTGGGAGCGGGTGCTCAAGGCTCGTCTTGAAGACGCGCGTTTCTTCTGGGAAGCGGATATCAAGACTGACTTTGAACACTGGCTCGCCAAACTGGACAAGGTCGTGTTCCTCGGACCGCTGGGAAGCATGGGCGACAAGACCCGCAGGCTGGAAAAGGTCTGTGGCTGGGTGGCTGACGAGCTGGGTGATTCCAAGGAACTCCTGCCCGCGGATATCGAGCGCTTCGCTCGCGCCGGACGACTCTCCAAGGCCGATCTGGTTTCGGAGATGGTCAACGAATTCGATTCGCTTCAGGGCCTGATGGGCGGCATCTATGCCCGCCGCGCCGGAAAGGGTGACATCGTTGCCGATGCCGTGGCGGAACAGTATCTGCCTGCCGGACCGGAAACCCCGGTTCCTTCCACGCTGCCGGGAGCCGTCCTCTCCATGGCGGACAAGGCCGACACCCTCGCGGGCTGCTTCGGCATCAAGAAGGTGCCCACGGGCGCCAACGATCCCTACGCGCTTCGCCGTTGCGCGTTGGGCATCTGCCGCATCATCATGGAGCACGGCCTTGACCTCGACCTTGAGCAGCTGTTGCGCCATGCTCAGGCCGCGTACTCCGAGGACGTGAAGTGGAAGGTGTCGCAGGAGGAGTCGCTCGAAATGCTGCTGGACTTCTTTGCCCAGCGGCTGCGCGCCATGTTCACCGGACAGGGCTTCGCCACCCGCGTGGTCGATGCCGCCATCGGCGCCGGGTTTAGCGACATTCACACCCTCAAGGCACGCCTTGAGGCCCTGTCCCGCTTCAGTGAGGGCGAAGGCTTCGAACAGGCGGTGCTGACCTTCAAGCGTGCCGCCAACATCATCCGCAAGCAGGGCGAGGAGGTCGGTCAGGAGCTTACCGGCGGCTTTGAGGTCGACATGCTTGAGGACGACGCCGAAAAGGCGCTTGCCCAGCGCATGGACGAGACCGCTCCGCGCTTCGAGCAGCTCTGGGCCGACGGCGACTTCGACGGCCTGTTCGGTCAGCTTGCCGAGCTGCGGCCCAGCGTGGACGCCTTTTTTGACAATGTCATGGTCATGTGTGAAGATCCTTCACTCAGGGCCAACCGCCTGAATCTGCTGAAGGCATTGGTCGATAGGCTGGGACGCCTTGCCGACTTCAATGCCCTTCAGGTCTAGAAAATGCTTGACAAACGGGGGCAGTGCTAGATAAGTAGCTCTGCCTTCGCTTTGAAAATACCGTTTTTTAACGCATAAGAATAAGACAAGCTTGAGGAGAAGTACCGTTGGCTAACCACAAGTCCGCCGTAAAAAGGCACCGCCAGAGCCTGGTCCGCAACCTGCGCAACCGCATGGCCAAGACCCGCATCAAGAATTCCGTCAAGGCCGTCCAGACTGCCATTGAAGAAAAGGATGCCGCCAAGGCAACCGAAGCCATGAAGGAAGTCACTTCCGTCATGGACAAGGCCGCCCGCAAGAAAGTCATCCACTGGCGTCAGGCTCAGCGCCGCGTCTCCCGTCTGCAGCAGGCCGTCAACAAGATCGGCTAACTGCTCGGACGTCATCCGACTTTTAGAACCCGCTCTGCTTCGGCAGGGCGGGTTTTCGTGCTTGCTGTCTTAAGAAGACGTCCAGAAGGGCCCCGCCATGTTTTTATGGCGGGGCCCTTCTGGTTGGGATGCCGTCCGCGGGGACAGCTCTCAGCTTGTATGACCTGTGACCTCAGCGTCCTTCGTCCGCAATTTCGCGCAACCCGTCAGGGTCGAGAACAGTTATGTCCTTGCCGGACATTTCGATGAGTTCGTCCTCGGTGAAGCGTTTCAGTATGCGGGAGAGTGTTTCCTGAATGGTGCCGAGATAAAAGGCGATCTGGCCTTTGGGCAGGTCCAGTCTGAATGTGTTGGAGTCGTGAGAGGATGCCAGCAGAAGCAGATACGAGGCCACGCGTGACGGGGCTTCCTTGAGGCTTAGTTCCTCTATCTTGTTCACAAGGATTCTCAGCCGCTCCGCAAGCTGTCCCATCATCTTCATGGCCAGGTCGGGATCCTGGCTGATGATGCGTTCGAACTCGCGACGCGGAATGAACATGAGCTCGGAGGGGTCCAGCGTCTGGGCATGGACCGGGAAGGTGGAGCCCTGAAAGACCGGGACTTCCGCAAAGGATTCACCCGCTCCGAAAATGTGCAGGATCTGTTCTTTGCCGGAGGGGGACATGCGGAAGATTTTCACCCGTCCCGAAAGTGTGGCGTAGAAACCGTTTGCCGGGGTGTCGGATTCAAAGATCAGCTCGTTTCGCTTGTAGTGCTTGCAGACGGCGATTTGCGCCAGCCGCTCCAGTTGGTTGTCCGGCAGCCCCTGAAACAGGGAAACCGAACGTACCGCGTCAATGCTCTCCATTATCTATCTCCAAAAAAATTGCTTTCATTCTAGTCGATTTGACTTGAATCATGTCACGATGCCCCTGATTTGTCCATTGTGGGGCCGTGGAGAGACACATGAATATCCTTATCGCCATACTGACATCCCTGTCGCTGGTTCTGCTCGGCGCGCATCACCTTCGCTTCGGCGAACCGGGGTTGACCGCCGCAATGCTGACTCTGGCGGCGCTGTTCCTCGCCCGCCGTGCATGGGTGCGTTTGCCGGTGCTCTTCGCGCTCTTCTGGGGTGCCTGGACATGGGCCGACGCTACTTACGGTTTCGTCCGCATGCGCATCCTCATGGGAGTAGATTGGGAGCGACTGGTGGTAATAATGGGTGCGGTGATGCTGGTAACGCTGGCCGCCGTGCTGCTGAACATCGCCCCCGCGAACGGACGTTGGTATCGCAAGGCCACGGAAAACGCACAGGCTCGCGGAACCGTATTTGTGCTGACCTGCATCGGACTCGGCATCGCGAGCGCCAAGGTGTCTTTCCCCGTACTGTTGCTTGACCGCTTTGCTCCGGGCTGGGGCTGGCTGGAGATCATCCTCCTCGCCGTCTATGCCCAGTGGATCGTTAACATGATGCTGGACCGCACAAAGCAGCCGATCGTCCGCAGGCGCATCTGGGCCGGATTTTCGGCAGTCTTCTTCCTGCAACTGCTCATGGGGCTGCTTGGCGCGGACCGTATGCTCATGACTGGCGAACTGCATCTGCCTGTCCCCGCGCTGATCGCTGCCGGGCCGATCTTCCGTGGTGAAGGATTTTTCATGCCGATCCTGTTCGGCGCGACTCTTATCCTTGTCGGCCCTGCATGGTGCAGTCATCTCTGCTACATCGGCGCGTGGGATGACGCCGCTTCCCGCACGGGATCGCGACGTCCGGCCAATCTGGGGCGGCGGACCGTCCTGCTGACCCGCGTCGCGTCCCTCGTGGTGGTCGTTGCAGCGGCATACGCCATGCGTCTTGCCGGAGTCTCCTGGGTGACGGCGGCATGGAGCGCGGCGCTCTTCGGCATGGTGGGCGTGATTATCATGGCGACGGTCTCTCGACGTATGGGAACCATGGTACACTGCACGACGTTTTGCCCCATGGGTGTGGTGGCAAATGTGTTTGGAAAAATTTCCCCGTGGCGCATCCGCATCGGCAAGGATTGCACCGGCTGCAACGTCTGCTTCAGCCGTTGCCGGTACTCTGCTCTGGATGCCCGGGCCCTGCAGGAAGGCAGACCGTCCCTGAGCTGTACGCTCTGCGGTGACTGCGTGGGAGCCTGCCGTCACGGGCAGCTCGGATATGCATTTCCCGGCCTGACCGCCGAGACAGCGCGCGCAGCGTTTGTGGTCATGGTTGTCGGCCTGCACGCCGTATTCCTCGGCGTTGCAAGAATATAGCAATAAGCAAGAATCAGGAGGACGATATGATTACCAATAGAAAGATAATCCGCATCGACGAAGAGAAGTGCGACGGCTGCGGCCTGTGCGTCACCGGCTGTGACGAGGGCGCCCTGCAGATAATCGACGGCAAGGCGCGGCTCGTGAAGGAAAACTTCTGCGACGGCCTCGGCGCGTGCATCGGCGAATGCCCGCAGGGTGCGCTTACCATCGAAGAGCGTCCGGCCGAGGACTTTGAACCGGAAGCCGTGAAGGAGCACCTCAAGAAGCAGGGACGCGATATCCCGGATCACCTGCCCACCACCGAGGAAGTGCGCGGCACCCCCGTGCGACCCATGGGCGGCGGTTGTCCCGGTTCCCAGCTGCGCAAGATGACGCCCTGCGGTCAGGCCAATCAGCCCAAGGAACAGAAGACCGCCGAGGGCTCCAGCCTGTCCCACTGGCCCGTGCAACTGCGCCTTGTCCCGCCGACCGCGCCGTTTCTGCAGAACGCCGATGTGCTGCTGACCGCGGACTGCGTACCCGTTGCGCTGCCCGATTACCACTCGGACTACGTGGCGGGCAAGGTCGTGTTGATGGGATGCCCCAAGTTCGACAACCAGATGGAATATGCCAACAAGCTGGCGGACATGGTGAACACCGCGAACCTGAACTCCATCACGGTGATGGAGATGGAGGTTCCCTGTTGCTCCACCATGAGCGTCATTCTGGACAAGGCTTTCGAGATGGCGGGAAGGCGGGTCCCCGTGACAAAGCTGACCGTCTCGCTGGACGGCCGCGTCATCAACACCGAAACCATCGAAGCGTAAGGAGGCAATAACCATGCGCAAGATCGACCTCATCGCCGAAAACGGATTCAAGGAAAAGACTTTCAGCAACATGCTCGTGCACGACTGCGCGTACGTGAAGGTCATCAACTTCAACTTCGAACCGGGGCAGGAGCTGCCCGTGCACAGTCACGACATCGAAGGCGAGCTGACCATCACCGTGCTTGAGGGCGGCGGCCAGTTCCTCGGTGCCGACGGCGCGGAAATCCCGGCCAAGCCCGGTGACGTGCTGGTGAGCGAAATCGCGGATCCGCACGGATTTCGCGCCGAGAGCCGCACCCGCCTGCTGGTCCACATCGCGCCCCCGATCTAGGTTCAAAGGCCATGAAAACGGTTCATGACACCTTCGGAGCGGCTTCCTGCCGGGCGGACGGGCTCTGCGCTCTCCGCCCGGCAATGCCGCAGGGATTCATGGACGCCGAGTCGCTCATGCGAGTCGCGAAAGTGGTGCGTGATCACGGTCTTCCGGGCGTGCGTGCCACTGGTGCCCAGCGGATCGAAATCCACGGGATTCCGCCGGAATCCGTGGACGCGGTGGCCGAGGCTGTGGGGCCGCTCGACGGAAGATGCCCGTTCATGATGACGCTTTGCCTCGGCAAGGGCCAGTGTTCGCGCGGCCTGCAGGACACTCGCACCATGGCATCAGCCCTAGAGGACATGCTCGAAGGGATGGCCGGCATCCCGGTGCGGCCGAAGTTCGGGGTGTCCGGCTGCCCACGCGGGTGCGGACAGAGCTGGGTGCGCGACATCGGGCTTCTCGGTGATGCGAAAGGCTGGACGCTGCTTTTCGGCGGTGCCGCAGGGCGCAAGGCGCGACCGGGTGAAATTGTGGCAAAACACCTTTGCGCCGGAGATGTATTGAAATATGTGAAGCGAACGCTTGATTTTTTTGCGGGAAACGCCAAGAAAGGGGAGCGCGCCGCAGGCTTTGCGGAAAGGGTCGGCATGGAAGCCGTCCGGCAGGCGGCGCAGAACCCCGAGCCTGAGTGACCCCAAGGAGTAAAGCATGTCCGCCACGCCCAAAGGCGCCATCCTTCAACGTGACAAGAAAACATACGCCATCGTCCCGCGCACGCCGGTGGGACTCGTGACCCCCGACTCCCTCGAAGCGATCGCGCGGGCGGCCAGAAAATACGACGTTCCCATCATGAAGATCACCTCGGGCCAGCGCATCGCCATGGTTGGACTCGAGCAGGAGAACGTGGACAAGGTCTGGGAAGACCTCAAGATGGAAATCGGTCCGGCGGTCGGACTTTGCGTTCACTATGTTCAAGCCTGTCCGGGCACCGAGGTTTGCAGCCTCGGTCAGCGCGATTCTCTCGGCTTCGGCCTTGAGCTTGAAGACCATTTCGTGGGTTACGAGATGCCCGCCAAACTGAAGATCGGCATTTCCGGCTGTCCCATGTGCTGTGCCGAGTCTTACGTTCGCGACGTGGGCCTCATCGGCAAGAAGAAGGGCTGGACCGTGGTTGTCGGCGGCAACGCTTCCGGCAGGCCGCGCATCGGCGACGTCCTTGCCGAAGACCTGAGCCGTGGCGAAGCCCGCGAAGTCTTGACTCGTTTCATCGATTTCTACCGTGACAATTCCGGCAAGCGCCAGCGCGCCGCCCGTTTCGTGGAAAAGGTTGGCATCGACGAAGTCGTCAGGCAGGTACTGCGCAGCTAGACGGAACACCTGTCATCTCCGGAAAGGGGATGATCTTTTGCACTGAAAAAGGGCTCCTCTTGAGGAGCCCTTTTTGTTTGCTGCGGGCGGCCGCCGGGGCCGCCCGGAGAGTGGCGCGGGTTACGGGGCAGGCGCCCACTCAGGCAGGGTGGCGAGGTCAACGCCCCACACTGCGGGCAGGATGTAGACCACGAAGGCCGTGATAAGGATCGTGCCGAGGATGTTGAGCCATATGCCTGTCTTGGCCATTTGCTTGATGGATATGCATCCGCTGCCGAAGACGACCGCGTTGGGCGGCGTCGCCACCGGGAGCATGAAGGCGAAGGACGCCGCCACGCAAGCCCCGATGATGGTCGCGAACGGATGGATGTGCATTGCGATGGCCGCGCTGCCCATGATGGGGACAAGCAGGGTGGCGGTGGCGGTGTTGGAGGTGATCTCCGTCAGGAAGATGGTAATCAGCACCACGGTGGCCACAAAGACGAGGATGCTCGCGCCTTCGAGCCCGCCAAGCTGTGCGGCGATGTAGTTCGCCAGTCCGGTCTTGGCGAAGCCGTTGGCGATGGCGAGACCGCCGCCGAAGAGCAGGATGACATCCCAGGGAATCTTGACCGCGGTCTTCCAGTCAAGCAGGAACTCGCCCTTCTTGAAGTTTGAGGGGATGGCGAAGAGCACCAGCGCACCGAGGATACCGATGGTTGCATCGTGGATGTATCCGAAGTTGGGCATCATATCGAGGACGAAGGGCATTTTCTTCAGGAAGCCGCGGGAGAGCCAGAAGGCCGCCACGAAGCAGCCCACGATGACGATTTTCTTTTCTTCCGATGCCATGGGGCCGAGCTTGCGCAGCTCTTCCTCGATGATCTGCTTTCCGCCGGCCAGCTCCATCTTGCCCATGGGGAAGAGCAGCTTTGTGAGCAGGATCCAGGACAGGGCGACCATGATCACGGCGAGGGGAACGCCGAAGAGCATCCACTGGCCGAAGCCGATCTGCACGCCGAACATCTTTTCCACCATCCCGACCATGACCGTGTTCGGAGGGGTGCCGATGATGGTGGCCACGCCGCCCATGGAGGCAGCGTAGGCGATGCCGAGCATCAGGCATTTACCGAAGTTGGACTCGGGACCGGCGTTGCTGACGCAGGCGCGGATGTCCTTGGAGTCGAACCCGGTGGCCTGCTGAACCACTGCGAGGCCGATGGGGACCATCATCATGGTCGTTGCCGTGTTGGAGACCCACATGGACAGAAAGCCAGTGGCGATCATGAACCCGAGGATCATTCTGCCCGGACTCGTCCCCACCGTGCGGATGGTGTGGATGGCCACGCGCCTGTGCAGGTTCCAGCGTTCCATGGTCACGGCAAGAAAGAAGCCGCCCATGAAGAGGTAGATGAGATGGTTTGCGTATGGAGCGGTGGCCGCGTTGGATTTCATAACGCCGAGAAGCGGGAAAAGGGCGATGGGCAGCAATGACGTTGCGGGGATGGGGATGGCTTCGGTGATCCACCAGATGGCCATAAGGGCGGTGACGGCTGCCACTCGCCATGCTTCGACTTTCATTCCCTCAGGGGCCGGGATGAGAAGCATCAGGATGAAAACGATGGGACCGAGGAAAAAGCCGACTTTTCTGCCGTTTCCGCTGTCTCCTGCTTGTGCGCTCATGGATTCCTCTCCTTGGGTTGCTGCGGCGGACCGCGATTGATGGAAGCATGCCCGTGCCGGTCGAAGGGGCGGAACTCCTCACATTCCGCCCCCGGGATGCTAAATGCCCAGATTGTACGACTCAACGTAGCTGCTCACCCGCGCCGTGGAATCGGCTATGCGGTGGCGCAGTTCGCTTGCGTATGCTTCCGGGTCGATGCTCCTGCGCGCCACACCTGTTTCCATCGCCGCCTTGGCGACCGCCACGGAAACGTATTCGATCAGGCGCAGATCAAGAGCTTTGGGGATGATGTAGTCGATGCCGAATTCGAGGCTGTCCACCCCGAAGGCCTTGCACACGTATTCCGGGGCGGGCTGCTTGGCCAGATCCGCCAGCGCCTTGGCCGCGGCGAGCTTCATCTCTTCGTTGATGGCCGTGGCGCCCACGTCCAGCGCGCCGCGGAAGATGAAGGGGAAGCCCAACACGTTGTTGACCTGATTGGGGAAGTCCGAGCGTCCGGTGCCCATGATGGCGTCCGGGCGGGCTTCCTTGGCATCGGTGTAGGTGATTTCCGGGTCCGGGTTGGCGCAGGCAAAGATGATCGGATTGTCGGCCATGGATTTGACCATGTCCTTGGAGACCATGCCCGCCACCGAGAGTCCGAGGAAGCAGTCTGCGCCCTGCATGGCCTCGGCCAGTGAGCCGTATTCCTTTTCGGTGGCATAAGCCTGCTTGGTTTCGTTCAGGTCAGAGCGGCTTTTGTTGATGTGGCCGCGCGAGTCGAACATGGCTATGTTCTCGGGGTGCACGCCCATGCTCTTGTAGAGGTTGGTGCATGCTATTGCCGATGCTCCGGCTCCGGAGACGACCACGCGCAGGTCCTCGGCCTTCTTGCCGGAGATCTCCAGCGCATTCATCATGCCCGCCGCCGTGACAATGGCGGTGCCGTGCTGATCGTCATGGAACACCGGGATGTTCATTTCCTTCTTGAGCTTTTCCTCGATGTAGAAGCATTCCGGTGCCTTGATGTCTTCAAGGTTGATGCCGCCGAAAGTCGGCTCCATGGCCTTGACGATTTCGATGAGCTGGTCCGGGTCGGTGACGGCAAGGTTGATGTCGTAAACGTCCACGTCCGCAAAGACCTTGAACAGTACGCCCTTGCCCTCCATCACCGGCTTTCCTGCGGCGGCGCCGATGTTGCCGAGGCCGAGCACGGCGGTGCCGTTGGAGACGACCGCCACAAGATTGCCCCGCGCGGTATACTCGAAGGACTTCTCGGGATCGGCCGCGATCTCCTTGCAGGCCTCGGCCACGCCCGGGCTGTAGGCCATGGAAAGGTGTTTCTGGGTCACGCACGGTTTGACCGGCACGACCTCGACCTTTCCCTTTCTGCCCATGGAGTGGTAGTCGAGCGCTTCCTGTCTGGTGAACAGTGCCATTGTGATATCTCCTCGTGATTTCGATGCGTTATTCGATGCCTGCGGCCTTGCGGTCAGGCACGGCGTACAGTTCCTGCCCGTGGGAGTCGTTGATGACCAGCAGGGGGAAGTCCTCCACGGTCATCTTGCGGATCGCTTCGGGTCCCAGTTCCTCGAAAGCGATGACTTCGGACGCCTTGATGGAGTTGGAGAGCAGGGCGCCCGCGCCGCCGGTGGCTCCGAAGTAGACGGCGGTGTGGTCCTGAAGGGCTTTTCTGGTGGCTTCGTTGCGCTTGCCCTTGCCGATGGTGGCCTTGAGGCCGAGCCTGTGAAGGCGGGGCGCGTACGAGTCCATGCGGTAGCTGGTGGTGGGCCCGGCGGCGCCGATGGGACGCCCCGGAGGCGCCGGACTCGGACCGACGTAGTAGATGGCCGCGCCCTGCAGATCGAAGGGCAGGTCTTCGCCCTGATCCAGCAGCTCCACGAGCTTCTTGTGCGCCGCGTCGCGGGCGGAGTAGATGGTGCCGGTGAGAAAGACCACGTCTCCGGCCTTGAGCGGGGCGATGTCTGCATCGGTCAGCGGGGTGTTCAGCTTGTATTCCGCCATTACAGAACAACCTCCTCGTGCCGCTGGGAGTGGCACTGGACATTGACGGCCAGCGGCAGGCTCGCCAGATGGCACGGTTCAACGGTCATCTTGACACCCAGCACGGTGGTTTTTCCACCAAGTCCCATGGGGCCGATGCCCAGCTTGTTCACGGCCTCTTCCAGTTCCTTCTCCTTCGCCGCTATCTCCGGGTCGGGATGCGTATCGTCGAGGCGACGCATCAGGGATTTCTTGGCGATCTTGGCAGCGTGGTCGAAGGTGCCGCCAATGCCGATGCCCAGCACCGTGGGCGGACAGGGGTTCGGCCCGGCCTCGGCCACTCGTTCGATCACGAACTGCTTGATGCCTTCCCAGCCCTGCGCCGGGGCCAGCATGGTCACGCGGCTCATGTTCTCGCTGCCGCCGCCCTTGGCCATGAAAACGATCCTGAGTTTGTCTCCGGGGACGAAATCGAAGTGGATGATTGCCGGGGTGCCGTCGCCGGTGTTGGCGCGGCTGAAAGGGTCACATGCGGATTTGCGCAGGTAGCCTTCCTGATAGCCCTTGCGTGCGCCTTCGTTGATGGCGTCGCGAAGGTTTCCGCCTTCCACGCGGGCTTCATCGCCCACTTCCACGAAGAAGACGGCGAGCCCGGTGTCCTGACACAGGGGCAATTTGGTCTCAGCGGCGAGGTCGGCGTTCTCCAGAAGCTGGCGAAGCACCTCCTTGGCCGAGGGGCTGGTTTCCTCTTCCATGGCCTGTGAGAGCCTGTTGCGGACGTCGTCCGGCAATTCCGTGTTGGCCTTGACGCACATCCTTGCGACGGCGTCCACTATGTCGTTGGTATGGATGATTCGCATGGCGTCTACTTCCTGAATATTTCCTTGATTGCGGTGATGCCCATCTTGCGGCGCAGGAAGCCGAGCTGGTTCTGAAGCGGCAGTCCCTTGGGGCACACGTCCTCGCAGGCCAGCAGGCCCATGCAGCCGAAGATGCCGTTGTCGTTGCCGATGATCTCGAAGTAGTCGCTGTCGGTGCGCTGGTCGCGCGGGTCCACCACGAACCGGGCGATGCGGTTCAGGGAGGCGGCTCCCATGAAGTCGTCGCGCAGGCGTGCGGTACCGCAGGCGGACACGCAGCAGCCGCACTCGATGCAGCGCTCCAGCTCGTAGATCTGTTCCGCCACGGCATTGTCCATGCGCTCTTCCTGCGCTGCGGGATCGAAGGTGCGGTTCGTGTGAATCCACGACTCGGTCTTGTCGTACATTTCCCGGAACCAGACGCCGGTATCCACGGCCAGGTCGCCCACGAGCCTGAACACCGGAAGCGGATGCAGGGTGATCTTGCCGGGCTGATCCTTGGTCTTTGTCTGACAGGCCAGCCCGGGGCGGCCGTTGATGACCATGGCGCACGCCCCGCAGATTCCCGCGCGGCAGCAGAAGTCGAAGACGAGGCTCGGGTCCTGCTCTTCGCGCAGCCTGTTCAGGGCGATGAACAGGGTCATGTTGGTGGTTTCCTCAAGGACGTACGTCTGCATGCGCGGCACGTCGCCCTGCTTCTGCGGATTGAATCGGAATATTTCGAATTCGAGTTGTCTACCCATGATGCGTTCCTTCCTTGAACCGGGTTACTTCTTCGTGCCGAGTTCGTTCACGGGACTTTCCACGGTGCGTTCGCGCACGTATTCCTCGTCGGCCGGAATGATGGTTCCGCCGCCGTAGCCCCGGTCGCCCGGAGGAATTTCGAATCTGGCGGTGGTGTCCTCGTAGGAGAGCTCCGGCATGTCCGCGTTTTCGGGCCAGTAGGCCAGCGTGCGGTTGAGCCAGTCCTTGTCGTTGCGCTCGGGGTAGTCCTCGCGGTTGTGCGACCCGCGCGATTCGGTGCGTTGCAGGGCGGCCTGCGCGATGCACAGTGCCAGCCTGACCTGTCCCTTGATCTTGAGCGCGGCGGCGAGCTCGTAGTTCGGCCCGGTGCCGTCGGAGACCAGTCCCACGCGCTTGGCCTTGTCGAGGGTGCCCTGAAGCGTTTCCACGCATTCTTCCAGTCCCTGCTGATTCCGAAAGACGAAGCAGCCCTTCATGAGCGCATCCTGCATCTCGTTGCGCACTTCATAGACGTTGAGTCTGCCGTTCTTGCCACGGATCAGGTTGTCGATGCGTTCGCGCTGTTTGGTGACCGCCTGATTGATGGTCTGGGTATTGAAGGTGGTTTCGTAGCCCTTGAGGAATTCGACGATCTTGGCACCGATGATGCCGCCCGCGACCACGGTTTCGGCCAGCGAGTTTCCGCCGAGGCGGTTGAAGCCGTGCATGTCCCAGCAGGCTGCCTCGCCCGCGGAGAACAGACCCTTGAGGCCGTAAGCCGAACCGTTTTTGTCCGTACGGATGCCGGCCATGGTGTAATGCTGGGTGGGACGGACCGGGATGAGCTCGTGCCTCGGGTCCACGCCGAGGAAGTGGTGGCAAATCTCGTCCACTTCGCGCAGCTTGGTTGAGATGTGCTCGTTGCCGAGGTGCCGGATGTCGAGCCAGAGGTGTTCGCCGTAGGGACTCTTCACGCCTTTGCCCTGCCGCATGTGGTGGGTCATCCAGCGCGATACCACGTCGCGGGAGGCCAGCTCGGCCTTGTCCGGCTCATAGATGTTCATGAACCGCTCTTCGTTCACGTCGAGGAGCGTGCCGCCGTCGCCGCGACAGCCCTCGGTGACGAGGATGTCCGTGGGGACGATGCCGGTGGGGTGGAACTGGATTGCCTCGGGGTTGCCGATGGGGACGACGCCCGTGTCGTGGGCGATGATGTGTCCGCCGCCGTCGCAGATCACGGCGTTGGTGGTGGCCTTGTAGATGCGTCCGAATCCGCCGGTGCAGATGGCCGTGGCCTTGGCGAGGAAGACTTCCAGCTCGCCGGTGCGCAGACAGCGAACCACGGCGCCGGTGCAGGTCTCGCCGTCATGAATGAGCGAGACGGCCTCCTTCTTGTCAAAGACGTCGATGCCCAGCTCGGCGCAGCGGTTGTCCATGGTGCACATGACCGCATGGCCGGTGCCGTCCGAGGTGTAGCAGGTGCGCCATTTGGCGGTGCCGCCGAAGGAGCGGGCCGTGATCAGCCCTTCGTTCTCTTCCTTTTCGTATTTCTCGAATTTTTCGCCGCCCTTGAAGAAGGTGGATTTGCCCGGGACCACACGGTTCCACGGGACGCCCCAGTGTGCGAGGCGGCGCATTTCGATTGGCGCGGTGTCGGCGAAGAGTCGCGCCACTTCCTGATCGCAGCCCCAGTCGGAGCCCTTGACCGTGTCGATGAAGTGGACGTCCGGACAGTCGCCGTCGCCCTTGGCGCAGTTGCCGAGCGCGGCCTGCATGCCGCCCTGTGCCGCAGAGGAGTGGGAGCGGCGTGCCGGGACTATGGACAGGCACGTGGCCTTGAAGCCGTTCTGTGCCGCTTCGCAGGCGACGCGTTCTCCGGCGAGTCCGGCGCCGATGACCAGCAGATCTGAGTAGTGCGTTTGCATTGAAGAAACCTCGCTAGCCTAACGTTGCGAAACGGATCAGGGTGATGACGCCGATGACCATGAAGATGGTGAAGAGCGTCTTTTCGAACTTCTTGAATCCCTTGCGGTCCTCGGATTTGACGAAGCCCCACTTCACGCCGATGCGGTAGAAGCCGATGCTCACGTGCAGCTCCACGCAGGGCAGAAGGATCATGTAGAAGATGAACCACCAGAACTGCTGGATGCGCGCGGCCGACTTGGCTGCGGTGATGGGCAGGTCGGTGAGCACCACCCACATGTGGATGGCGCCGAGTATCAGGATGATCATGGCGGTTCCGGCCTGAACGACCCAGAGCCACGTGTCGCGGTGTTTGAGCATTCTGGCGTGTCCGAGGATGACTCCCTGCCTCTCGGCGCGGAACGGAATCTTTCGGGCGGCGAGGACGAAATGGAGTAGGAAGGTAAGGAAGATCAGCGGGCCGCCCACCTGAGCCATGTAGGTGGCTTCGAAGAAGTGGGCGATGGCGTTCATGATACTGGGTGAGATGACCACCGAGGAGACCAATATCATGTGGCACCACATGAAGAGGATCAGCCCGGCGCCGGTGAGCATCTGCAGCCAGTCGAGCCCTGCGTCCAGACGGGATGTGCCCGCGGCGGATGTCGGATTGGCTTTCATCATAGGGTTCACCTGTGGGGTTGTGGAATTGAAGAGGGCAAGGCCGTTTTCCGAAGCGGTGTGAAAAGGGGGCTCAAGGGGATTCTCCGGCTGGCAATCCCTTGTCCCTTCGGGAGATGGCGGCAGAGTCGCCTTGGTGCATTGAGGCATCCTCCGGTGAGAAGGTTGGCGGAAAACCGGATCGCAACATCCCGACAGAGCAACAGGTGTGCCATGGACCGTAACGCGATTGTTCCCGTCAGCGCTGGGTCTGACTCGCCATAAAAAAGCGCATCGGCGGAAAATCGCCGATGCGCCCGGAGAGCGTGAGCGGAATTCCGCCGATGTGACGTCAGGTTCGGGAGAGGCCGTATTTCGCCATCTTCTCGTTGAGGGTGCGGCGGGGGATTCGCAGCTCGTCCATGACGCACTTTATGTTGCCGTCATGCCGCGCCAGTGACTTCTGGATGAGGTGCCGTTCAAAGAGGTTGATCTGCTCCTTGAGGGACACCGAGGAGTCGCCGCAGTCCACCACGGTGCCGGAGAGCAGTTTCGGGATGCGTTGGTCGGGCGGCAGGCTGGAGAGCACGAAGCGTTCGGCGAGGCTCTTCAGCTCGCGCACGTTCCCGGGCCAGTCGTGGCTCATCATGGCGGCGGCGCTTTCCGGCGGCAGGGAGTCGGCGGGGCGGCCGTAGGTGTCTGCGGCCCGATCGAGAAAGAAGGAGAAGAGCAGGGGGATGTCTTCCTTGCGCTCCCGAAGCGGGGGCACGGTTATCTCCATGGTGTTGAGCCGAAAGTAGAGGTCCTCGCGCAGGCGCCCTTCCTCGATGGCCTTGCGCGGATCCTCGTTCATGGCGGAGATGAGCCGGAACTCCACCGGGCGCGGCGTGTTGCTGCCGAGCGGAGTTATCTCGCGGCACTCCAGTGCCCGCAGGAGCTTCCCTTGTACGTCCAAGGGCATGGAGCCCAGTTCGTCCAGAAAGAGAGTGCCGCCCTGCACTGCCTCCAGCTTGCCGATGCGTCTGCTCTGGGCTCCGGTGAATGCCCCGTGTTTGTGGCCGAAGAGTTCGCTCTCCGCCATGTTGACCGGGATGGTGGCGCAGTTGAGGGCCAGATAGGGGCGTTTGCGGCGGTCGCTGAGTTCGTGGATGGAGCGGGCCACGACCTCCTTGCCCGTGCCCGTTTCGCCGAGGACCAGCACATTGGCGATGGTCGGGGCGAGGTGGTTTATCTCCCGCTTGAGTTCGCGCATGGGCCTGCAGGTGCCCACCAGTCTGGAGTCGAGTCCTTCGTTTTCTTCCAGCGCCTTCTTGAGCTGGCGGTTCTCCAGTACGAGCCGACGTTTCTCCAGCGCGCGCTTGATGGTTTCGATGATGCGTTCCGGGTCGAAGGGCTTTTCCACGAAGTCGTACGCGCCGCCGCGAATCGCCTCTACGGCCATGGCGATGTCGCCGTGTCCGGTGAAGAGGACGACCGGGATGTGCGGGTCGATTTTGGCGATTTCCTTCTGGAACTGCAGGCCGTCCATGCCCGGCATCTTGACGTCGGAAAGGATGATGCCGGCGTAGTCGGGATGAATGGCTCCGAGCGCCTCGCCGGCGTCCTCGAAGTCCTGCACGGTGAAGTCGGAGAGCTCCAGCCACTGTCTGGCCGAGTCCCTGACTGACTTTTCATCATCAACGAGAATGACCTGCATCATGCTTCGGCTCCGGAGGTGTCGTGGTCGGCAACTGGCAGGGTCAGCAGAAACTCTGCGCCGCACTCGTCGCGGTTCCTGCCGCGGATGTCTCCGCCCATGTCCTTGATTATCTTGTATGAGATGGAAAGGCCGAGGCCCATGCCCACGCCTTCCTTCTTGCTGGTGACGAACGGCTCGAAGAGGCGCTTGCCTATCTCCGTGCCGATGCCGGGACCGTTGTCCCGCACGAGGATGGTGGCGTGCCCGTTCTCGTGGGCCATTTCCACGCCGATGACGGGCGAGGCCGTATGCAGCATGGAGTCCAGTGCGTTGCGGAAAAGATTGATCAGTACCTGCTCAAGCCGGACGTGGTCGCCCATGATGAAGATGGGGTGCTCCGGCATGTCCAGCTGTAGCTCGCAGTTCTCCACCTGAAACTGGTGGCGCATGAGCGTGAGGGATTCGTTGACCGCGCGCCGCAGGTCGAACCTGGTCTTCTTGTTGGACGACTTGCGAACGAAGGATTTGAGCTGGCCGGTGACTTTCGCCATGCGGTCGCACAGGTCTGAAATCTTGTTCAGCGTCGGTTCCAGCTCGTCGAGCTTGTCGCGGTTGAGCATCAGGCGGCAGCTGGCGATGTAGGTCTTGGACGCCGCTATGGGCTGATTCAGCTCGTGGGCCACGGCTGTGGCCATCTCCCCAAGAGCCGCGAGTTTACCGGCCTGCACCAGCTCCTCCTGCGCCTCGCGCAGTTCAAGCTCCGTGCGTTTGCGTTCCTCGATCTCCAAAGCGAGCTGTTTGTTCATGCTGCGGATTTTCTCCGCTTCGAGGGCCTGTTGCCGAGACAGCTCCCGCTGGCTTCTCTCCCGGACGAACATGCGGGTGAGAATAGCCAGTCCCACGAGAATGAATGAGGTGAGCGCCATGCCCAGCGTACGCTCCCAGAGAGGGGCCTCGTTCATGAGGTAGGTTATCTCCCAGTTCATGTCGGGGATGGAGCGGGAGTTCTTGAGAAACCGCTCCTTGTCGATGATGGTCTCAGGAAAGCCCAGTAGCGTGGAGGACTGCGACCGCAGGCTTTTGAGCTTGGGGTCCGGGAACTGCCATCGCTCGTGGATCTTGTTGCGCGTCTCTTCGGACAGGGGGGCGAGGGTGCGATATTTCCACGACGGACGGCTGGAGAGCACGATGACGCCGTTGGAATCCGCCACGAACACGGTTTCTCCGCCCTCCTGCCAGAGTGTCTCCAGAGCCGAGAGCACGATCTTGGTGGCTACGACGCCTACGATGCGTCCGTTCACGCGTACTGGATGGGAAATGTAGAAACCGGGCCGCCCCGCCATGATGCCGACCCCGAAGAACTTGCCCGCCGCTCCGTTCATGGCGTCCTTGAAGTAGGGTCTGAAGCTCAGGTCCAGTCCGATGAAACTCGTCTTTTTCATCCAGTTGCTGGCGGCGATGACGATGCCGTCGGTGTCAAGGATGTAGATGGCCTCGGATTCGGCGCGCTCGTTGGCGGACTGGAGGAAGGAGTTCATGCGGATCCTGTCGCCTCCGTCGGCGAGCAGGTCCTTGATGATGCCGGTCTGCGAGAGCAGGTAGGGCAGGTATTCGTGCTTCTGCAGGGCTGAATTGAGTGTCCGCTCGTACAGGGCGAGCCGCTCTTCTGAAACACGCTCAAGGTCCTGCAGGTAGTCGTATTGCACCACCAGCGCCACCACCAGCGGCACGAGCAGCATGGAGAGAAACCCCATGATGCCGGGGAGGGCTTTTCGTCTGCTGTCCTTGAAGTATCTCATGCGGCTTCACTCTCGTGGCTTTCGTGTGAGCTTGGATGGCGGATGAGCCGGTCATGAACCGCCTTCGGAGGAAGTAGGCGAAAATCCGCCGATAGGTCTGTGATACCCGGCCAGCCGTTCGGGTGCAAACAGAGTTTTCATGAGTGGTTTGGAGCCGTTCCTTTTTTTATGGCACGCTGCCGCGGGGTATAAGCAAGGACAGTGCCGATGGGTGGACCAAGCGGAGGCATCCAAATAAAACGGCCTGCCCCCGGTTATGGGAGCAGGCCGTTGAAAGCGGTATGGGCGAATGCGCTACTTGACCGGCGTGCGGCCGATGCTGAAGTAGGCGAAACCTTCGTCGCCCATGCGACGCGGGCTGTAGAGGTTGCGTCCGTCGAAGAGGATGGGGGTCTTGAGCAGCCCCTTGACCTCGTCGAAGTCCGGGTCGCGGAACTGGTTCCAGTCGGTGACCACGGCGAGGCAGTCTGCGCCTTCACAGGCTTCGTACTGGTCGCGGACGATCTCAACGTTGGGGTTGTCGGCAAAGTACTCGGCGCCGCGTTCCCATGCCACGGGGTCGAAGGCACGGACCTTCATGCCGGCGTCGGTGAGCGCCTTGACCAGATACAGGGCCGGGGCTTCGCGGATGTCATCGGTATTGGCCTTGAAAGCGATTCCCCAGAGGGCGAGGGTGCGGCCTTCGACGCCGCCCTGCGGCTGGAAGTAGTCGAGAATCTTGTCGGAGATGACGAGCTTCTGGGCGTCGTTAACCGTGTCCACGGACTGAATGAGTCTGGCGTCGTATTCCACTTCGCGGGCCGTGTTGATCAGCGCCTTCACATCCTTGGGGAAGCAGGAGCCGCCGTAGCCCACGCCGGGATAGATGAAGCTGTAGCCGATGCGCGAGTCGGACCCGATGCCCGCGCGCACCTCAGTGACGTTGGCGCCGACGCGTTCGCAGATGTTGGCGATTTCGTTGATGAAGGAAATCTTGGTGGCCAGCATGCAGTTGGCGGCGTACTTGGTCATCTCCGCGCTGCGGGTGCCCATGACGATGAGCTTTTCGCGGCTTCTGGCGAACGGGGAGTAAAGGTCGCGCAGAACCTTGGCGGACTCTTCGGACTCGGTGCCCACGATGACCCGGTCGGGCTTCATGAAGTCGTTGACCGCGTCGCCTTCCTTGAGAAATTCAGGGTTGGAGACCACGTCGAAGTCAATGGATGCGCCACGCTTTTCCAGCTCGCCGGCGACGATGCCGCGAACGCGGTCCGCCGTCCCCACGGGGACGGTGGACTTGTCCACCACGATCTTGGGTTCCTGCATGTTGGCGCCGATGTCGCGGGCGACCGCGTCCACGTAGGAGAGGTCGCAGCGGCCGTCCTGACCGCTGGGGGTGCCGACGGTGATGAAAGCCACGCGGGCCCCCTCGAGTCCTTCGGCTATGTCCGTGGTGAAGAAAAGACGTCCTTCGGCGTGGTTGCGCTTGACCATCTCCTCGAGCCCCGGCTCGTAGATGTGAACGTGTCCTTCCCTGAGTTTTTCCACCACCTTGGGGTTCACGTCCACGCAACGGACGGTGTTGCCCATTTCAGCGAGGCAGGCAGCGGATACGAGGCCGACATAACCGGTTCCGACGATGCAAACTTTCATGTATATTACTCCGTATGTAATGTCTTGGTCAGTTCTGTGGGTTGGTAGCGGGTGGCTTCGCTCCTGTCAATACTGGGGAAACGCCTTCACGCGGTTGCCATCAACGCCCGGAAGGCGTAATCAGGTGGCTTCGAATGAATCATCCGCACAAGGAGATAGTATAATGCCTGTACTCTGCGTCAACGTCGATCACGTCGCCACCCTTCGTCAGGCCCGGCTGGGGATTGAGCCCGAGCCGGTCACGGCTGCCTACATGGCCGAAATGGCCGGAGCCGCCGGGATCATCATGCACCTGCGCGAAGACCGCAGGCACGTGCAGGACAGAGACATCGAGCTGGTTCGAAAGACCTGCAACACACGGCTTCACTTCGAGATGGCCGCCACGCGGGAGATGCAGTCCATCGCCTTGGAAACCGACCCCGAAACCGTCTGCCTCGTCCCGGAAAAACGCGAAGAGCTCACCACCGAGGGCGGGCTGAACTGCATAGACAGGGAAGAGGAGCTGGCCGAGTTTCTGGCACCATTGCATGAAAAGGGCATCCGCTCCAGTCTGTTCATTGACGCGGACATCGCCCAGATCGACGCGGCACACGCCTGCGGCGCCGAGTTTATCGAGATTCACACCGGCCACTATGCCGACGCCAAGGATATTCGCGAGCGCCACGTGGAGCTGGAAAAGATCCTCGAAGGCATCCGGCACGCGCGCGCGTTGGGACTCAAGGTGAACCTCGGGCACGGCCTGAATTATCGCAACGTCATGGCGTTCAAGAACGTGCCCGGCATCAGCGAGTACTCCATAGGGCACAGCATCATCGCTCGCAGCGTCTATGTGGGCATCGACCGGGCGGTTCGCGACATGGCCGAAATCATCAGGACCTTCAAGGACTAGCGAATGATCCTCGGAATGGGCATCGACCTTGTCGAGCTGGAGCGCATCGAGAGCGCCTGGGGCCGTTACGGGATGCGTTTTGTCGAGAAAGTGCTTACCGACGCCGAGATAGCCCAGCTGCCGAAGCATCCGGTCTCTCGTCTGGCCGCGCTTTTTGCCGCCAAGGAGGCCGGGGTGAAGGCCCTGGGAACAGGCTTTGCCGAGGGCGTGACCTTCCAGTGCGTAGAGGTGCTGCACGGCTCCTCAGGCAAACCGGAGATAACCTTTTGCGACGAGGGGCGCGAAGTCATGCGTTCCCTCGGCGGCAGGCGGGCCCACGTTTCGATCACTCACTCGCGGGACAATGCCGCGGCCGTGGTGATCATAGAAGATTAGGAGGAGCCATGCTTCATCCGCTGCCAACGCCCGGCGAAATGGCCGCCTGGGATGCCGAAGCCATCGGCGAATTCGGCATTCCCGGCATGGTCCTGATGGAAAACGCGGCCCGAGAGGCCGTGCGGACGCTCGAATCCGAAGCCGGACCGCTGGAAGGAAAGACGGTCTATCTTTTCGCCGGTTCCGGCAACAACGGTGGCGATGCCTTCGCCATGGCCCGGTATCTGGTGGAGCGCGCCGGAACCGTGGCGGTCTTTCATACCCGCCCCAAGAAGAATTATCGCGGAGAAACCCGAGCCAACCTTGTGTTGGCCCAAAAGCTCGGCATACCTCTTTTTCACCTCGCCACCGCAACTCTCGGCTCCCTGCCGCAGCCCGACATCATCGTGGACGGACTGCTCGGCACGGGATTCAAGGGTCGCCTGCGCGCCGACACACTGAAGCTGGTGCGGGCGATAAACCGCATGGGCGAGCGTTCCTTTGTCTATTCCATCGACGTTCCCTCGGGCCTGAACGGGCATACCGGCGCCCCGGCTCCGGAAGCCGTCCGCGCAGACGCCACAGTCACGTTTCAGGCGGCCAAGACCGGGCTGGCCATGCCCGGAGCCGAGCAGTGGACCGGTAAACTTTTCGTCACGGACATAGGCATCCCCCGTGCGGTCCGGGAGGCGCGCCCCGTGCGTCGGTTCGTGATCGGCCGGGAGGTCATGAAGACCATCCCCCGCCCGGTCCCGGATTCCCACAAGGGCAGGGCGGGCCATGTGCTCGTTGTGGGCGGCTCCCCCGGACTGACCGGCGCCCCGCATCTTTCCGCGCTGGGAGCGCTCAGGGCGGGAGCCGGGCTGGTCACTGTGGCCTGTCCCGGAGACGCCTGCGCCGAGGTCCGGTTCGGGCGACCCGAGATAATGACGCTTCCGTTGCGCGATTTTGAGAATTGGGACCAAAAAAATGCGGAAAAAGTTGTTGCGGAACTCTCTCGTTTCGATTCGGTTGTTCTCGGCCCCGGCTGGGGGCAGGGCGGGAAAAATGTTGATTTCCTGCGACATTTTATTGCAAGGTGTCCGGTGCCGCTCGTGCTGGATGCCGACGGGCTGAACGCTCTGGCACAGGCTCCCGAACTTGCCGGTGAGCTCCCGCCCGGAACCGTCCTGACTCCCCACCCCGGTGAAATGGCCCGTCTGGCGGGAACCGATACGGCATCGGTTCAGCAGTCTCGACTGGAAACCGCGGAATCATTCGTGGAAAAGACGCGAGCGACGCTGGTTCTCAAAGGAGCCGGGACCCTTGTGGTCGATGCGGAGCAGACGAGGCTCTGCCCCGTCTCAGCTCCCTGCCTTTCCGTTGGCGGTTCCGGCGATGTCCTTTCCGGTGTTATCGCGGCTCTCGCCGCTTCCGGAATGGACGTGATGCACGCCGCCACGCTCGGTGTTTACTGGCACGCGGTATCCGGGAGGATGCTGGAAGAGGACCACCCCCTGCGCGGCAATCTCGCAGGCGAAATAGCCGATATGCTGCCACGCGCGGCAAAGGAGTACGGAATATGCTGAAAGCAATGGATATCATGACCAACGAGCCCATAACCCTCACCTCCGACACCGACATCAGCACCGCAGTGAAGACCCTGCTGGGGAATCGCATCAACGGCGTTCCCGTGGTGGATGACGGCAAGGTGGTGGGCGTTCTGACCCAGACCGATCTCGTGGCGCAGCAGAAAAAACTGTCGCTGCCCTCGTTCTTCACCCTGCTCGACGGTGTATTTCCGCTTGCCTCGCTGAACGAACTGGACAGCGAGATGCAGAAGATCACGGCCCTGACCGTGAATGACGCCATGACCAAACCCGCAGTGACCGTCGGTCCCGACACCGGGCTTGACGAGCTGGCGGCCATCATGAGCGACAAGAAGCTCTACACCCTGCCCGTTGTGGACGGTGACGCGCTCGTCGGCGTCGTGGGCAAGGAAGACGTGCTCGGCACGCTCATCGCCAAGGAGTAGCGGAAGCCCGATGCATCTGGACATCAGACTGCGGGACGAGCGCGAAACCCTCCAACTGGGGCGCGCGCTCGCCGGCTTTCTCTCGAACACCGCGGCTCCTCCGGCCATCCTGCTTCAGGGCGGACTCGGTTCCGGCAAGACGACCCTCGTCAGGGGCCTTGTCGAGTCGCTCCCCGGCGCGGCCGAAGCAGAGGTGTCGAGTCCGAGCTTCAATATTTTCAACCTGTATCCCACCACGCCCCCCGTGGCCCATTTCGACCTGTACCGTCTGGAGGGAATGCCGCCGGGCGATGAAGTGCTCGATCAGCTGGCCGACGAACACAGCGTTGCGCTGGTGGAGTGGATCGAATATCTCCCAGGGGGCGAATGGCCGGACGAGGCCCTGCACCTTGTCTGGGGAGATGAAAGGACTGGACGAGTCCTCAGGTTGCATGCAATGGGAAGGCGAGCCGGGGAGTATCTTGAAGCCCTCGCGCCAGCACTTGCCGAATATACAGAACACTTGGAATCGTAATGAATATCGTCGTACAGAAATTCGGCGGCACATCGGTCGCCAGCCTGAGCACTCAGCTTGAGGTCATGAAAAAGGTCATGCGCCCTTACCGGGAGGGCAACAAGGTCGTGGTCGTGCTTTCGGCCATGGCAGGAGAAACCAACCGGCTGTTGGCGCTTGCGAACGAGTGGGTGACGACGCCCGACGCGGCGGAGATGGATTCGCTCGTTTCCACCGGCGAGCAGGTGAGCTGTGCGCTCTTTTCGATGCTGCTCAAGAATCAGGGTATCCGCGCCCGCTCTGTCCTGGGCTTTCAGGCACCGATCCGTACAGACTGCAGCTTCGGGAAAGCGCGGATCGTGGATATCGACACCACTGCGCTGTTTGAAATGCTGGAGGAGCATGACGTGCTCGTCGTGGCCGGATTTCAGGGCTGCGAGGACGGCAGGCGCATAACCACTCTCGGGCGTGGCGGCTCCGATACTTCCGCTGTGGCCATGGCTGCCGCTCTGGATGCAGAAGTGTGTGAAATTTATACTGATGTTCCCGGCGTATTCACTACTGATCCCAACATCTGCACCGATGCGACCAAGATTGACCGCATTGCTTACGACGAGATGCTCGAAATGGCGAGCATGGGAGCGAAGGTGCTCCAGATCAGGTCCGTGGAATTTGCCAAGAAATACAATGTAACCGTGCATGTCCGCTCGACCTTCTCCGACGAGCAGGGCACTTTGGTCTGTCAGGAGGATGACGACATGGAAGCAGTTCTCGTTTCGGGTATCGCGTACGACAAGGATCAAGCCAGGATAACCCTCGTTCACGTGGAGGACCGTCCCGGCGTGTCCGCGGCAATTTTCAGCCCGCTTGCGGAAAAGAAGATTCTCGTGGACATGATCGTCCAGAACCCGAGTAAGGGCAGCAAGACCGACATGACCTTCACGGTTCCCAAGGCGGATATAAAACAGACCGTCAAGATTCTCGAGGATCTCCGCTACGAGATCGGCTATGAGGATTTGCTATCATCGAGTGACGTGTCCAAAGTCTCGATTATCGGCGTCGGCATGCGCAATCACTCCGGTGTCGCCTCCCGTGCGTTCCGGGCGCTTGCCGACGAGAACATCAACATACTGATGATCAGCACCTCGGAGATCAAGGTATCGTTCCTGATCGACGAGAAATACACGGAACTCGCAGTGCGAACGCTGCACAAGGAATTTGCCCTTCACGAGGGCGGGATACAACCGGAATCATGCACAGGATAGCAATATACGACACGACGCTGAGGGACGGCACCCAGGCCGAGGAACTCAATCTCACCACCAAGGACAAGGTGCGCATAGCCGAAAAGCTCGATGAGCTCGGCGTGCATTACATCGAAGGGGGCTGGCCCGGCTCCAACCCCACCGACCGGCAGTTCTTCGACGAAATCGCCGAACATACTTTCACAAATGCGTCCATCGCGGCCTTCGGGAGCACATTCAACCCGAAGGCCGACCCGGACTCCGACCCCATATTCCAATCCCTTCTCAGCTGCGGCGCAGAGGTCTTCACCATCTTCGGCAAGACTTGGGACCTCCACGCCACTCTCGCTCTCAACATCGATACCGAGCGCAATATCGAGATCATCCGGCAGTCGGTGGCGCATTTGCGGCCCCACGCCCGCGAGGTGTTTTTCGATGCCGAGCATTTCTTTGACGGCTTCCGGGCCAACCCCGAGTTTGCCCTCAGCTGCCTTGAGGCGGCCCATGAATCCGGAGCGGATGTGCTGGTCCTCTGCGACACCAACGGCGGCTCCCTTCCGTATCAGATCGCCGAAGGCGTCAATGCGGTACGCACACGGATACCGAACGCAGCGATAGGCATCCACGCCCACAACGACGGCGAACTTGCCGTGGCGAACTCACTCGAAGCCATCCGACACGGTGCCGTACATGTGCAGGGAACCATGAACGGTTATGGCGAACGCTGCGGCAACGCGAACCTTTGCTCCATAATCCCCAACCTGGAGCTCAAGCTCGGGCTGGAGAGCATCGGGGCGGAGAACATGCGCAGGCTCACGGAAGTGAGTCACTACATCAGCGAGATTGCCAACCTGCGGCCGTTCATGCGCCAGCCCTTCGTGGGCGCCTCCGCTTTCGCGCACAAGGGCGGTGTGCATGTGAGCGCGGTCCGCAAGGACTCCCGCACCTACGAGCACATCATCCCCACGGATGTTGGCAACATGCAGCGCGTGTTGCTTTCCGACCTCGCAGGCCGCAGCAACCTGTTGCACAAGGCGGAGCAGTTCGGGCATCCGCTGGAAAAGGGAGACCCGAGGCTGGATCAGCTCATCCGGGAGCTCAAGCTGCGCGAGAGCGAAGGGTTCGAATACTCGGTCGCCGAGGCCTCTTTCGAACTCATGTTCCACAAGATCGTGTCCGGGACGCATTTCAACTATTTCAAGTTCCGTAACTTCTTCGTTGTGGACGCCAAGCGCGAGGAGGACGCGGAGCCGTTCTCCGAGGCCACGGTCATGGTCCATGTCGGCGATCAGGAGGAGCACACCGCAGCCACGGGCATGGGGCCGGTCAATGCGCTCGACAGGGCGCTGCGCAAGGCCTTGGAACGGTTCTACCCCTGCCTTGCGGATGTTCGCCTGCTCGACTTCAAGGTACGGGTGCTCTCCGGGGCTGTTCGTGATACCGGCGGTACCGCTTCGTTCGTCAGGGTTCTCGTGGAATCCGGTGACTCTCATGAACGCTGGACCACGGTTGGCGTGTCGCACAACATCATCGAGGCCAGCTGGCAGGCCGTGGTGGACTCGTACAATTACAAGCTGTTCCGAGAGGATATGCGTAAAATCGGGAAATAGTGCCAATGCACATAAGCGTACTCATGGACAACGTTGCCGGGGACGGGCTGGCATCGGAGTGGGGATTTTCATGCGCTGTGGAAGGGGCCGGGGGAGCGCTGCTCTGGGACTGCGGCCAGACCGGCGCCTTTCTGGATAATGCGAGTGAACTGTGCGTGGAAATGTCCGAACTGGGGGCGCTGGCCATCTCCCATGGTCACTATGATCATGCCGGCGGACTGCAAGCGCTTCTTGACGCGGGGTTCACAGGGACCATCTACGGACATCGTGCTATCCGTGAAGAGCGGTTCAGTGTCTCCGGCGGTTCACCCGAGCCGATCGGGATTCCGTTCGAGCTGCCCGTATTCGAGACGGTTCGCGGTTCGAGCGAACTGATTCCCGGAGTCACCATGGTTACGGACATACCCAGACTTCCGGGTCATTTCGAGGCCGTGGACGGCTTTGCCTGGGATCGTGCCGGTACACTCCCGGACTCCGTCCCTGATGACGCGTTCCTGCTGCTGGAAACCGCCCCCGGCCCGGTGGTGCTGCTCGGCTGCTGCCATGCCGGGCTTGCCAACAGCCTTGCCGTCCTGAAAGAGCGTCACGGCATTGAATCCGTGCACGCCGTTGTGGGTGGCCTGCACCTGTACAATGCCGACCGCGACAAGCTCGACCAGTCGGTACAGGCGCTGCGCGAGTGCGGCGCAGGGCTGGTGGTTCCGGGGCACTGCACCGGCGAAAAAGCCACAGCTGAATTGATGAAGCGACTTGATGCCGTAGTGCGGCCCATGCACAGCGGCATGCGTCTGTGTTTTTAGGGGTATCTCGCCCCGTTCTCCTTGTCTGGAGTGCATTGTGATTCGGATAAGCCTAAAGGCCAAACTTCTTGCCTCTCTGACGGTCATCCTGTTGACCTCTTTTTTCGTGACCAGCCTGATCAATTATCAGGTCACGCGCGAATCGGTGCGCGAGGAACTGATGAATTCTTCCCTGCCGCTGACGGGCAAGAACATTTACTCCGAGATTCATGGCGACATGATGCGCCCCATTCTTGTGGCTTCATCCATGGCCAGCGACACCTTTCTCTGGGACTGGGTAAAGGGCGGCGAGAAGAACATCGGCGTCATCACGAGATACCTGAAAGAGCTTCGGCACAAGAACGACTTCCTGCTTTCGTTTTTCGTATCCCACCTGAGTGACACCTATTATTACAATGGGGGTGTCCTCAAGAAGATCGGCGCCCGTGATCCGCTGGACGTCTGGTATTATGCCTTTCTGCGAACCGGTAAGGAATACATGCTCAACGTGGACCACAGCGAAGCGGAAAACGGACGCTTGAGCATCTTCGTCAACCACCGGGTCCGGGATGCGGAAGGGAAACTGCTCGGCGTCACCGGGGTGGGTGTGGATATGACGGAAGCCGCTGCTCTGCTCGCCAAAGCGCGGGAGCAGTACGGCAGGGATGTATATCTGGTGGATCGCGACGGATTGGTGCAGGTTCACCCTGACGTAGGCAAGATCAAGACGCACTCCATTGTAAAGGAGCAGGGACTCGGCGCCATAGCCGACGAGGTGCTCAGACCCCGAGTGAAACCCGAGAGCTTCGAGTTCGACCGCAACGGAGAGCACATACTGCTTTCCGCGCTCTATGTGCCGGAGTTCGAGTGGTACCTGCTTGTCGAGCAGAACGAGGGAAATGCACTGCGCGCGGCCAGAGACAACCTCTATCGTACCCTGCTCATAGGTGGCATCGCCTCGCTGCTGATAATTCTTTTGTGTGTCGCTCTCGTCAACCACTATCAAGGGCGGCTGGAAAGCCTCATCAAGACCGATCCGCTGACCGGAGCAGTGAACCGCAGGGGCTTGGAGGAAGCCTTTGAGCTTGCTGTGAACCGTAATGAACGAAACGGCACCGACTACACCATGGTGCTCATTGATCTCGACGGGTTCAAGGACATCAACGACAGGCACGGCCATCTGGAGGGCGACCGAATCCTTCGGAGCACGGCCGAAGCCATCAGCAACGACGTTCGTCCAATGGATACGGTCTCCAGATGGGGCGGGGATGAGTTCATGGTGCTGCTTGAAGGGGATGTGGACCAGGCCCTTCGGGCGGTGGAGCGATTTCGGACCGCGCTTGGGGCGGTGGAGGCGCCGGAGCCTATTTCGATAAGCTGCGGTCTGTCGCAATACCGTCCGGGAGATTCGCTTGATGACCTTTTCCACCGGGCTGATCTGGCCATGTACAAAGCCAAGTCCGAAGGCGGCGATCATATTTGCAGTCAGGCGTGACGGCGCTCGAATTGTTTTTCTGATCCACAGAAAAAGGCCCCGTTTCAAGCGAAACGGGGCCTTTTTATCAGTAGATGTGTCAAGTGCTAGAGCAGACCGGCTTCCTTGAGCATGTCCTCCAGCTTGGGGTCGTTCTCGGGCTCGAGCGGCACCATGGGCAGTCTGAATTCGAGGTTCGGGAAAAGGCCCATCTTGTGAAGCGAGGTCTTGACCGGAATGGGGTTGGTCTCCAGGAACATGGCGCGGCAAACGGGAGCCAGCTTCAGGCTCAGGTCCAGCGCTGTTTCCATGTCGCGTTCGCGGAAAGCCTTGCACATTCCGGCCATTTCAGCGGGCATGATGTTGGAAACCACGGAGATCGCACCGCATCCGCCAGCCGCCAACAAGGACAGCGTGGTGAAGTCGTCGCCGGAAAGCATCTGGAAGTCCTTGCCGCAGTGTTCGATCACCTCGGCGCACTGCTTCAGGTCGGCGGAGGCTTCCTTTACGCCCACAACCTCGGGGACCGCGTCCTTGATGCGCTTGAGCGTTTCAGGCGTGCAGTTCAACCCGGTGCGTCCCGGCACGTTGTAAACGATGATGGGCATGGACGCTTCTTTTGCGATGGCCCGGAAATGCTGCACCAGTCCGTTGGGAGTGGGCTTGTTGTAGTAGGGGGTGATGAGCAGCGCCCCGTCGGCTCCGGCATCCTTGGCGAGCCGGGTCAGTTCAGCGGCTTCGTTCGTGCTGTTGGAGCCGGCGCCGGCGATGACCGGAACGCGGCCTTTGGCCTGTTCGACACAGATACGGATGATGCGGCCCTGCTCCTCGTGAGTCATGGTAGCCGCTTCGCCGGTGGTGCCGCAGGGAACGAGGCCGTCGATGCCCTGTTCTATCTGCCAGTCGATGAACTTGCGGTATGCGTCTTCATCGACTTCGTGATTGACGAAAGGGGTGGATAGGGCGGTGTATGCGCCAGTGAATTGCATTAGTAACTCTCCTTCCTTACTTGGTGTCCGCTTTTTCGAATATCCCGCGGACGTCGGGATGCTCGTAGATCGAGTCGTCAAGCAGGATCGAGCCTACCGAAATGATGTCATTGCTCCATTCGAAGTCATCTCCTTCAGGCATCTGCCCGATGGAGACGCGGGTGACCGTTTTCCCGCGAGGATAGGGTCTTGACCAGAGAACCCGATCCCCTGAAGCAAAACGCTTGACGAAGCTCATGCCGCGGCCGCCGCCGAGAAGAATGTCCGGAACCTCGTCCGGCCCCTGATCCAGATAGGCCTTTTCGCCATAAGCTCCCCATGAGCTCAGGCCGACCAGCAGATCGACTTCGGGCCGGGTCTTGGCGACGAGACGGGTTACCTGCTCCACCAGCATCGCGCCCGGGATGTCGGTGTCCTCGGGCAGAGGCGGAAAGCGCAGGAATCCGACCGTGCCGCCGGAAGTCCGGATGATGCTGACGGGCTGCTCTGCGGCAGTTTTCCACGCTGCCGGAGGGTGTACCCCGGCATTTTTCAGCATCCGCTGTTCCTCATCGGCAAGCAGCGAGACGTCATAATTCATGAAATCGTAAGCTTGCGCAAGTGCATCCAGAGTGGCTGCACCGGGATCGTCTCCGACCTTGTGAGTGAACTCGTAAGCCCCACCGACGACGAGGCGCGGTGAGTCAGTGTTTTTATCAAGAAGATAGGCGGCCCTCCGGGCCAGCCCGCCCAACGTTTTTCCTCCTCACGTGGGGCAGGGCTCAATGGTCCCGTGGGTGTTGCCCGTATAAAGAAGCGTCAGGACGGATTCCGCATGAGCCCAGTGGGGAAATGCGAGAATCAGAAGCAGAAAAAGTGCGAGAATCCGATACATCTAATCGTTGATATATTCCTTGAGCTCTTTGCCGGGACGGAAAAAGGGCAGTTTTTTGGGTTTGACCTGAACCACGTCGCCCGTCTTGGGGTTGCGACCGGTGTAGCCGTCATATTCCTTGATCTTGAAACTGCCGAAGCCGCGAATTTCGACGCGGTCGCCCCGGACAAGGGCCTCCTTGATGGAGTCGACGAAGGCGCTCACGATCTGGGTGGACTCGTCAACGTGGAGTTTTTTCTCCTCAGCCAGAGCCTTGATCAGTTCGCTCTTGTTCATTCCTTTCCCCCATGGGTTGCGTTCTCCACATTCGGCGTGGAATCGGTCCGAGAACGTGTTTCGAGAGACTTAACTTTACTAACTATGCCGAAACCCGTGGCTTTTCGTCAACCCCTTTCGCAATTAAACGGGGAATTCTTTCAGAATGTGTCTTCCGGCTATGCGCTCGCTGTTGTCGCTGCGATAGCGGATGAGCTTTCTGGCGATGCTGCGGATGTCCTTGGCGGCGTTGCAGTCGGGGGCGAACTTCATGAAGGGCGTTTGGCGACGCACGGATTCCAAAACGTTGGAATCCTGACGGATATGTCCAAGATTGCGCAGCTCCACGCCGAGGAAGTTCTTGCATGCGGCAGCAAGTCGTTCATGGGTCTGCTTGGCTTCCTTGGCCGAACTCACCTGGTTGACCAGCAGCAGGAAATCGTCGATTCCGTGCTGGGTATTGAGCACCTTGATGGTGGCGTATCCATCGGTGAGGGAGGTCGGTTCGGGCGTGACCACCACGAGCCTGAGCTGAGTTATGCTGGCAAAGGCCATGGCGGTATGGTTGATGCCGGCACCGAGGTCCAGCATCAGGAAATCGTACTGACCCGCGAGCGTCACGAGCTTTCCGAAAAGAATGTCCTGCATGTCCTCGTCCATTTCCACCAGTTCTGGGACGCCGCTCGTGGCGGGCAGGATGTCCAGCCCCTCTTCGATGGGGACCGCCACCTCGGAAGGGGACATGTCCGACTGGAGCAGGTCCTGAAGGTTTCTTTCCGGCGACAGGCCCAGCAGGACGTCGAGGTTGGCGAGACCGAGGTCGCAGTCCATGAGCATGGAGGAATATCCGGCCTCGATGAGTGCGTAGCCGAGGTTCAGGACGATGTTGGTCTTGCCCACGCCGCCCTTTCCGCTGAGGATGGAAAGGCTGAGGGTGCTGTTGTCGTTGTTCATGATCGATATCCTCTATTTTCCGAAGAGAAATTGCTTTTCATTTGCCTGAACCAGCGACTCGCGCGGGACGCCGTCCATCTCGGGCAGTCTGACGACTTCCACCCTGTCCTTGCCGGCGTCCTTGGCCGCATAGAGGGCCTCGTCAGCCGTGGAGACGATCTTCTTGACCGACATGTCCCGGGTGCCCTTGTAACAGGTCAGCCCTGCGGAAATGGTCATGGAGAACTCTTGGCCCTTGTCGCCCGTGAAGGTGGCGGAGCGGACCGCAAGCAGGATTCTCTCCAGCACTCGTCTGGCTTTGACCAGCCCGGTGCCCGGAAGTACGAGGGCAAATTCTTCGCCGCCGAAACGGGCCGCCAGATCGTAACGGCGGACGGCCTTGCTGAGGATTGCCCCGATCTCGGTGAGGACCCGGTCTCCAATAGGATGGCCCATGGAGTCGTTGACCTGCTTGAAATCATCCAGATCGAGCAGGGCGAGGCTCAAGGGGGTGCCGTTGCGGCGGGAGCGTTCGATTTCCACATCCAGGATGCGGTCGAAGGCGCGTCTGTTGGCGAGGTTCGTGAGCGGATCGTGTCGTGTCTCGTATGAAAGCCTCGTCAGGTTGCGCTGGACAAGCCGCACGTTCGGCACCGCCGAGCCGTCAAGGGGCAGCGTCAGCCACTCCTCGAGGGCGTTCTTGGCCGTGAGTTCTTCCCAGTCGTTGAAATCAACGCCGGGAAACAGGCGGCAGACCCACAGGGCCGAGTCTTCCTCGGTGCCCGCGCAGTGTTCGTTGGCCCGATTGCAAAGCTCCTGCTGCAGTTCGTTCATCTCGCGCAGCAGGGCGGACTCGTTGGGCTTGAGCGGATCATTGTTCGGCATGGTTGTGGATCAGGTTGCTTCGGATGATTTCATCCAGGTTGCCGTCGAGCACGTCATCGACGTTGCTGACCTCGAAGTTGGAACGGTGATCCTTGACCAGCCTGTAAGGCTGGAGCGTGTAAGTGCGAATCTGGTTTCCGAAGGCGATGGCGGTCTTGTCGGCATAGTCCGACTGCTGCTCCTCCTCGCGCTTCTTCATCTCGATTTCGTACAGGCGTGCCTTGAGGACCTTCATGGCCGCCTGCTTGTTGCGCAGCTGCGATTTCTCGTTCTGACACTGCACCACGATGTTTGTGGGCAGGTGGGTGATGCGCACGGCGGAGTTCGTCTTGTTGACGTGCTGCCCCCCCGGGCCCGAGGAACGGAATACGTCCACACGCAGGTCTTCGTCGCGCACGTCTACCTCCACATCCTCCTCGATGTCCGGGACCACGTCCACGGAAGCGAAAGAGGTGTGGCGCCGTCCGGACGCGTCGAAGGGTGAAATTCGTATCAGCCTGTGCACACCGCGTTCGCCGCGCAGATGCCCGAAGGCGTAAAGGCCCTCGATGCGCAGGGTGGCGCTTTTCACGCCCGCCTCGTCGCCGGGCTGCAGGTCGAGCAGTTCCAGCGTGAAGCCGCGCCGCTCGGCCCATCGGGTATACATGCGCATGAGCATTTCCGCCCAGTCCTGCGAGTCCACGCCGCCCGCCCCCGGATGGATCTCCAGAATGGCCGCGTTCTTGTCGTGGGAGTGGGTGAACAGGGTCGCCATCTCCGTGGTGCCGAGGCAGGAGCGAAAGGTTTCCAGCGACTCGTTGAGCGCCTGCACGGTCTCCTCGTCGGTCTCCTCCTGCGCCAGCAGGAGCCATTCATCGAGGTCTTCGCGCGCGGTTTTGAGTTCGTCGTACATGGCGAGCCTGCTCTCGAGTTGGCTCTTTTCGCGAAGTACCGGAGTCAGACTGTCGGGTTTGTCCCATGCGCCGGGACGCGAAAGCTCGGCTTCTATTTCCTTGAGTCTGTCAGAGGATTCACGATAGTCAAAGCCGCCCCCAGAGTGTGTCGAATTTCTCGATCAGTTCTGTGGAAAGGGACTTTATTTCTGGATATTCAAGCATAGTCTCGATCGGTCGTTAAATGGTTCGCTGTCGATTGTGCCGTTTTCCACGGCGCAGGGCAACCGCAATGAAAAGGATGCACCCGGCCGTACAGGCAAAAATCACACCGCCAAGCCACGGCTGGGCGTGAAAGAAAGGCGTCTTGTCGGATCGGGCCATGAGGGTGTCGGTCAGCTGCGCCTTTTCAAACTGCTCGGTTCGGGATGCTATGCGGCCCAGCGGGTCGATGAAGGCCGTGATGCCGGTGTTGGTGCCGCGAGCCAGCCATCGGCTCTGCTCCACGGCTCGCAAGGTGGTCAGGGCCAGATGTTGCCGCGGCGCGGAGGTTTTTCCGAACCATGCGTCGTTGCTGATATTTACGAGAAACGAGGCGCCGAGCGCAACCTGTTTGCGGGCCAGATCCGGAAAAATCGCCTCATAGCAGATGAGGACGCCGAATGAGTGGGCGGCCTCGGTGATGAGAGAGGCCGTGTTGTCGCCTTCCTTGAACGTCCCGGCGGCCTGCACGAGTTTTTCAAACGGTATCCACTCCCGAAACGGCATGTATTCGCCGAACGGTACGAGGTGTTCCTTGTCGTACCAAGTGGCGGCCGAGCCGTCGGGTTTCACCAGAAAGGCCCGGTTGAGCATGACGTAATGCCGGGTGTCCGGGTTGGTGATGCGGTACGCGGGCGCACCGGTGAGGATCTCGGCCTCGTTGTCGCGGGCGAACTGGCGGACCAGCGCACCATACGGCGTGCGATCCTGAAGGTAGAACGGCATTGCCGTCTCCGGCCAGACGAGTAGCTCGGCGCCCTGTCCCTGTGCTTCGCGGCTCAGGTTCAAATATTTTCGAACCGTGGCCCGCTGATATTCGGGGTCCCATTTGAAGCTCTGGTTTACGTTGCCCTGAATCAGGCCGACTCTGACTGGGGCGCCGTCAGGGTCGAACGTCCACATGCGCCAGCCGCCGAAGGCCGTGAGCAGAAGCACCACGGTCACGGCTGCGGCCGCTGCTCCGGGGATGGTGCGATAAAGCAGAATGGAGACCGCCAGCGCCGCGAGAATGCCTGACAGGGCGAATGCGCCCACGACCGAAGCGGACTGGATGGCGATCGGCCACGGTGCAAAGGCCGAGGCGAGGTTGACCCACGGAAAACCGGTCAGAATGAAGGACATGATCGTTTCAAGCGATGCCCAGCCGAGTCCCGCGGTCAGGACGACGAAAAGCGAGACACTTGCGCGTCCCGCGTGGTGCATAAGCAGGGAGAAAAGTCCGTACAGCAGTCCGAGGGCGCCCCCCGCAAGCAGGGGGCAGGGCAACGCCACGTACCATGGCAGATTGCCGTAGATGGCCACCGGGATGACCATCCAGTACAGCAGGCCAGTGCAGGCGAGGGTCCCGGTGAGCCAGCCCCAGCGGAAAGCCTTGCGCGATCCGGTTGCCCTGAAGCCTATCCACGCCAGCCCGAGGGGGAAGCCGAGCGCTGCTGCCGGGAACTGGAAGACCGGGTTGGCGAACCCCAGCCATGCGCCGAAGACGGCTATGAAGGCGAGGGTGGGCATGATCAGTCTTCGACCTGCTGTGTTTCTTCTCCCTCTTGTTCGAGAGAGTCGATGCGTATGAGGATGATATGCCGTTCGTCAGCCGCCATTATGGTGAACCGGCGGTTTTCCAGGTCGAAATGTTCGCCCGGGCTCGGGATATGTCCGGCCAGCGCGGCGAGATAGCCGCCGATGCTGTCCACGTGTTCGGATTCGATGTGGACCGCGCAGAGTTCGCAGACGTCTTCGAGGGGAACTTTCCCCGCCACCAGCAGGGCGCCGTCCTCGGTGTATTCGATCTCGTCAGGGCGTTCGGCTTCGTGCTCGTCAGCCATTTCACCCACGATTTCCTCAAGGATGTCGGCCATGGTCACGATGCCCGAGGTGCCGCCGTAATGGTCGTGAACCACGGCGATATGAACCTTTTCCTTCTTGAAAAGGCTGAGCATCTCGTCGAGCTGCGTCTCTTCCGGCACGAAAAGGGCCGGGCGCATGATGTCCGAAATGGGAAAACGGCCGTCGCCCTCCATGAGCGGAGGGAGCAGGTCCTTGGCGTGCACCACGCCGACTATGTGGTCCCGTGTCTCGTGATAGACGGGGATGCGGGAATGGTTGCCCTGTTTAACGATCGCGGCGGCGGCTTCCGCCACGGTGCTTGCGGCCTCGACGCAGGTCATGTCCATTCGCGGAACAAGGACTTCCGTGACCTTTCTGCTGTCGAGCTCGAGGATGTTGAGAAGCATGGACACTTCCTCGCCCTCGATTTCGCCTTCTTCGCGCGCTTCGAGTATGTGGTCTTCGAGGTCGTGGCCGTTTTTGTTGAAGATCGACTTGAAGAAGGATCGCAAAGGACTGTCAGAGCCGTCTTCCAAGGCGGGTCTCCTTTTTGCGGTTGGGAACGAGGCCCGCGTCAGTGACACGGGCGGCCAATTTTGACTTCAATATGTATTCACCGGAAAACCGTCTGTCAACGGAGACTTACAGAAGTCCCGCTTTTTTCATGTACACTTCGAGACAGGAGATGGTGGCGGGGGTGATGCCGGAAATGCGCGACGCCTGACCAAGGGTCATGGGACGGATGGCTCCGAGCTTCTCCACGGCTTCACGGGTAAGCCCTGCCACGTGTGAATAATCCATGCCCTCGGGGATGGAGAGGTTTTCAAGTTCCCGGAAACGCTCTACAAGTTCTTTCTGGCGTTGCAGGTAGCCTTCGTAGCGGATCTCCGTGGTCACTTCATCGAGCACGGCCTCGTCGCACTGTTCCACCATGGACAGCAGCGGGGCGAGGTCGCGGACGTTCACCTGCGGCTGCCGGAGGATGGAGGCCAGCTCCACCATTTTGCCGGGCACCGAGGCGCCGATGCCTTCGAGCGTCTCGCGGGTTTCACGGTCCGGTTTGACGCCGGTTTCGTGCATGGCCCGCAAGAGCTTGTCGATCTGTTCCCGTTTACGGCTGAAAAGATTCCAGTGCTCGTCGTCTACAAGGCCGAAGCTGCGGCCTGTTTCCGTGAGCCGCTGGTCGGCATTGCCTTCGCGAAGCAGCAGGCGGTGCTCGGCTCTTGAGGTGAACATCCGGTACGGCTCCTTGGTGCCCTTGGTTACCAGATCGTCCACGAGAACGGCCATGTAGGCCTGATCACGCCCGAGGAGAAACGGTTCCATCCCTTCGATGTCCGCCTGAATGTTCATGGCTGCCCACAGCCCTTGCGCGGCGGCTTCTTCGTATCCGGAGGTGCCGTTGATCTGCCCGGCGCACCAAAGACCCGGCAGCGGCTTGGACTCGAGAGTGGGCAGCAATTGCGTCGGGGGAATGTAATCGTATTCGATGGCGTAGCCCGGACGGACGATCTGGGCGTTCTCAAGGCCGACGCAGGCGTTGATCATCCGTTTCTGCACGTCCAGCGGCAGCGAAGTGGGGATGCCGTTGGGGTAGACTTCCGGATGGTTCAGTCCTTCGGGTTCCACGAAAATCTGGTGCCTTTCCTTGTCCGGGAACCGGGCTACCTTGTCCTCGATGGAAGGACAGTACCGCGCGCCTGTGCCTTCGATGACGCCGGTGAACATGGGCGAGCGCTCGAAACCGGAACGGATGGCCTCGTGCGCGTCCTCGTTGGTCCACGTCATGTGGCACGGCAGCTGCGGCATGGGGATGTGCGAGGTGCGGAAGCTGAAGGGCGGCGGCGGGTCGTCTCCGGGCTGGACCTCCATCTTGCCGAAGTCCACGGAGTCCTTCAACAGCCGGGGCGTGGTGCCGGTCTTCAGCCGCCCCAGCTCGAAGCCGAGCTCGCTCAGGCTGCCAGAGATGCCTTCGGCCGACGGGTCGCCGAGCCTGCCGCCCGAGAAGTTGCTCAGGCCCACGTGCAACAGGCCGCGCAGGAAGGTGCCGGTGGTCAGCATTACGTTGCGGGCCTTGAAGGTCTCGCCCAGACGAGTGGTGACGCCGGCGCAGCGACCGTCCTCCACGAGGAGCGATTCGGCGGTGTCCTGCCAGACCCAGAGCGACTGCTGCGAGAAGATGTCGCGCTTGACTACGCGCATGTATTCGTCACGGTCGATCTGGGCGCGGGTGGCGCGCACCGCCGGGCCCTTTCGGGTGTTGAGCGTGCGGAACTGGATGCCGGCGGCGTCGGCCCAGAGGCCCATCATGCCGCCGAGCGCGTCGATTTCCCGGACCATGTGCCCCTTGGCAAGCCCGCCGATGGCGGGATTGCAGGAGAGCTGGCCGATGTGGTCAACGTTCATGGTCAGCAGCAGGGTGCTGCGTCCCATGCGCGCCAGGGCCATGGCGGCCTCGCAGCCCGCATGGCCAGCGCCCACCACGATGGCGTCGAATATGTCCGGAAAAGCGGGTTTCATGAGTCTTTATTTCTCCAGCAGCACGTGCGTCATGACCTTGGCGTCCGAGATGGTGTTGGCTATTGATGCCTGCTCGTTGGGCTGATGCGCGAAATGGTTGAGCGTGGACCAGACGAGGGCGTCGACGCCGCGGTGTCTGAGCTGGGCGGCCACGGTGCCGCCGCCGATGCCGGTGGGCTTGATGTCCAGCCCGGTGACGGCCTTTACGCCGCGTCCCACGCGCTGCACGATTTCCGCGTCCACCGGAGTCGGGGGAGCCGCCTGCTCGCGCATGACGGTTTCCACGCTCACGGAGCAGCCGTACTCTGCTTCCACCTCATTGCCCATTTCGCCAATCCTGCCGATGATTTTGTCGAGGTCGTAGGTCGGCAGCACGCGGGCGTCCACATAAAATACGTCGCGGCCCGGGATGGTGTTGACGTTCTCCACGTTGGCTTCGCGTTTGGTGGGTTCGAATGTGGAGCGTGCCGGATCGAAAAGGTCGTCGGTGTCGTCGAACTCGTCCTTGAGGCGGCTGATGCGCACCACGAGATCCGAGGCTGCGACCATGGCGTTGAGGCCGTCATCGGGAGTCGAGGCGTGGCACTGTTTGCCGTCCACGGTGACCTTGAGCCAGAACATGCTCTTTTCGGCCACTTCCGCAAGGGACGAGTCCGGGCTGCCGAAGTCGGGCACGAGCACCAGATCATTGTCGCCGAAAAGGTCCAGATGGTTTTTCGCGATGTAGCTCAGGCCGTATTCGTTACCGGTCTCCTCGTCGGCCACCATGAGCAGGCCGAAGTTCATTTCGGGCGTTTTCCCGGCTTCGAGGATTGCCTTTGCCGCAAGCATGCCGGAGACGAGGCCCTGATGGTTGTCCTCCACGCCGCGACCGATGATGGTGTCGCCGTCGCGCCTGAGCGTCCACGGGTCCGAGTCCCATAGGCTGTCGTCGCCCGCGGGAACCACGTCCATGTGGGCGATGACCCAGAAAGTGCGCGACGTGTCCCGGCCCGGAATGACCGCAGCCACGTTGGGGCGGTGCCCACAGGGAGTCCGTTCGTCGGGGGCGTTGAATTCGCGGATATCGCTCACGCCCATTTCGCGCAGTTTACCGATGATCCAGTCGGCCTTTTCACGCTCTCCGGTGCCGTTGTTGTCGGGCGAGAGGGCGGGGCGGGAGACCAGTTCGGTCTGGATGTCCACCACGGTTTCGGTCATGCCGTCGATGGCTGTAAGGATGGTCTTCATGCGGTCGGCTCTCTTGTTGCTGCAAACAGAAAAACGGCGCGGCGACAAAGCACCGCGCCGATATTGGCAAAACCGGCTCGGCGGGATCGGGCCCGCCGTGCATCCGTCCGGCCTGTAGCCTAGCGGCCGCGTGCGGCGCGCTTGGAAGCCTTCAGCGGGTTGACCTTGACCTTGCCTTCCTTGTCCACGCCGGCGCGGACGTGCGTGGCGAAGTTGCACACGCCGTGGGCCCACTTGCGTGCAGGCTGGGCGTAAGCGGGACAGTATTTGGCGTCTTCGAAGGGAATGACGCGCTCGCAGCCTTCGCACTGTTCAACGATGGGCTCAAGGATGACTCCCTTGTAGCTCAGACCTTCATCGGTCATGACGGCGCCATCGAGAGTGGCGGCAATTGCTTTCTTGGCCATTGGTGTATCCTCCTAAAAATAATCGGCTCGACGGATGCCCGTTCGGCAGATGATTGTATCGGTAACGTCAAAGACGATTCGGATATGCGTGATCAACTAGAATTGTCAAGCATTTTCCCGGAAATTTTTTAACGGCGAAGGGATGAAATCCACCGTCGTGCCTTGTCTGCCTCGGTTTTCAGGCCCTTGATGTCCAATGTGCGAAAATCGCCGTCGAGATACAGCACGCGCCCCTCGCACATGGTCATGCGCACTTCGTGCCCCGTAGCCGCGTAGGCCGCATGTGAGACAGGGTCGTTCATCGGCAGCATGTTGGGCGCGGCAAGATCCAGCGCGCACATGTCCGCAGGATGTCCCGGGGCGAGCGTCCCGAGCTCCGGCCAGCGAAGGCACTGCGCCGATCCTTCAGTGGCCATGTTCAGAGCGTCGGCGGCGGATACGGCCCGGGCGTCGTGGTCGCGAACCTTGCCGCCCAGCGCCGCGAGGCCCATTTCGCGAAACATGTTCAGCTGGTTGTTGCTCGCGGCTCCGTCCGTGCCGAGGCCGACCGTCACGCCTGCGTCCAGCATCCTCTGGATCGGGGCGATGCCGGAAGCCAGCTTCATGTTGGAGGCGGGATTGTGAACGACCTTTGCCCCTGTCGCGGACAGCCGCTCGATCTCCTCGTCCGTCACGTCCACGCAATGATGCAAAGTGCAGCGGTGGTCGAGGATACCCAGCGAGTCCAGCACCTCCACAGGGCGCTTGCCATACTTTTCGATACAGGTCGCGGTCTCTTCCGGGGATTCGGCGAGGTGTATCTGCCACGGCAGGTCGAATTCGGCTGCCAGAGCGTGGCTGGCCGTGAGGTCGTCCGGGCCCACCGTGAAGACGGCGTGCGGCGCAACCGAGGTGCGGATGCGCGGATGGCCGGAGTATTGCCGCCGAAGCTGCTTCAGCGTCGCCCAGCAGGACTCGGCGTCGGGAAACATGGGGGAGGGGAAGCCGAAGAAGCCTTCTCCGAGTACCGCCCGAACGCCCGCGTCGTGCGCGGCGCGGCCGGTGTTCTCCTCGCGAAAGTATCCGTTCATGAAGGCCGTGCAGCCGGTGCGGATCATCTCGGCGCAGCCAAGCGCGGCTCCGAGCCGCAGCAGCTCCGGCGTAAGCCTGCCCTCCACGGGCCAGATGTCTTCCCGCAGCCATTGCAGGAGCGGCCGGTCATCACCCACTCCCCTGAGCAGCGTCATGGGCAGGTGGGTGTGTGCGTTGATCAGCCCGGGCAGAAGAAACGCATCCCTGAGGCGGAGTGTTTCCTTTGCTCCGAATCGTTCGGTGAGGTCGCCCCGGTCGCCGCAGGCCATGATCGTTCCGCCGCAAACGGCAACGGCCGCGTCGTGCACGACGCGGCCGTCCAGAAAAGCCATGTCCGCGCACACCAGCAGATCGCATTGGTTTGTCGCGCGTTCAGGCGTCATGTCGATTACCCGTCCAGGCTGCCTATGGTGTTTATGAGCACCGCCGTGACCTTTTCCACGTTCCCTTTGAACACTTCGAGGATGTCGTCCCATGTGACGGGGGCCTCGTCGGTCTTCCAGCAGTCGTAGTCGGTGCTCATTGCAACGGCGGCGTAAGGTACCCCGGCTTCGTTGGCCAGTGCACATTCCGGAGCCACGCTCATGTTGATGACGTCCGCGCCCCACATGCGGAACATGTTGGATTCCGCGCGGGTGGAAAAGCGGGCGCCCTCGATGGTGATGACCGTGCCCGTGGAGTGGTAGTCGAGGCTGCCGCTTTCGCAGGCTGCCACGAGCTTGGCGCGCAGCGTCTCGTCGAACGGTTCCGCCATGGCGGTATGCACCGCGCCGTGCGGCTCGAAGCGGTGATGAAAGGAGTTGCCGGGGCGGCGGGTGAAGTCGATGAACTGGTCGAGGATCACCAAGTGGCCGCGGTCGATCTCCTCGCGCAGCGAACCGCATGCCGTGGTGGCGATGATCATGTCCGCGCCCCAGTCCTTGAGGGCGAGGATGTTGGCCCGGTGGTTCACGGCGTGGGGAGGGATGGTATGTTCCCTGCCGTGGCGGGCGATGATGGCTACCTCGTTTCCGGCGATGGTGCCGACCTTGAGGGGCGAACTGGGCGGGCCGAAGGCGGTCTCAGCCTGAAGGTCCGAGGCCCCCTCGATGATGTCCGGGTTGTCCAGTCCGCTGCCGCCGATGATGCCTATCTTGACCATGATCCCGCCTTGTCTAGAGCATGATGAGATTGCAGAAGTCGTGGCCTTCGAGCTTCTTCTCGCCGTCGAGGAAGCCGAGCTGAACCACGAAGCCGATGCCGACGATGTCCGCGCCGGCGTCTTCCACGAGCTTGACCATGCCCTGAGCGGTGCCGCCGGTAGCCAGCAGGTCGTCGATGACCAGAACCTTCTCGCCCTCTTCAAGGGCGTCGGCGTGCATGCAGAGCGTGTCGGTGCCGTATTCCAGATCGTATGTCACGCAGGTGGTCTCGTAGGGCAGCTTGCCGGGCTTGCGGACCGGGACAAAGCCTATGCCCATCCTGTAGGCCAGCGGCGCGCCGAAGATGAAGCCTCGCGCCTCGGCGGCGACAATCTTGGTGGCGCCGCAGTCCTTGAACTTCTCTGCGAGACAGTCCACCGTGTGGCGGAATGCGTTGGGATCGGCGAGCATCGGAGTGATGTCGAAAAAGACGATTCCCTCTTTGGGGTAGTTGGGAATGTCGCGGATGTGGGAACGCAGATCCATGGTTCTCCTCCTTGAAATAATGTCCCGATTGAGTACGTTCCCGCAAGGGCCCGTGTCAATTGGTTGATCGGCGCGGCGCTTTGATGTAGTGCAACTCGTTTCCGACAGTCGGGCAACCATGGAGATGAATATGTCCAGCGACGGCCACAGAGCCAAGAAAAGTCTCGGCCAGAATTTTCTGGTGGACGAGAATACATGCAGGCGCATCGCCGATGCGGTCTGTGGGCTGCCCGGCGAGCGGGTGCTGGAGATCGGCCCGGGCAAGGGTGCCATTACGCGTTTCGTGGCCGAATGCGATTTTGACGACTACCGCGTGCTGGAGCGGGACGAGGATCTCGCCGACAGGCTGGAGGACGAGTTTCCCGAGCTTGACGTGGTGCGCACGGATGCGCTCCGGTATCCATGGGCCGAGCTCGAGTCGGATTGGATCGTGGCGGGGAACCTTCCGTACAATATAGGATCCAAGCTCATCTGGGATATCGTGAGCCAGACGCAGTGCGCCTGCGCGTTCATGGTTCAGCACGAGGTTGCGGCAAGGCTGACGGCCTCGCCGGGCTGCAAGCAGTACGGCGGACTCACCGCGTGGGTGGGGAACTTCAGCCGCACCCGGTATCTGTTCAAGGTGCCGCCAACGGTTTTCCGTCCGAAACCCAAGGTGGACTCCGCAGTGGTCGAATTTATTCCGTTTTCCGCGGATCGGCGCCCGTCACACCCGCAAGCACTTGCGCAGCTGCTGAAGCTTTGTTTTCAGAAACGACGGAAGCAGCTCGGTAACATATTGAAATCCAGAATGAATGAAGAGGTTGAGGCATGGTTCCGAAACGGCTTCGTCAAACTGACGGATCGGCCGGAAAATTTGTCGCCCGAGCAGTTCCGGGAGCTCTCGACCCTTGTTTTTTCTTGATTCCGGGCGAAAAAACCCGGTTTGCCTATTGACGGAACAGTCAAAAATCTGTTTTAGATGCGGAGGGGACTTGCTCGGATGACGGATATGCCCGTCATTCGTAACATTCAGAGTGATTTTTCTGCTTGTTCAGGGCCGAATCGGCCGCGATCCCCAATGTTGTAAATAATGGGGGCCTGCGTTAGGGAATTTCTTGTTATTCCGGACGCTGACAGGCGGACCCCAAAGGTATCAGAACCATTAGAGGAGGAAGGACTGATGACGAAGGCTGAGTTGGTTGTGAAAATTGCTGAGAAGTCCAATCTTACCAAAGCCAATGCCGAACGCGCTCTCAACGCTTTTCTGGAGACTGTTGAGTCCACTCTGGTGAGCGACGGCAAGCTGACCCTGACCGGTTTCGGCACCTTCATGGTGGAAGAACGCAAGGAACGCGTGGGCCGCAACCCCCGCTCCGGCGCCGAGATCAAGATTCCCGCCACCAAGGTGGTCAAGTTCCGCCCCGGCAAAATTCTGAAGGAAGCCGTCAAGTAGGCATTGGAGGATAACCATGCTGCATGGTGAAACCGTTCACAGCCCGCTCCCGCAGGACCTGCCCTGGTGGATGCCCGATCATTTCGTGTTCTTCGGCGTCCTGTACGCCGTGCTGGGCATCATCGGTCTCGGGCTGGCCTGGACGTTCTACAAGTCCTGGAAAGATGTGAAGGATCAACCCGACCATTAGGTCGCTGAATCCCAAACGACCAGACGGAGCCTGTCGCCTTGCGCGGCAGGCTCTTTTTTTGTGTATTCTTCCCTTGCCAAGCGGGGAAACAGTGTGTAATTAGTCTTCTCTTGACTTTGCCTTCGGATTCCCCGTTGGCGACAAAGGGAGGTGATTTTCTTGCCGGGTGTTTACCTTGATGATGGTGACAGCTTCGACATTTCTCTGCGCCGCTTTAAAAAGCAGGTGGAGAAGGGCGGAATCCTGTCCGAACTGAAGAAGCGTCAGCACTACGAGAAGCCGAGCGTGCAGCGTAAGAAGAAAAAAGCTGCCGCGAAGAAGCGTCTCGCCAAAAAGCTCCGCAAGATGAGATCGTCCTAATTATGCTTTCCGAATGCATTAATAAGGACTTCATAGCGGCCTACAAGGCCAAAGAAGAAGTTAAAGTGGCCGTCTTGAGGCTTCTCAAGACGGCCATTAAGAACGCCTCCGTGGAGTTCGGCCGTGAGCCGGATGATGCGGAGGTGCTTGATATCGTTCTCAAGCAGGCCAAGCAGCGGCGCGAATCCATCGAACAGTATTCCAAGGCCGGACGCGACGATCTGGCCGATCGCGAGACTGCCGAACTTGCTGTTCTTGAGGGATATCTCCCCCAGCGGCTTTCCGACGAGGAACTCTCCGCTGAGATCGACGCCCTTGTTGCCGAAACCGGCGCAGAGGGCATGAAGGACATGGGCCGGGTCATGAAGCTGCTCAACGAGCGTTTCAAGGGTCGGATCGACGGTCGTGCTGCCAGCGAGGCCGTCAAGGCGAAGCTCTCCTAATCCTCAAATTGCGGGTTCTATGGAATCCAGATCATTACGACTCCTCGAATTCAACCGTGTCCTGGAGACGCTGTCCACGTATGCCGTTTCGGAAGCCGGAGCCGCAGCGTGTCTCGATGTGCGTCCGCTCAAGGATGTCGAAGCCGTCTCCGCGTCCGTCCGTGAACTGCGCCAAGCCGCGCTGTGGATCGGCGAATCGCAGGTTCGCCTTTCGGCTTTTCCGAGTCTCGACGGGCTGTTCGCCAACCTCGACGTCAAGCATGAGCACCTCGATCACGACGACCTGTTCGCTCTGAGAATAGTCTTTGGGCAGGCAGAGACCGTCCGCGAATCCCTCAAGGGCTTCGAGGAACGCGGCTGGGACGAACTCGGTCGCGTGCTGTTTTCCGCGCCGTGGCCGCAGACCGCCGTGTCCGGCATCAACCGCTGCCTCGACCCTGACGGCCGAATCCGCGACGAGAGCAGCCCCGAGCTTTCCGATGTTCGCCGCGAAATCCGCAACATCCACCAGCGCTGTACCCGCAAGGTCAAGGATTTCGTGCTCAGTGAGGATCTCTCCAACGCGCTGCAGGACGACTTCATCACCATTTCGTCCGACCGTTACGTGATGCCGCTCAAGGCCAACTTCAAGGGCCGCGTCAAGGGTATCATTCACGACTACTCGCAGACAGGCGAGACCTGTTATTTCGAGCCCATGTTCCTCGTGGAGATGAACAACCGTCTTCAGGAACTCAAGCGCGAAGAGCGGGAAGAAGAGCTCAAGGTGCTTCGGTACCTGACCGGTCTCGTGCGGCGCGAACGCGACGGCGTCCTCGGCGTCTACACCAGTCTCGTGGCGCTTGATGTGCTCATGGCGAAGGTGGCTTACGGCGATGCGCTCGACGGACGGGCCGTGGACGTTCGCGAAGGCGCCGTACCGACTCTCAGGGGGGCGCGGCATCCGCTGCTCGCCACGGGCGGCAATGTGCACCCGCTCAATATTTCTTTTACGGAGACTACCCGTAGTCTCGTCATCAGTGGCGGCAACGCGGGCGGCAAGACCGTGTGCCTCAAGACGCTCGGCCTGTGTGCGCTCATGGCGCTTTCCGGACTTCCGGTCCCAGTGGAAGAGGGCAGTGTCCTGCCGCCGTGGAGCAACGTCTTCGTCGTCATGGGGGATGAGCAGAGCCTCGACGAGAGCGTCAGTACCTTTACGGCTCAGATTTCCTACATCCGCCGCGTGTGGGACAGTGTTGATGAAAACACGCTGTTTATCCTCGACGAATTCGGGGCGGGCACTGATCCGACGCAGGGTGCCGCACTGGCGCAGGCGGTCATCGACAGCCTGCTCGAACGCGAGGCCATGTCCGTTGTTGCCACCCATTTTCCGGCACTGAAGGCTTATGCCATGGCCACCGAGGGCGTCCGTGCGGCCTGCGTGCTCTTTGACCCGCGCACCAAACAGCCGCTTTTCGAGCTGGCCTATGATCAGGTGGGCGCATCCATCGCGCTGGACGTGGCCAAAGAGAACGGGCTTCCGGAAGAGATTCTGGAACGTGCAGAACGCTATCTGCTCATGGACGGTTCCGACACCACCGCGGTTCTTGACCGGCTCAACGAGCTGGCCGTGGAGCGTGAAAAGGAAATCCGCGAAGCCGAGTCCGTGCGTCGCAAGATGCAGCACAAGCATGACAAGCTCGAGGCTGACTTCGAGCAGCGCAAGGGCAGGTTGCTCAAGGATATTCAAGGGCAGGCGCAGGATGTTGTCCGGCAATGGAAGCAGGACCGCATCAGCCGCAAGCAGGCTCAGAAAAAGCTGGCAGATGCCCGCGAAACGCTTGTCTCCACCGGTGACAAGGCGGAAGAGGCCGTTGAGAAGGCTTTTTCATTCGATGACCTCGAACCCGGCATGAAGGTCACTTATACCGCCTGGAACCGCGAGGGCGAGGTGGTCGAGGTCAATAAGCGAAAGAAGCAGGCCAAGGTGGATGTCGGCGGCGTGGCCATGTGGGTCAAGGCCGAGCATCTTCAGCCTGCGGGCGCCTCCGGGGGGGCGAAGCCGTCTTCCGGCAAGGGGCGCGCTCCCAAGGCGAAGCCTGCCGATTCGCTCGTGACCCTGCGTCTGGACCTTCGTGGCCGAAGGGCGGACGAGGCGCTTGCCGAACTGGACCGCTTTCTGGACGAAGCCCTGCTCAAGGGCGCCGGACGGCTGGAGATCGTCCATGGTCGCGGAACCGGTGCCTTGCGTCGTGAAGTACATGATTTTCTGAAGCATTATCCTGCGGTTTCCTCCTTCTCGCTTGCGCCTGAAGATCAGGGAGGGGACGGCATGACGGAAGTGTTGCTTACCTGAGGACCCGTATTCGCCCCCGCCGATTTCGAGCGAAGGGCGGCTCGGGCCCCAACCTGTTGGGGAGCTTGTGGATCGCAGCGCTGTCGAGGCCGTCAAGGCCCGCATAAATATCGCGGACATCGTACGCCGCTACGTGGACCTGAAACCCGTTTCAGGCCGGTGGATGGGTGCGTGCCCGTTTCATCAGGAAACCAAGCCCTCCATGAGCGTGAACGAGGACGAAGGTTTCTTTTATTGTTTCGGGTGCCAGGCGTCCGGCGATGTCATAGATTTCTACATGCGCATCAACGGCTTGGAATTTCGGGACGCGCTTGAGCAGCTCGCCACCGAGGCCGGGGTGGAGCTCAAGGGCTACCGCCAGAACCAGCAGGATGTTGAGCGCAGCCGTCGCAAGAAACTCCTGATGGAGATGCACGACGAGGCGCAGCATTTTTTCCACAACTGTCTGGGGCACGCCGTGGGGCAGCCTGCACGGGACTATCTGCAGCGTCGCGGTACCTCGCCAGAGATCATCGAGCGTTTCGGCCTCGGCTACAGCCCTGACGACTGGCACGGATTGGACAATTTTCTGAAGGGAAGGGGCAGAAAACCCGAGGACGGCGTTGAAGCCGGACTTTTGTCGAAAAATCAGAAAGGCAATATTTACGACAGGTTCCGTGGGAGATTGATCTTCCCCATCAAAAATCTTTCGGGTCGGGTCATTGCATTCGGCGGCAGAATAATTACAGATGGAGAACCAAAGTACCTGAATAGCAGTGATTCGCCCATATACAAAAAGGGCGAGCACCTCTACGGCCTCGACGTGGCGCGGCGGTCCATGAACCGCACCCGCAGGGCGTTGCTCACCGAAGGCTACATGGACGTGCTTTCGCTGCACCAGTTCGGGTATGAGGACGCCTGCGGGGTGTTGGGAACCGCGCTGACGACCGATCAGGTCAAGCGGCTGGCCGGACTGTGCAACCGGGTCGATCTCGTCTTTGACGGGGACGGCGCAGGCAGGAAGGCCGCGCTCAAGAGCAGCCGGATGATACTGTTGCAGGGAGCCAAGTGCCGTGTGGTGCTGCTCCCCGAAGGGAAAGACGTGGACGACGTGCTGCAGGAACACGGACGGGACGGATTCGAACAGTGTCTGGACAATGCGAAGGACGGGCTGGATTTCTGCCTGAAGACCCTTCGCGACGACTTTTCGCCGCGCGAGATCATGGACTGGGCCGGGAGTTTTCTCTCGGAACTGAAGGATCCCGCTTTGGCGGCGTTTTTTCTGCCCCGTCTGGCCGGAGGGCTCGGTCTGTCCGAGGCCGAGCTGAGGCGGACGTTTACGGGAGACAGGGCACCGGCCCGGGGCCGCAACGAGCCTGCGCCGGCCACATCTTCCGCACCGTCGCCCGCACCGAAGGCCGCGCCACGGGAAAAGGAAAGCAGGAACGATCGGACATATTTGACGTTTTGCATCAAATACCCGGAATACATCCCCTACCTTGAAGGGCAGGAGATGCATTCCGTGCTCTCCACCGAGTGGGCCAGGGCACTGTGGGAAAAGCTCAGAGTCATGCAGCCGGGCGAAGATATGCTCTCGCGGCTCAACCCCGAAGAAAAGAGCTTTTTCATCCAGTGTCGCAACCAGCTTGCGGAGAACCCATTGAACGGTCAGGAGCTGCAGCAGGAATGGTCCTTCATCTGCAACTCGATCTACGAAACGCGAAAGAAGGCCTATCTGCGTTATTTGAGAGAGAATATCCGCCTTGCGCAGGAGCAGGGCGATAGAGCGCTCTTGGAACAGTATCAGCGGGCTTACCAGGAGTTTCTGGGGAGGAACCAATGAGCAACATCAAAGAGATTCAGCAGATCAAAACCCTCATCGCCAAGGGCAAGAAGAAGGGGCATCTCACCTTTGAAGAGGTGAACGCCGCGCTGCCCAACGATGCCAACACCCCGGAGCAGATGGAAGAGGTCATCACGCTTTTCGAGCAGATGAACATTTCCATTGTGGACGCTCCCAAGGATGCCAAGAGCAGCGAAGACAGCTCGGAGGACAGCTCCAACGTCATCAGCGAGAGCGAAGAGGATCCCGTGGAGCTCGCCTCCCGCAGCACCGACCCCGTGCGTATGTATCTGCGCGAGATGGGTGCCGTGCCTCTTCTGGACCGTGAGGGTGAAGTCGTCATCGCCAAGAAGATAGAGTCCGGCGAGATGGATGTGCTGTACGCGCTCATCGAAGTGCCGGTGGCCGTCGAAGAGTTGGTCAAGGTCGGCGAAGACCTCGAAGAAGGCACCGTCAAGCTCAAGGACGTAGTCAAGACCATCGAGGAAGACGACCCCTCCGAAGACGAGATGAACCAGCGTCAGCGGGTCATCCACCTCCTTAACGAAATCAGCGATGTCTTTGACATAAAGCAGGAGCTGTACGACCAGCTCGAACAATGCGACCCGAACGACAAACGCGCGCAGGAAGTGTATCAGGATATCGTCAAGTACAAGGAAGATATCGTCGAACGCCTGCGTGACATCAAGCTCGAGAAAACGCTTATCGACCGCATCATCGAGACGGTCAACGACTACGTGCGCCAGATGCACAACTGTCAGCGCGACCTCTCGGCATACGTTCTGTCCGTGGGCAAGACCAGCGCCGAGATCAAGGAGATCTTCAAGCAGGTCGACGACCGCGAGTTGAACCCGGTCAAAGCGGCCGACATGCTCGGCATGACCGTCGAAGAGTTCTTCTCCTTCAAGGAGATGCTCGCGGGCAAGATCGAGATCATGGATCGCCTGCAGCAGAAGTGCAAGCACTCGGTCCACGACCTCGAGGAAGTGCTCTGGCGCATCAAGCACGGCAACCGCACCGCCATGCAGGCCAAGCAGGAGCTGATTCGCGCCAACCTGCGCCTCGTGGTGTCCATTGCCAAGAAGTACACCAACCGCGGCCTGCAGTTCCTGGACCTGATTCAGGAAGGCAACATCGGCCTGATGAAAGCCGTGGACAAGTTTGAATACCAGCGCGGATACAAGTTCTCCACCTACGCCACCTGGTGGATCCGTCAGGCGATCACCCGCGCCATCGCGGACCAGGCCCGCACGATCCGCATCCCGGTGCACATGATAGAGACCATCAACAAGCTCATCCGCACCTCTCGGTACCTGGTGCAGGAACTCGGTCGCGACCCGTCCCCGGAAGAGATCGCGGAACGTATGGAGTACCCGCTCGACAAGGTCAAGAAGGTCCTCAAGATCGCCAAGGAACCCATTTCCCTCGAAACCCCCATCGGGGACGAGGAAGACTCCAGCCTCGGCGATTTCATCGAGGACAAGAAGGCCGCCGCACCCGCCGAGGAAGTGGTCTGCACCAAGCTCGGCGAGCAGATAGCCAGCGTGCTTTCCGACCTGACTCCGCGTGAGGAACAGGTCCTTCGCAAGCGTTTCGGCATCGGTGAAAAGTCCGACCATACGCTTGAGGAAGTGGGCAAGCTGTTCAATGTCACTCGTGAACGCATCAGGCAGATCGAGGCCAAGGCGCTTCGCAAACTGCGGCATCCCGTCCGCAGCGCCATGCTCCGGTCCTATTTCGAAAACTAGCCGTCACGAGCGGGGAAGGCGGAAGACGCCTTCCCCGCTTTTTTCATGATGCTTGCAACCCTCTTCACTTCCGCGCTTTCCCCCCTTGCCATAGCGCTGGGATACCTTGCCGATTCCCGGCTGGGAGATCCGGCATGGCTGTATCATCCCGTTCGTGGGCTCGGGTGGGCCATCGACCAGGCCGAAAAGACCATCAGGGGCAGGGTCGGTTCGGAAAAAGGGCTCATCGTTGCCGGGGCGTGTGCCACTCTCCTGCTGTGCTCTCTCGTCGCGGCAGCGGTTTTCCTTTTGATTTCCATTCCGGTGATCGGTTTTGTGCTGGCCGTCTACTTCGCGTATTCGGGGCTGGCGCTCCGATGTCTTCTGGACGAAGGGGCCGATGTGGAGAAACTTCTGCATGACGGTGAGATCGAAGGGGCTCGTACGCGTCTGTCTTATTTGGTGAGTCGCGACACTTCCAATATGGATGCCGCCGACATGCGTCGATCGTTGGCGGAAACGCTCTCCGAGAACTTCAGCGACGGTTTCGTGGCTCCCTTGTTCTACCTGTGCCTGCTCGGGCCGGTTGGCTTGTGGCTCTATAAGTCGGTGAACACTTTTGATTCCATGTGGGGATACCGTAACGAACGGTTTCGGAGCCTCGGTCGGTTTCCTGCAAGACTGGACGACGCGCTCAACTATGTCCCGGCAAGGTTGAGCGCCTTCCTGCTTGTGCTGATTTCCGGCGGCTCAAAGCCCTTTGCCACGATACGCACTGTCACGAAGCAGGCACGGCGCATGGAAAGCCCCAATGCCGGCTGGCCCATGGCCGCGTGCGCCATCAGCATGGGCGCCCGCATGGGAGGTCCGACCTCCTATTTCGGGAAGGTCACGCAGAAGCCCCTCATGGGCGGCTCTGGTGACTGGAACCACGCGCTGATAGTCCAGTTGCTGCATCTGCTCAGGAGAACCGGCGCCTGGTGTTTCCTCGTCCTTTTCATGATTCCTCTTGTGTACTGGTTTCTGAATTTCTAAACCTTCCCGACCACCGCGCCAACCCCGCTTCAGTCTCGCACCCTTCACACGGCCAAAAGGCATATTTCGTCCGGCATTGTCGGACTCCGCTTCAAGTTGACAATGCGCGAATCGAATTTTCCGACCTCCGCGTTTCGCATCTCGTAGAAATATTGAGTTCGGGTCTCGCGCACAGCCTTTTTGTGTACAGGCTTATTAACAGTAATGATTTTTATTATCTAAAATTAGTCGGGAAAATCAACTAATTGTGGACTTAAAAATCTTTTAATCGGTGAAATAATCACAAGATACAACCAATTTTTATAAACAGAGAGCTGTTGAAAACATGTTGCTATAGGAAATAACTGCCTCTTATTGATTTTTGATTTTATTGTTGTATTTAAGGTGGTTAGTCTTTTTGTTTATAATTTGATTAAACATCATAACTGCATGGAATGTTTGACTCTATAATGTTTGACACTGCCGTGCCTGTGTAATAATAAAGCTGTTACACCTATAGATCGTCAACACGTCACTCCCAAGGAGTTTCCCTATGCCCGAGACCGTAACTGATCAGAACATGCAAAGATTGCAGGTCGCACTGCCCGGCGAAGGCCGTACCCAGGCGTACAACGTGTCTCCGGACATGCTTGTTTCTTTTGAATTCGACGTCACTGATGCCGTATTCTCACGCAACGGGAACGACCTTGTCATCCGTGTTGACGGCGAGGGCACGATCGTTTTTGAGGATTACATTCTCCTTAATGAGGGGGGACAGTTCCCGGTGTTCGAACTCGCCGGCGGAGAGCTGGTCCCCGGCAACGCATATCTTTTTGCCTTCTCGGACATCGAAGATCCTCAGGAGGATATCGAGACGGCGGCTGAAGCGGGTGGAAGCGGCAGTGGTGCCGGAGTCTACTCGGATGACAGCGGGTCGCTTTATGGCGGCATTGCCGGTCTCGGGCCTCAGGAAGTGGGAGCCGCAGGAGCCGATGGCGCGGGAGATGAAGCGGCTGAGGGCGGCGTTCCCGGTGTTGACGCAGCGGCGGCTGCCGCCGAGACAAACGTCACTGCTCCGAGTGTCTCGGGCGGACTTACCGTCGAGCTTGATGAAGACGGTTCAAAGGTTATCACCGAGGCGGATATTCTGTCCGTCGTTACCGACCCTGATCCGGGGGCGGAGTTGAGCGTTACTTCCGTATCGGTTTCCGGGGGGACGCTGACACAGATTTCTGCAGGCGCATGGCTTTTCGAGCCCGACGCCGACTTCAACGGTGAGCTTGATCTTGAGTTCAGCGTGAGTGACGGTGCTTTTTCGGTAGATGGAGGCGGTTCGGTCATCGTGAATCCGGTTAACGATGCTCCCGTGCCCGAGGCAGCTTCTACCTCCGTGCAGGAGGATGGCTCGGTTTCGGGCAGGCTCGTCGCCGAAGACATCGACAATTCTCAGGACGAGCTTTCCTTCCGTCTTGCCGACCCGGATAACGCGCCGACGGGACTTGAGCTCAATCAGGATGGTACTTACACGGTTAACGCGGCAGCTTACGACTATCTTCCCGAGGGCCAGAGCGAAACATTCTCGGTCGAGTACATAGTTTCCGACGGAGCGGGGGGCGAAAGCACCCAAACGCTCCAAATTACCGTCAACGGCACCAACGACGCGGCCGATATCACTGTGGAGGC